>DIFM01000044.1:5563-7442 GCA_002419135.1 Dehalococcoidia bacterium UBA5748 | reverse complement strand
TGCAACAGGTGTTAAGGTAACATTGAAAACAAAATCAACCTTTGGTATACTTATTCCAGTGCCCCCATCGTCTAGAGGCCTAGGACACTGGCCTTTCACGCCGGCAAGAGCGGTTCGAATCCGCTTGGGGGTACCAAAATCCTCTTTTTAATTTCTTTACTGCCCATTATTTCGTTAAAATAAATACCTTTTAGCTTTGAAAGTTTTACCGCCGCCATAAAATTATGGTATAATTAAGCATATTATAGAAACGGGGCAGCAGAAACGGCTTGCCTCTTTTATTATAAAATGTACCGAATCTATTTGATATGTAAGAGTGTAAATGACGCAAGATAACAAGGATTCAAACCGAAATAAAGATTACTCGGCTGCCGATATACAGGTTTTAGGTGGCCGTGAAGCCGTTCGCCGGCGCCCCGGTATGTACATCGGCTCTACCGACCAGCGCGGCATGCATCACCTGGTCTATGAAATAGTCCATAACAGCGTCGATGAAGCCATGGCCGGNNATAAAAATCACCATAGATAAAGATAACATTGTTACAGTAGAAGATAATGGCCGCGGTATCCCGGTCGACATCCACCCTACCACCAAGGTTTCCGCACTGGAAACCGTGCTAACCGTTCTTCATGCCGGAGCTAAATTCGGCGGCAAGACCTATCAGGTATCGGGCGGCTTGCACGGCGTCGGCTCTTCAGTGGTTAATGCTTTATCGGAGCGTTTGGAAGTATGGGTCAAGCTCAACGGTAAAATATACTACCAGGAATATAAAAAAGGTATCCCGCAAAAAAGGGTGGAGGAAATCGGTGAAACCGATGAAACAGGGACCACCATAAGATTTGTAGCCGATAAGGAAATATTCACCGAAGAAGAATATAACTTCGACACCTTAAACGACCGCTTTCGTGAAATTGCCTATCTGAATAAAGGGTTGGAAATTTCTTTTTACGATGAAAAATCGGACCGTGAACAGACTTTTTATTTCGAAGGCGGTATTATAGGTTTTGTGCGCCATCTAAACCGCAACCGTCCGGTACTTCACAAATTGCCGATATATATATCCAAACAGGAAAACAGCACCGTTGTCGAAGCGGCTATCCAGTATAACGACGGTTATACCGATAATACACTCAGTTTCGCCAACTGTGTCAATACGGTAGACGGCGGAACCCACCTGACCGGATTCCGTTCGGCATTGACACGTGTGCTTAACGATTACGCGCACAGAAACAAAATACTTAAAGACGGAGACCCGAACCTGGTAGGTGATGATGCCAGGGAGGGTATTACCGCTGTAATCAGCGTTAAATTAGCCGAACCCCAGTTCGAAGGGCAGACCAAGGGGAAACTGGGCAACATTGAAATCAAAAATGTAACGGAAAGCATTGTTGCCGAGGGGCTTTCTCTTTATTTGGAAGAGCACCCGGACGAAGCCAAAAAAATCATCGACAAGTGCCTCACTTCCGCTAAAGCCCGTGAAGCAGCCAGGAAAGCCAGAGACCTGGTCATCCGAAAGAACAGCCTTGAGTCGGGAACACTACCCGGTAAACTTGCCGACTGCTCGGAAAAAGACCCCTCTCTCTGTGAGTTGTTCCTGGTAGAAGGACAATCAGCCGGAGGCTCCGCCAAGGAAGGGCGCAACCGTCGTTTCCAGGCGATACTACCCTTGAGGGGTAAAATCCTTAACGTAGAGAAGGCTTCTATGGAGAGAATTCTTTCCAGCGAAGAAATCCGCAATATGATAACCGTGCTCGGCAGCGGTATTGACGATTCAATGGACCTTGCAAGACTGCGCTACCATCGGGTCGTTCTTATGGCTGATGCAGATGTCGATGGAGCTCATATCCGTACCCTGCTTTTGACCTTTTTCTTCAGGCA
>DIFM01000044.1:0-5534 GCA_002419135.1 Dehalococcoidia bacterium UBA5748 | reverse complement strand
ATAAAATCAAGTCCGGAAAGACTTCTCAATGGGTTTATACCGACCCGGATAAAGACATTATAATGCAAAAAATGAAGCGGGAATCTAAAAAAATAGAAATTCAAAGATACAAGGGTCTGGGTGAAATGAGCGCCGAGCAGTTATGGGATACCACAATGAACCCGGAAACGCGCACTATGCTGAGAGTCAACATAGAAGACGCCGCCAAATCGGACGAGGTCTTCAATATGCTGATGGGCGGCGAGGTGCCTCCCCGCAAAGCCTTCATTCAGGCACATGCCAAGAGCGTTAAGAACCTGGATATCTAGACTGCCGGCAAAAAGCCGTCGGTTACTCTCACCGTCTTTTCTATAGCGTCAGACGTGTTTGCATTTGAAGAACAAAGAAAAAAGACAACTCTCGAAGACGTTCGTTAGCAGATTTTAAAACAAACAGGGACTTTGTCCAATCCGTTTTTACCGGTATAAACCTTGTTCGGCAATGTAATCAGCAACCGCATCCGGCACCAGTCCCCTGATATCTTGGCCGCTTCTAACTTTTTCCCTTATATCGGATGAAGAAATTTCTATCTGCGGCTCATCAAGCATAATTACACGTTCTGAGAGTCCGCGCATATCTTTTTCAAGCTGCATTAAATCCGGCTTTGGAAAACCTGCTCTCGGCACTACAATCAGTCTGCAAAGCGATATTATTTCGGCAGGTTTATGCCATAACGGGAGTTCTGCTAAACTACCCCACCCCATAATGAAGAACAGTTCGTCCTGAGGCTCCAAACCGCTTTTAAGCTCTCTCAAAGTATCAACGGTATAGGTTACCCCTCCCCGCTCTATTTCCATAGTTGATAATTGAAATGGGGGCTTCCCGGCTATTGCCAGTTCCACCATCTTGAGGCGATGAGCCGCATCGCCAACCGATTCATTTTCCTTAAATCTCGGATTTCCGGCCGGTATGAATAACACTTGCGTCGGATTGAGACGTGATAGCGCTGCTTCAGCCATAAGGATATGCCCGTTATGAATCGGGTCGAAGGTACCTCCCAGAACAGCTAATCTCATTTTATCACCACCGCCACTCAAAACTGCCGCAGCGCACCCTGTCACCTGTTTTGGCACCGGCTCTCTCCAGCGCCTTTCTGGTATGAGGCCGGTTTAAAAGACCGATAAGTTGACGTTTTGCCTCCGTTTTTGTGGCATCGGTCCCTTCTATAATACGCTCCAGGCTCTTATTTTCTATGACAAAAACATCGCCGTCACGTGTAATTCTGGTATCTCCCCTCGGTTGCGGATGAAAGACGGCAAACGACTCTTCGTCAGCCGGTGACTCTTCCTGCGGTGTGATGAGCTCAAGCTCTTTTAAAACCTCTGCCATCAACTCGGAAACCCCTTCTCCTGTAAACGCGGAAATAAAATGCACCTTAATGCCGATTTCTTTAAAAACCTTTCTGATTTCCGGCATCCGCTCCCTGACCTGGGGTAAATCGATTTTATTGACCGCTACTATTTGCGGCTTCTTACTCAGTGCCGAATCGAAGATACTGAGCTCATTGTTAACCTGAATCATATCATCGACCGGTGAAGGCGAATCTCCGTTTAAGAGGTGGACCAGCAGCCTTGTTCTGACCACATGTCTCAAAAAATCGTGTCCCAGACCTTTCCCGAGACTTGCTTCGGCAATCAGACCGGGAATCTCTGCCAGCACAAAAGTACGATGTCCTATAATTATGGTACCGAGCACCGGTTCCAGTGTTGTAAAAGGATAATCGGCAATTTTCGGATGAGCTGCCGAAGCTGCCGCCACCAGTGAAGACTTGCCGACATTGGGATAGCCAACTATCCCGGCATCGGCTATCAGCTTCAATTCGAGGACTATCATTTTTTGCGCACCCTCTTCTCCTTTTTGTGCCAGAACGGGCGCCTGATTTATGGAAGATGCGAAATGACTGTTCCCCAACCCTCCCCCGCCTCCGGCTGCCGCCACCACTTCCTGTCCTTTTTCCTTTAAATCTGCCAGTACAATATCCTCGCCCGTCTCTACTTTTTCCGAAACAATGGTTCCCGGCGGGACTTTCAATATCAGATCAGCTCCGCTTCTGCCTGATTTGCGCTGGCTCGAGCCGTTCTTGCCGCTGTCGGCGCTGTAGGCTCGGTGCTGGCGAAAGTACTTGAGATTACTGACGTCATCATCTGCTCGGATAATTACACTGCCACCACGACCGCCGTCACCGCCATCCGGTCCGCCCAGCGGAACGAATTTTTCGCGACGGAAACTGGCAGCTCCGTCACCGCCGTTACCGGCTCTTACTATAATTTCAACTCTATCGAACATTTCTATTCCTTTTTTACTACTGTATCCTGAAAACTTTTTATGACAGGGCAACAGACTATTCTATAAGTATTTTTATTATTGTTTGCTATCTATCTCGTCATACAGCTTATACCAGCTCTGCACTGTATTTTCCAGTTCGAAATAGTGAAAGATATATGCGCCGAGTAAAACTGTCACGATTGTCAGCGGTATCAGTATAACCCAGTTTTCCGTGTATAGCATCAGGATAGCGAACAGAAACATGAAGATGAACGCAAAGAGTATGGTTACCAGCAGGTGAATCAGCCTTTCGTGCTGTAACCACTGTATTTTCATGTTATGATAACGCGCCAGCTCCGCTCTATCGCAATCCCCTCTCAGGCTTCTCCTGATATACGCTTCATGCAACCTAGCGTATTTTATAACGCCGATTCCCCTGTTGTCAGTTCTTTCCTCCATACGGCACCTTCCCTGCATCACCGCATTGTTGCGTAATTTTTCCACCGACTGATATAAGTATATATCAAATTACCGCCAAGATGTTATTATAAGCAGGTTCCCCGACCTGACAGCCGGGGAACCGAATAAAAATATCAGATTATCGGATTGACAGCAGTTAGACGTTGACCTGCCTGACCGGCCTGGCCTCTATATACCCGCGATATCCCATCGGAGCAAGCTGGAAACGCGGTCCGTCATCATCCGCCCACTGAAAGCCGTAGATTTCGGGATTGTACCTGTTCATCACTTCCCACAGGTCTCCGATAGCCTGCTCGAATTTCGCGTCATCATAGGGAGCGCCCTGAAACACCATCATTTTACATGGTGCAAGGTCGATGATTTCGTACCCTTCGGGCGCTTTTCCCCTGTAATCCGCCGGGACTTCCACTCCCTGCGCATATTTGGACGTCCCCGGCTTTGTCATCTTTTCCGGCAGCCACATACCGATCGGTTCGTAAATGGCTTCCTTAATGGCAGACAATTCGTCCCAGACCTTGCAGCCGACTTCTTCGCAGTATTCGAAATAGTGCGCCGCCTTAATTCCTCTCTTCAGTATCATCTTCCTTTTAGTGCGGTCGACTACCTGGACAAATACGGTATTTGTGTTTTCAGACATTTCATATTCTCCTTTCTGTAATTTGAAGTAGTAATCGCGGGCGGCGGGAAGAAACAACTTCAGAGGCGGTATATTTTTAGCATAATACCTGGGCGTCATACCGAACTCCCTGGAGAATGCCATGGTAAAGCCCTCATATGAGTCGAAAACAAAGTCGAATGCCACATCAATTATTCTTACATCTTCATCATGTAACCTTACGGCTACCCGGGACAGCCGCAAAGCCCTAACGTAATCGAAAGGCGTCTTACCTGTAACTTTTTTAAACAGGCGCGCCGAGTGCCACTGTGAATATCCGGCTGCCTTTGCCAGCATAGACATGGTTATATTATCTTTCAGGTGTTTTTCGATAAAGTCCTGTATATGCTGTACCGCCAGCATTTTTTCCCACTTCTCCACAATTACTCCTTCTATTACTAAGGATAACACCCTATCTATTTCTTTTCTTGACCGATATTGCTCAGTACAAAATCAAATTTGCGCAGGAAGAACCTTACGCTATGATATTACGACTTATCTAATAACCTTACTTAATAAGTATATACAATATCAGTTAATCTTTGTTATATATAATAATAGAGGTAATATGAGCACAAAGTTTATTTATAGCTGACGAATTTTATTTTTTCAAATAATGCCGGAAGCCGGCTTTAACTATCTTTCTGTTATCGAAAACGTAACGGAGTTATCAAAGAAAAGCCTCCGCTTGTGCAAAAGGAAGGCAAAAAACCGGCATATTATGATAAAGATATTACATTGGTTAAAAGAAAAAAATAACAGCCGGGCAATTGTTTTTGAGTTAACCTTCTGATTAAGAAACTTAAGAGGGCTCATTCAGATTTGAGGGATGACTGAATATCACGTAACTTGCGTTTCAGTATCGGATTGTTTTCGATATCCCGCGCTATCTTTTCACAGGCATGGCTGACGGTGGAGGCGTTCCTGCCGCCGGTTAATTTGCCTATTTCGCTTAAAGAGTAAGAGTCCTGTTGCTTTAACAGGTACATGGATATCTGCCTGGCAAGCGCCACTTCTTTATCTCTGCGGTGGCCGATGATTACTTCCGGGTCGAGCTGGAAATAGTCTGCCACTGTATCAAGTAGCTTTACATGAGATATCTGCCCGCGGGTTTCCCTGTTTCCGTTAATATTGGTTAAGGCTTTTGTGGCGACTTCACGTGTAATCTGTGAGCGCAGTAATTTGGCATAGGCTATAATGCGATTGAGGCTGCCTTCCAGTTCCCTGATATTGCGGCGTGCCTGCTGGGCGACCATTTCCAGCACGTCGATTGCTATTTCGGTATCTGCCTGTTCGGCTTTAGTCTGCAGTATAGCCAGACGGGTTTCTAAGTCGGGTGGTTGAATATCGACGGTTAAACCCCATTCGAAACGGGAACGCAGGCGTTCTTCCATGCCCTGCATCGACTGCGGCAGTTTATCGCTGGTTACAATTATCTGACGGTTGGAGTTATGCAGTTCGTTGAAAGTGTGAAAGAAGCTCTCTTCCGTTTGCTCTTTGCCGCTGATGAATTGGATATCATCTACCATCAGTGCATCGACACTGCGGTATTTATCGCGGAACTCATCGGTTGTCCTGTGACGTATGGCGTCAATAAACTCGTTGGTAAACTGCTCTCCGCTAACATAAAGTACACTGGCATTTTTAGCCTGCAGGGTATGTCCGATAGCCTGTAACAGATGGGTTTTTCCCAGCCCCGAACCACCGTAGATGAAGAGCGGATTGTAGCTTTCACCGGGATTCTGCGCCGCTGACTGCGCTGCGGCGTAAGCCAGTTGATTCGAGTTTCCCACAACGAAGGTCTCGAATGTGTATTTAGGGTTAAAATCGGAGATTTGAGAGTCGATAGCCTGTGGTGTTTCACGGTAGGCATAACCGTCGGTCGGTTCCGGTTGAATTGAGCTTACCTGAAAGTGCGCCACAACTTTGCTTTTAACGAGGCCAATCAGTGTTTTTTCAATCAGGGAACGCTGGTTCTTTTCGAGGTATTCAGCAACAAAGGTATTGGGAGTACCGATATAGAAATGTCCGTCTTTAAACTCTATACCCTCGGTTTCCTGTAGCCAGGTCTGATAGTTGGGTTTATTTATTTGCA
>DIFM01000033.1 GCA_002419135.1 Dehalococcoidia bacterium UBA5748 | reverse complement strand
CAGACCGTCGTGAGACAGGTCGGTCTCTATCCGTTGTGGGCGTTTGGAAATTTGAGGGGGTCTCTTTCTAGTACGAGAGGATCGAAAGGGACAGACCAATGGTGTGCCAGTTGTTCCGCCAGGGGCATCGCTGGGTAGCCAAGTCTGGTTCGGATAAACGCTGAAAGCATCTAAGTGTGAAGCCGGCCCCAAGATTAGATTTCCCACTCTGGTTCGCCAGAGGTAAGACCGCAGGTAGACTACCTGTTTGATAGGCAGAGTGTGTAAGCGTCGTAAGGCGTTCAGCTAAGCTGTACTAATGGTCGAGGGCTTGACCTGTTTCAGAATTGATATTAGCGAAGTTCTTTTGACAACAAGAGAAGTAAAACAAAGCCCGTGGTTAATATTATCCGCGGGTTTTTTGTTTTGTGTAGTTTTCTATCATTGTCTTGCTGAGTTCGTGGTGGTCGAACGAAGCAACTGGGGTGGAGTGGTTAATACGGCATCCTTCCTGATGCCGAGGTAGCCAGTTTGCTGCTTCTCCTCGCCCCCGGATTCTTCAGTCACCCCCTGTGACTTCAGAATGACAGGGTAAAGGGACTTCTTGTAATGAATTTGCCTGACAGGTTTTGTACTTAAGTATATTTCAGCCCTGGTTTTTCCTGAGTTCGTGCTTCAGTTTATCGATGGTCTCGATGGGAGTGGGGTCTACCCCGTTCAAAATCGCCAGGTAGTAGCTGATGTAATCTCCCAAAAGCACCAGGCTCAACATCTGTGCCAGCGCACTTTCTCCGCCGATATCCACTATACTGTACTTGATTTTATACTGCTCAAACACACGGCAGGTTGCATCGTAACGTGCCAGAATAGGCTCCGATATCAGCTTCGAACGCAGCAAGATAATCCATGCATCTCCCGCAAAATCGGTCGGGAATTGGTAGCCCACGATAGTATTATGATTCAATTCCGAAAAGGATTCATTGGCTGCCCAGTTTTTGCTGTTTTCGTTAAACTGTGTTTTCCATCGATAGGCGATTTCGGAGGTAATCTCAGCGCCGTAAATAAATATGAATTTGCCGTACAGTTTTTGTGCCATCTGCTTCGCTTGATTTTTCTCTACCGGTACAGTGATATCCAGCTGTTCTGTCAACTGCTCCAGTATCTTGATTGTCTCGGCAATGTCTGCTGATTTATCACCGATAATCCCGAGTCTCTGCAGCGTACAGAATACCGCCATAAAGCTGAAGGGCAGGGTGGCTCGGGGTTGGGCATCGTAATCGAAGGTAAATAACGGCAGGTGTTTATCCTCGGCAATATCCTGAAGTTTGCCGCCGGTTGAAATAACCATACACTTTGCACCTATTTCTAGAGCCTGTCCGAGTGAGGAAAGCGTTTCTTCGGTGTACCCGGAATAACTGCAGGCGATTACCAGCGTTCTTTTATCCACATATGCCGGCAGGTCATAGTTGCGATTTACGGTCATTGGTATTTTGGCTTCATTTAGAATCAGTCGTGAAATGAGGTCTCCTCCAATCGCCGAGCCCCCCATTCCGAGAATCATAACACGGTCAACGTCGGCATAGTCTTCCGGCAGTTCTATTAGCATTGCCTTACGCCATGCCTCGCGGCAAAGCCCGGGAAAACCATTGAGATGGTTAATCATTTTTTCAAGGTCATATTCTGTATATACATTTAAATCGTTTAAATCTATCATGAAGCTATACTCCGGTCAGGTTTTTGCCGAATTCAAGCAGTCTTTTAACTCTTTCGCGGCTGTCGCTTTCGGTATAAATCCTCAGCAGCGGTTCGGTCCCCGAAAAGCGGATTAACAACCAGGTGCCGTCCGATAAGATATACCTGAATCCGTCGATAGTGTCTTCTTTGGCAACTTCCATACCGTCTATGAACTTCGGATGGCTGTCTCTGACGCGGCCGGTGATGATTTCTCTTTGCTCTTCGTCAAATTCTATGTCCACCCGGTCATAATAATGTTCTCCGACCTTGTCATATAAATCCTTGAGTAACTGTGAAGGCTTCTTGCCTGTTTTAATTATCAAATCCAAAAAGCATAAGCCTGCCAGCAGGGCATCGCGTTCGGGGACATGACCTCTCAAACCGTATCCGCCGCTCTCCTCACCGCCGATAATTGCATCGTGCTCAAGCATCAGGGGCGCCACATATTTAAAGCCGACCTTCGTCTCGTAAACAGGTACGTCATACAACTTTCCCAGTTTATCCAGCATCCTGGTCGTTGTTATTGTCTTGATGATTGCCCCGCGTTCTCCCCTGACTTCAAGCAGGTATAGCGCTAAGAGGGCATATACCTGTAATTGGGCCAAGAAATTGCCGTTTTCGTCCATGATACCAATTCGGTCGGCATCGCCGTCCGTTGCTAATCCTGCGTCCGCTTCGCTGTTCTTTATAAGCTCCGAAAGCCGGATAAGATTGCCGGCAATCGGTTCAGGTTGTTTTATTCCGGGGAATACCGGGTTGGGTTGGTCGTTGATTTCAATAATCTCGAATGCGCTGTCTTTTAGCAGAGCCTTAAAGTAACCGGCGCCTGCCCCGAACATCGAATCAACGGCGATTTTTAATTTACTGTTCTTCATGCCGTCCAGGTCTACCAGCCGGACAATTTGAGCCTGGTAGTCAGGGTAGAGTTCGGTATATTCAACCAGCCCTTTTTCAACAGCTTTCGAAAGCGGCATGCGGTTTATTTTTCCGGAATCGATGACCAACCCGACATTCTCTTCGATTTGAGAGATAACTTCTGTCGGTGCGCTGGCGCCGTCTTTCGACTTGATTTTGAAACCGTTCCATTTGCCCGGATTATGACTGGCGGTTATTATGATTGCCCCGCCTGCCTGCTTTGCAACCACCCCGTAGCTGACCACGGGAGTTGGCTCGGCTTTGTTGCAGAGATATACTTTAATCCCATTGGCGGCGATAACCTCGGCGGCGGCAGATGCAAACTCTTTGGAAGCGAAACGGGTATCATAACCGATGACAATCCCGCGGCTCGCCAGTTCGGATTTTTGCAAATAGAGGGCAAATGCCTGTGTGCAGATGCGCACATTATCGAAAGTGAAATCTTCGGCGATGACGCCGCGCCAGCCGTCCGTTCCGAATTTAATGGGATTATTTATCAAGCACACCTCTACTACTCTCTATCTTCGGAGAGTAATTCTATCCGATATGGGCTTATTATATCAAATCCGGCATTAATTTACTTCCCGAAGGCTTCTTTTCTTAACATTTCCGCTTTATCGGTTTTTTCCCAGGGCAGGTCGATATCAGTCCTGCCGAAGTGTCCGTAAGCTGCCGTTTGTCTATAAATCGGGCGGCGCAGGTCGAGGTATTTGATTATTGCCGCCGGCCTTAAATCGAAATGCTTCTCAACCAGGTCCTTTATTGTCTGGCGGTCGATTTTTTCCGTGCCGTATGTTTCTATGCATACGGATAACGGTCTGGCAACGCCGATAACATAGGAAACCTGAATCTCGACTCTGTCGGCGATTCCGGCAGCAACCAGGTTCTTGGCAATGTAGCGCGCCATATAGCTGGCAGAGCGGTCTACTTTGGTGGGGTCTTTACCCGAAAAAGCGCCGCCCCCGTGACGTCCGAAACCTCCGTAGGTATCGACAATAATCTTGCGGCCGGTGAAACCGGTATCCGATACCGGACCTCCGATTACAAAACGCCCGGTGGCATTGATATAATATTTGGTATTGCCATCGACCAGATTTGCCGGGACAATCTCGTTAATAACATATTTAATGATGTCTTCTCTGATTTGCTGCTGGCTCACATTATCATCATGCTGAGCACCGATAACTACGCTGTCGATTCTTTTCGGTTTGCCGTTGGCATATTCCACCGTAACCTGCGACTTCCCATCAGGGCGCAGATAGGGGAGAATCCCGTCTTTTCTGACTTTTGCCAGTCTGCGACAGAGATTGTGTGCTAAAAGAATCGGGAACGGCATCAGTTCCGGGGTTTCGTTGCAGGCATAGCCCACCATCATCCCCTGGTCACCGGCGCCGACTTCATCGAAATCATCCTTGGAACTGCTTTTAGCTTCAGCTGATTTACTGACTCCCATATCTATATCGGTGGATTGTCCTTTGACTGAGACAATCACGCCGATTGAATTACTGTCGAAACCGTATTCCGGTTTGGTATATCCGATTTCCTTAACCACATTTCTTACTATCTCGGGCATATCCACATAGCACTTGGTAGTAATTTCCCCCATTACCACGACCAGCCCGGTGGTGGTGGCTACCTCGCAGGCAACCCTGCCGTCGGGGTCATTTTCCATAATCTCATCCAAAATAGCATCCGATATCTGGTCGCACAGTTTATCCGGATGGCCTTCGGTTACGGATTCCGAGGTAAACATAAATTTTGGTGAACTTTCGAAACAATTGCTCATATAATTCTCCTTCTTTAAGTCCCTTCTTCCCAGCTGTTTAAGTACTTTTCCTGCTCAGGGGTTAATTTATCGATTTTTACGCCCATCGATGCCAGCTTCAGCCTGGCAACTTCCAGGTCTATTTCTTCCGGAACAGTATAGACTTTTTGTTGCAGATTACCGTTATTTTTTACCAGATACTCCAGACAAAGCGCCTGATTGGCAAAGCTCATATCCATAACGCTGGAGGGATGCCCTTCGGCTGCTGCCAGGTTAATCAAGCGCCCCTCTCCCAGCAGGAATATACTGCGGTTGTCTTTCATGCTATATTCGTCTACGAATGTCCTGATGCGTCTCTTGCCTACAGCCATTTTCTCCAGGCCGGGGATATCGATTTCAACGTTAAAGTGCCCGCTGTTGCAGACAATTGCTCCGTCTTTCATCATATCGAAGTGTTCTTTGGCGATTACATGTTTATTGCCGGTAACGGTTATAAAAATGTCTCCTATTTTTGCGGCGTCGTTCATAGTCATTACCTTAAAGCCGTCCATTACCGCTTCCAGTGCGCGCAAGGGTTTTACTTCGGTAACGATTACCTGTGCACCAAGCCCCTTGGCTCTCATAGCGGCGCCATGCCCGCACCAGCCGTAGCCGATAATTACTACGTTCTTTCCGGCAAAGAGGATATTGGTAGCTCGTATAACACCGTCGATTGTGCTCTGACCGGTTCCGTAGCGGTTATCGAAGAGGTATTTGGTCTGGGCATCGTTAACGGCAATTATCGGATATTTAAGTTTGTTATCTTTTTCCATACTGCGCAAGCGTATAACTCCGGTAGTTGTTTCTTCCGTGCCGCCGATGACGTCATTCAATAAATCCTCTCGTTCTTTATGAAGCGTGCTGACCAGGTCGGCTCCGTCATCTACCGTAAGCTGTGGTTGATGTTCAAGCGCTGTCTTAATATGCTTGTAGTAGGTTTCGTCATCTTCTCCCTTGATGGCATTGGTAGGGATGCCGTATTCCACCAGTGCGGCAGCTGTGGTATCCTGTGTGCTTAAGGGGTTCGAAGCGCACAACATCAGGTCTGCTCCGCCCGCCTGCAGTGTCAGGGCGAGGTTGGCTGTTTCGGTTGTAATATGCAAACAGGCTGAAATGCGTACCCCTTTGAAGGGCTTCTCCTTATCAAACCGCTGTTTGATGATATCCAATACCGGCATTTCACGTGCCGCCCATTCGATTCTCTGCCTGCCGTCTTCGGCAAGGGCAAGGTCCTTTACGTCATAAGTATCTTTGTTCATTTACAATCCATCCTTTGCGGATAAAAAATTACTCTCCGGTTTATCCTTCGTTTAAGTACAAATCAATATATTATATTAAATATAGCCAATCATGTCCAATATATTATTTATATGCTCTTCATTAGTTTTAGAGCTGTTAACTATAGCATGCAAAGAGGGGGGCACTCCTTCGACAGGTTCCATCTTTTGTTTCTGCGCCAGATATACCTCCCAGCGTCCGTCGGATACGGAGCTTTCATCCATCCTTCTGGCAAGCCTTTTACGGGCTGTTTCATCATCCAGTTTACACTCTATTAAAAAGAATTTTACCCCGCTGTCCTCCGCCAGTTTTTTTGCGCTTTTTCTGTCGGCAGCCTTAATAAATGAAGCGTCGATGATAACCGAATCTCCGTCTTTAAGCGCCTTCTCCGCTTCTTCAAAGAGTTTATCATAGGTTTTTTGCGAAAATTCGGCAGAATAAATGCCGCTGTCAATATCGTTATAACAATGTTCGTTTTGCGGTATGTTTGCCAGTTTTTTGCGGGTGACATCGGAGGACAGCAGAACCAACCCCAGCCTTTTGGAAAGCTCTTGTGCTACTGTCGATTTCCCGCAGCCGGTAAGCCCGCTTGTTATGAATAGAATAGGGGTAGTGTTGGTGTAAGAACATGCCAGGTCGAAATAACTTTCGGCATCATAATGGGCTTCTTTCTTATGCTCATCCGGCACATACGGGTCGTCCAGTTTGAAGCAGGCAACCTTGCCCCTCACGCAGGCGCGGTAACACTTATAAAAGTTGAGCAGCTTTTTAATATCGCTGTCACCACTCTTTTCAATATAGCTTGAAACAAAACTGCACGCCAAATCCGCCCTGCCGTTGTGGTCTAAATCCATAGCTAAAAATGCCACTTCCGAGGCGACATCGCAGTATCTGAAGCGGTCATTGAACTCGATGCAGTCATATATAATCAGCCCGTCTTCAAAACAGATATGGGCGGTATGCAGGTCTCCGTGGCAATCCCTGATTTTTCCCTCTTTTACTCTGTTTTCCAGCAGAACGGCGTTCTCTTTTGTAAAACTGCGCACGAAATAAGCGATTTTTTCATATTCGCGCTGGGTCAGGGTTCTCCCGATATAAGGAGCCATCTGGCTCAGGTTTTCTTCGTTGTTATGGTTGATTAGCTCTATCTTGCCGAAGTCGTTTATAACATTGCCGGTTTCCGCTTTGCTGTGAAAATCCGCCATCTTGGCAGCAACACGGGGCATCATATCATCTGTGACGCCGTTTTCTTTTAAAAGCACATCCAGCATGCGGTCTGAGGGAAGTATTTTCATCTTGACGGTGTAGTCTACGATTTCGCCGTCGCCATCGAATGCGTATACCCCGTCCTTTTCCGTAATCGGTATAACTCCGATGTAGGTGTACGGTGAGAGCCGCTTGTTTAATTCCACTTCCTTATGGCAGAAAAACTTACGCTTTTCCAGAGTTGTATAGTCCACATAGCCGAGATTCACCGCCTTTTTGGTTTTATAGACGTATCGGTCGGTGATAAACACAAAGGACATCTGGGTTTGCATCAACCGCACATTTTTTGTCGGCTCGGGATATATCTCCGGTTTAAGAAGCGCCCGGGCCATTTCGGGAAGGTTACTCATCTATCCTTAATAAAAATCCTTTCGTTTTAGCTGTTGGTTAGAAGGTATTTTGTAACATTGTACCACTAAAAAGCTCTTATGAATAATCGTTTTATAATTATTTGCCCGCCGTTATGGTTAGACTCCGACCGGTCGGGATTTCGTTCGGAACTACGGAACTCAACAGTCTTCGTAATGGCTCTAATAAAATCCGAGCATCCTGAGCTTGTCGAAGGACACGAACGGCCTTTTATGGTTATCCGCCCTCGTTGCGTATGCTACGCCCCGCTAAAACGGGGCGCAGCGTGATATTCAAATCTCTTTAATAACTATTTCTTATGCTCACCGGTCGCCTTATCGGCAGCCAAAAGTGATGACAGAATCTGTTGTTGGAACTCACCCACCGCACCCGGAGAATGAGGGATTAAAATAGTATTGTTATTGGAATGCTTGCCGACGTCGGTCAACATATCGTAATACTGCGTTAAAAGCACCAGCGACATAACATCCTTGGCATTTATACCCTGAATTGCCTGCTGGAAATCCTCGACCGACTCGCGCAGACCCCTGATAATCGCCATTCTCTGGTTGGCGACGCCGACACCGGACAACTCTTTACTCTTGGCATCGGCTTCGGCGGCTTTCACTACCAGGATTTTTTCGGCTTCGCCCTTGTGCTCAGCGGCAACCCTCATTCTTTCCTGAGCGTTGATTTCGTTCATTGCAATAGCCACCTTGCTGTCGGGGACAATATCGTTTACCAGCGCCGTCTTTATAAAATAGCCGAATTCCGGCATAATGTTCCCCAGTTTAGCCTCGATATCCTCGGCAATATCCTCTTTCTTCTCGAAGACTTCATCCAGTTTCATGTGAGGGACTTTTGCTCTCACGGTATCGAAAACAAATGATTCCATCTGTGCCAGTGGATTGGTCAGCTTGTAGAAGGCATCCCAAACCTTTTCCTTGGTTACGAAAAACTGAACTGCGATGAGGAGATTGACGAATACGTTATCCTGAGTTTTTGTTTTTACCTCTACGTTCAATTCACGCACCCTGATGGAAACGCGCCCCACCACGGCTTCGATGATAGGCCACTTGATATGCAAACCGGGGCCGGCTATGCGTGCATACTTACCGAACCTTTCGATTACGGCAAAAGTCTGTTGCTTGACCGTATAAATACCCATAAAGAGAAAGAGTAATAAGACAATAACGAAAATAAACCAGAAAATTACTGTTCCGGGCATAATTTATACCTCCTGAAATTTTTCCCTTGCGTTAATTATATACCAACATAAACAAAACATCGAATACGAAGATAAGAGCCTTATTTCAATTGATTCCGGGTGCCTCCACCCTTGTCCTTTTTCCAGATAACTCGATACTCAAGGTGAGTAAACCAATATTAAATTAACCAAGCCGTTCGTGGTGAGCCTGTCGAACCATAACGACGTCGAAGGAAGCGGCATCGAATTATTAACCATAATTTATAAATGCCTTACATCAAATGGCTGCCGTCGCAGATGGGTTTATTCGAGCTTTTCCCGCAGCGGCACAGGGTAACGCGGTTGCGGACTTCATAAGGTTCGCCTTTAGCAGAATTTACCTGTATACCGCCCCTCACCCACAGCGGCCCATCCTTCCCTGCCTGCGGGTCTTTTACCACACCGATGGAAGGAGTAAACTCCGGCTCGATGGCATTCCCCTGCTTGTCGTGGGAAACCAGTCTGCCTGACGGGCAATCACCGGCTTCTTCGATAGCGGTTTTGCGCGCTTCGGGGTCGGCGGATTCTTCCGTTAGTTTCCATGTACCACCGGCGCGGTGACAGAAGCGTGCCGAAGCGCATAACTCTTCGGCATCGGTCAGCACAAGTTCCGGACCCTCATATATTTGTGCCTGCTCCGCATACGGTTTATTGCCGGCAGTTTCCTCGCCGTTAAATCGGGTAACGGCATGCATTCCGGTGCAAAACGGCTTGTTGACGCTTTTTCCGCAGCGGCAAAGTTTGTAACTCTCCTGCTCGGGATACTTTTTGCCTTCCTGCCAGCCGCGGCACTCATTATCGCTATCGACCTGTATGACCTGTTCCGACAGCGGGACTGAGCCGGTTACAAGATAGGGGCCGTTATCGGTAACCTTGATGAGCTGCTTATTTTCCGCCTTTGATGTGTTGCCTGATTCTTCCATCGTAATCTCCTTTTTGGTAAGCTTAATTAATACTAGCAGATTAACAAGAGCAGTGGTAGTATTACGATTACTTTTTTATTGAAGTTTATGAAGTTAGCTTCTGTCTATTTATGTTAAAGCATTTTCTGAAAATACGGATACAACACTTCCAATGTACACATATTATAGACAACCCATGATATACTTGTTCATAAGACAGCGACGGAACTAGACTATGAAATGGTTTAATAAACATCTGAATTGGACAGTTGCTATCTCCAGCGGGTTAGCCACTTCCCTGCTGGTACTGATAATTTTTGTCATCGATAAAGCTAACTCGGAAGTAATATCATTGATAATGGCGCTCCCCAATATATTGATCGTACTCGGCTGGGGGCTTATCAGCGGCTGGGTTTTAACCAGAAAGAAGAGAAGCCTGGCATGGGTATGCCTTTTGCTGATACCCCTCGGCTGGATAGGACTCCTGCTTCTGAAAAACAACTCCCCTGCTGAAGGGGAAGGACAACCGCAATAAGACAGGTCGCCACCCTGCGGATAATCAGGCTACCCTAGCTTTTTTCTTCAACTGCTTTGTTACGCCAATCGGGCGAACCGCACTTGGGGCATACTTTGGGCTTGGGGTCATCAGCGGCAAGCGGCTTGCGCCATACAAGATTGCATTTTATGCACCTAAAAGTGTACCAACTTCTTTCATCCATACTTACCAGTATAGACTCAATTCGGGGGGATGTCACTATGGGGGGGGGAGAAGAAATGTTAATGCCATTAATAACCTATTTAAATATACCCCATATTACCACTACATTATGTTATACTAAATATTAATAGAGATTTGGAGATTATATAATGGAAAAAATTAATTTGCCTTTCTTTTATAATTTTGGACATCAGCTAAATATATTAACCCAATTTGAAAACGGTGTTGAACAAAGATTAGAGATTTTTCTATCAGCTAATAAGGTTGAAGATGGATTATTATTTTTATTAGGGCCATCATTAAAACTAGTTTACTGTAGAACATCTGGTCTAGATTTATATAGAGCTATTAAAGAATTACAAAAATGGTTAAAAGAAACAGAGCCTCCAAATTGGAACGCACCAGATGAAAAAGTAACCACCAAATTTAGAAAGGTTGTATCAAAAGCTAAAGAATTTGAAACGCTCCTTTGTGCTGAATTACAAACTCTTTCTGTTTACCATGTGACACAAATAGGTATTTATTCAACTTCAGATTTAATTACATATGCCGAAAAAGTATTTCCACCTTCTATATGTTCTAAACTGGATTCTAAGGTTATTGAGGAAGTTAGACAGAGTGGAAGATGTTTAGCTTTCGATTGTAATACTGCTTCGGCTTTTCACATTATAAGAGCTTTAGAATTAGTACTTCATGATTACTACATATTTATTTGTAAACCAAAACCCAAAACAAGGTTACCTAATTGGGGTGCATATATATCAGCATTAGAAAAAGTACAAAACAATCCTAAAGTAAAAGAAGTGATAGCTATAATACAACAAATCAAGGACCAACATAGAAATTTAATAATGCATCCAGAACTTGTATTAACATCAGACGACGCTTTTACACAATTTGATATAGCAAAAGCAGCCATTGCTACTATGATTGAACAAATTCCAAACAAGAAAAAGAAAAGAGAAGTGCCACCTGTTATAAGAGCATTTCCCTATCCGATAATACCACCTGTTTTAAAACCAATACCACCAATAATTCAGCCTAGGTCAATAAATTTAAACAACACAATAATAAACAATGACAGACAATAAATATATAATAAGTCTAATTATGTAATCAAGTCGCTGTACTTTGTTTTAAAATACTTTTTTACCTCTTTATAGACCTCCTCAACCAACTTGATTTTATCTTTGTGTATTAATTTTTCTACTTGTTCTCTTGCATTTAATTTATTTAAATATTCAGTTTTCAAAACATCTTCTATATACGTAATATTTTTTTCTTCCAGTATTGACCTGTTTATGACATTCCTTTCCAACACTATATTTTTCAAACATTATTTCTTTATACAATACATTAGCTACTTCAGAATAACACCCTTTATAAAATGCTGTATATACATCCTCATAGTCCATTATTATATCCTCAGAATAATTATTTTTAGGCAAAGCCTGAAATTACAAATGATTTCCCACCTACGGCAATCCGTAAAGCCCGGCGGCGGTGTCAAAGAAGATACGAACGTGGAGAGGGTTATAGGTAAATACAATTAAAAGAATCGCCAGTGCAACCAGTATACCTATGGCGATAAAGTTCAAATATTTCGGCAAGGGGTCGAACGTCATTACCCACGCGCCGACCAGTTGCCCGATAACAAGAGCGCCGACAAAAATGGAGATATCCGCCGCTGCTATCTGCGTTCCGGTTGCGTAAAAATAGGTGTAAAAGACCGCGCCGATTAACAGAAGCATGGCAAAAATAGCAACTGTTTTGGCTATAATGTAATTATTTGTATGGTAGCCTATATAGCGGTATTCTATGATAGAGAATAACAACATCGGGTAGAGAATAACCTTGAAATGTTCCCAAACACTGTTATTTACCGGAACGATTGCCCCGATAACCGCAAACTCGCCGGTTAAGAAAAACAGGAAATGCCACAGGGTAGCGATAACCGCAACACCCAATATGCCCAGAAGCGCCCATTGGAAAATATATCCCCTGACCCGAGTATCCATAACACAATGGTAATCGAATGAGATACTCAAGTCAATACTTTTTTGAATATTTTTTATCTCTTTTACAGGTTAACGGCGATAAGTCGCTTCATTCCTGCGCGACACCTGTAAAATTAGTATTAAAAGAAGGTCGTCATAGATGTCGTATACTATTCGAAAACTGCCTACCCGAATACGATAGGCATTCTCCAATCCTTTAATCTTTCTGACCCCCTGAGGACGTGGCTGTTGCGCAAGCCCGTTTAAAGATTCCCGTAAGTACTCGAAATCACGCCGGCTTATTCTGCCTTTAAGCTTATCCAAGTCGCGCCCGGCAGCCGGCGAAATTTCGATTCTATACACGTTTTGCCTGCGGATTTTCTTCGTTACGGTTTAAAGATTCCGCCAATTCCCGTTCAACTTCTGTCCACGAACGGCCGCCCCCTTTATTCCATTCGCTTCTGACAGACTCGATAACAGGTATCAACTCTGCATCTTCACGACTCTCCAGCCATTCACGCACCGCATCCGATACAATGTTGCTTGCTGTAGTTCGCCTTTTTACCGCTTCTATCTTCAACTGCGTATATAAATCTTCATCATGAAAAACCAGCGTTACTTTTCTTTTCATATCAAACACCTCTTACGTATGTCTATACGTCTATACTAATATATTTCTATACGTACATTATATCAATGGTGGATACTCAAGTCAATACTTTTTTGAATATTTTTAATGTAAAAAGAAGGGTGCCGCGGAAATTACCACAGCACCCGATTTACTGGACGCAATAAAATATTTTCAGTCTATATGAAACCGCCGCCGATAATCAGCCTGATGATGCCGTAAACTATCAGAATGGCGTTGATGATGATACCGACTGTACCAATCCCCTTGTTCTTGCCCTTGTTAACACCGAGAATCGAGAACACCAGACCAATTATGGCAACCGGTATGTTCAACCAGTTAAGCCAGCCTAAAAGCGGAAAGAGCGATATAGTCGCACCGATGCCTGTCAGAATACCGATTATAAAACCAAGTATGCTCATCTAATAACTCCTTTATTAGCAAACTTCCTAAATAATATCACTGCGTAAGACGGTTAACAATAAGCTATGCATTAAAAGACTTCCGGTAAAGACTGCCATTGCGGGATTTTTCGCAGGGAAAGCGTGGCAATATCTACCATATTATTACATGGAAAGCACTGCATATAACAGGTTAACCCGATAATTATCGTATTAAATCCCCTCTGACTCCCATTTTCCAAAGAAGAGGAATCGGTTTTACACTGTTCGGAAAAATTACTTCATCCGCCTGCGGCGTCTTCGTAATGACATCCCCTATTTGTCATGCTGAGTTCGTGGTGGTCAAACGAAGTTCCGATGAACCGGGATCTACATCGCCTTTTAGCGTTACCCCCCTTCTCTGATTTCGGAGAAAGGGAACAGGAGGATGAGGTTTTGGTCTTTTTACCTCACCCCTAACCCCTCTCCACTCGCGGAGAGGGGTTATTGTTTAATCCTTGATTAGTGTTCCACGAATCTGCCTTACTCGGTTGTTAAAATAGCTAAAGCCAGCGCACCGGGTCCGGCATGTACGCCGAGAGCGGGACCCACCCTGGCAATTGTGGCTTTTTTACCGCATAAGGGTTCAAGCCGCTGAGCCAGCGCTTCCGCTTCACCAAGCGTAGTGGAATATATAACGGATATATCGTCGATAGTACCCGCTTTTTCGGCATAACTATAAAGAATATCTATTGCTTTTTCGCGACTGCGCGCCTTGGCAGCCGGTAAAAACTCGCCGTCTTTAAGCGTCAGCAGGGGTTTAATATTAAGCACATTCCCCAACAGAGCTTTGCCCTTTCCGATACGTCCGCCCATAGCCAGATACTTAAGCGTATCAAACACAATCAAGATATGCGTGCGTTCGATCAACTGCTTAACCTGCCGGATCGTCTGTTGAAAATCATTACAGGAAGCAGCTATTTGCGCCGCCTTTAACACTATTAACCCCAAGCCCATAGATAACGAATTAGTATCGATTACTTCGATGGGGCACCCGGAAGTAACCATATCTTTAGCGCAAATCGCCGAATTATAAGTACCGCTCAATTTGCCGGCGATATGTATCGAAATAATTCCGTCGGCATCTTCTGATAGGTTTTTATAAACGTCAACGAAATCCTGCGGGCTGGGCTGGGAGGTGGTGGGATGCACCGGAAAATGCAATAACCTTTCATAAAATTCCGATTCTGTAATATCTATGCGGTCGCGATAGGTCTTATTGCCGAATTGAACATAAACGGGAACTACGGTGATGCCGTACTTCTCCGCCAGGGCGTGCGGTATGTCAGAAGTGCTGTCGGTCACAATTTTAATTGCCATTCGGGGAATACCTCCTCAATTTTTTTATTCGGGGGGGGTGTAAGATAAACGCGTATAATATAATACGTATTTGAAATACGGTAAATAAAATTAGCTAATTATATACTGTGTCGCATAATGGCAGGTTTCTAAGTACATAACATGCCGCTGTAATGCTTTAACCGGCGGCGCATTAATTTGCCATCCCCAACCAGTTTGTCCACCTCTTTCCAGAAAAGCGGGCTATGGTTCTTCACCCCGGTATGTACAAGTTCATGCAGAATAACATAATCTGCCAATTCTTCCGGCAGCTTCGCCAGATTCATATTAAGGCTGATATTGTTTTTAACCGAACAGCTTCCCCACCGCGTTTTCTGATTACGTATAGTGACTCTGTTATAGGTAAAACCATGTCTTTTTGCTAAGTATGCAAGCCTTCTGACAAGTTTTTCTTTTGTGGCAGCTTTCTCGATTTGATTAAATCCGACTAAGCTTTGCGCCGATTGCGCTCCGGATTCTAAATGTCTGACCTTTTCGAGATGTTTTCTTATCCATTCCATTTTCGAAAGGACAAAACTTTCCGCTTGTGAATATGAGGATGAATGCGGAACGCTAACACGCACGCCATAAAAGGGAGCAACGGAAACACTGATGCGCTTCGCTCTCCTGCTGCGCTTAAATAGTACGCTAACGCCTTCGATTTCGAGAGTTTTAGTTTCAGTATTCAATTGCTTCGGACCATTATATCATATAAATGTCTAATATATATTAGTGCTATAATAGCGGTGGTTCTATTTTGATAACCTTATATCTAAAAATCCCGGCACATTTTTGTTAAACGGTTAAATTATTGTAGAATAATAACGCGTCAATAAACTTCAAAGGAGGAAGTGTTTTCAAATGGGGTTAATTAATTTTGTTTTTATCAGCTTTCGCTTTTTCGGCAACCATTTTCATATCGAGGCGTCCGACACCTCCGCATTCCGGTATATAACAGGTTACATCACTGAAAATACATTCGGCGTGGCAACTCGGGCATTTTTCGGGGGGCAATTCCGCCTGTAGAACATAATCGCATTCACTGCACATCCACCAGTTCATTTTTCCCTCCTTAATTTTTTTACCTTACGGAACAAACTTTAAAAACTTTTTATATTATATCAGATTTATCGATAAAAAGATTGAAAAGAGAATTGATGCCGCTTAAAGAATCACCTCAATACCTTTACTGCACAAATACTCTTTAACCTGCCTGATACTTAAAATGCGATAATGAAAAACCGAAGCCGCCAGCAGAATCTGCGCTCCGCCTTTTATTACCCCTTCGTAGAAATGTTCAAGCGTTCCGGCACCCCCCGAAGCCACCACCGGCAGCGTTACCGCATCTGCGATAGCCTTTGTGAAATCGAGATCGTAGCCGGTCTGCATTCCGTCCCCGTCGATACTTGTCGGAAGAATCATCCCTGCTCCCAGTTTCTGGCATTGCTTTGCCCAGATTACAGCGTCCTGCCCGACCGGTTTTGTGCCGCCGCAAACCACCAGTTCAAATCCGGAGGGTAATTCGCTGTTTCTGCGCGCATCAATCGCCACTGTAATTTTTTCCGAACCGAATTTTAAAGCGGCCTGCTTTATAAGTATCGGATTTTTTACTGCGGCGCTGTTGATAGAAACCTTTGAGGCGCCGGCTTCCAAAACCAAATCGATATCTTTTAAAGATGAGATACCCCCGCCTACCGTTAAAGGAATACTGATTGCATCCGATACCTTGCGCACCCATTCCAGACGCGTCTTGCGGTTTTCAAGAGTGGCGGCTATATCCAGCATTGCCAGTTCATCGGCACCCTCTTTCTCGTAAAAAGCGGCATTCTCAACGGGGTCTCCGGCTTCTTTCATACCGACAAAATTGACACCTTTAACCACTCTGCCGTCTTTCATATCCAGGCAGGGCATGATTTTTATTGCACTCATTACGGCTAAACCTTCCTTATGTTTTTATTAACCTTACCGTTAAGATTCTACCACTTGTTTATTTTTTTCGCCACGCCGAAAAAATAAAATGCCGGAATGAATCATCAGACGTTATGGTATAATTTATTATAGATTAAAAACAGGAAACGGGACGGTTTTCAAATGGACAATATTAAAATTGCCGTTATCATCCTGATATTTCCGATTTTATTATCTGCGGGCATTTTTACAATACCCTATGTTCTCGATTACTCGAGTAACATAATAACCGAATTAGCCGTTTTGCAAAGCGGAAGATGGCTATGGGGGCATATCATCAGCGCCCTGGCTTTCGGGTGGGCAATTATCGTTGCACACTATATCAGCCGGTATTTGTATTACAACGAACAAAACCGCATCGGAACATTCAGCCTGTATCTGACTGTTGCCGGAGGCATACTGATGGCGGCAGGGATGGGCGCCGACGGCATAGGACCGGTTGCCACCGTAAACGGAGGCGCACAGGCTTCGGTCTTTTTCGAAGGCAGCGGGATGATTATTACAATAATATTTATGGTGGGGATAATAGTGTTCGGTTTCGGTCTGATAAACCAGATAATAGGACTGGGGCGGATAGGCGTAATTCCCGATATATTCGTTTATGTTCTGATTGCCTGCGCTATTCTTTTTATGGGGTTTGCTGCCCTTCCTTCCAGCATGGGACTATACTGTATTGCCTATTTATCTGTTTTAATATACGGGTGCCTGAGCGTATTATTCTGTTTTTCGGAGACATAACAAGATGCCAGGATATTGGAAACACCGACCTGGGGCAGGAATTATTAAGTATTAAACAGCGGAGATAATATATAAATGGAATTGTCAGACCATGAAATTTAAGAGGAAGCCAAGAGAAGAGTCAAAAAGATAAGGCATTTTTTACAACCACCTGGGAGCATATTTAATAGTGAATGCAGTTCTTATAGTGATATGGTTATTATCATGGAGAGGTTATATGTGGTTCCTTTAGCCGATTGGGATTTGGGGGGTGTTCGTAGTCCGGAACTTCATTGAAGTATTCGTATTGGATAGCGTATCCTCGTAAAAGGCCGCTATAGCTAAAGAGATAGAAAAAATCAAGAAGGGGAAATAAGTAATCACACGGGCAAGCACTGACTTTTCAGATACGGCTGAACAGCCACCTGCCCGTTAAATTACTGCCTTATTCTTGAAAAAAGGATTATCGGTTAGATAGCAGCTATTATACCAAGAATGCCAATCACAATCAGGTAAGCAGCCACTATGTAATTAAGAATTTTAGGCCAGATAAGAACAATGATGCCGGCAACCAGAGTCAGAATTGCGATAATAAGCTCCATAGAAACAGCCCTCCTGCTTATTTATTTATAGAAAACCAATCTTCACGGGTTCCTCACTATTTATCTAAAGGTATTATGCTACCGAATTGAGGGCTTGTCAATCATTTTTTTTGGATTTAACCTCGATTGTTTTATAATGTTTTTTAGAAAATATTTGGATTATGGTGTTTATAAGAATAATGGCGGAAAATCAAGGGAGAAGAAATAAACGAATCGAACGGGAAAGAAAAACCCTGATAACGATGATTGGAATGTACTGTAAGGGAAATCATCAAGGGGAAAACCTATGCCCGGAATGCGCCGAATTATTGGACTATGCCTTAAAAAGGCTTGAAAATTGCCCTTTCGGAGAAGGAAAAACAACCTGCGCCAAATGCCCGGTACACTGCTATAAACCGCAGATGAGAGAACGAATTCGAAAAGTAATGAGATACGCCGGACCGCGTATGATATATACTCATCCGATTCAGGCTATATACCACATCTTAGACGGCAGAAGAAAAGCCCCGCTAAAAAGACAACAGGACCCCCCGAACAATTAACCTGTATATTCGCGGTTTTCGATGTTTAGCACCATCTTGATAAAGCGAACCAGCGCGCTGACCCCAAAGGCAACAGATACAAATATCAAAACTGCTTTAGTTACCGTCGGCAGTATTTCGGTAGCTACAGCATTCGGAATAACGCTAAAATCGAACGGGAATATGATTATCAGATAGATTACCACCGCCATTCCGATTATCTCTAAAAGTATCTGCACCGCTTCACGGAACCAGTACCTGTCATAGACAATCAATATGATATTGGCAACAATGCAAATCGACAGCGATGTTATTAAGACCGGCATCCACGAAAGGAAATCCGAGGTCAATAACGGCATAACGATAAGATTACCATCGTCGCCCACCGAGTACCATGCTATATATTGATAAAACAAAGAAAAGAAGATTATTAATACTATATTCCAGAATATGGCAAAACTGTAACCGATGATTCTGCCGGTACGTGTGCGGTTAAAATAATCGTCAACTTTTTTCCCGAAATCATCGGCTTTCTGCGAAACCGATGCGCTAAAATCCCCCTTTTCTTCCCCTTTTGTACCGACCGTACTTTCTGCGGAAGAATCGGCAACGATATCGGATTTCCATATCGACCGGTGAATCGCCTCGGCAATATCTCCGGCCAGCGGAACTTTATAATGCTCGCCCAGGTAGGCTTTAACCATCAACACTATCCAGAAGATGAATACAAGGATACCGATAACGGCACTGAAAAACCCGCCGACATGAGGAATCCAACTCAAGCAGGCGCTCAATACAGCCAGCCCGCCGAATAAAACGATGGATTGTATGGCATGAAAATTGACCGCTTTATCCTTCTTTTCCAATACAAGAAAAATAATCCCGCTAATCCAAAACAGCGCATAACATAAAGTACAGGCGACATTCTGCGCAAGATTAAGACTCGGAATATCTTCCGGTTTTTCTTTCCTTTTCTCCGCTTCTATGCGAGCTTTTTCCTCCTCATATATGCGACGCCTTTCTTCGGGAGTCAGTTCCATAGCTTATCCCCTTAGCAAAATAATGATGCAAAAAATAATATAGCATACAACATTTTTATTGTGCATTTTTTTAATCAAATGTATAATACCACAAAACAGTAGCGGCAGGGGTGAATATGTGGTGGATTTTAAAACTGGTTATTACCATAATCTGTCTTGTTTTACTGATAAGAATCGTTTCTGCACGGGGATTCTTTCAGCGTGTTCTTAGCAGGAAAGCCGGTTTTAATGATAAACTGACTGTTATCGTCATTTTCGGGCTGTTTTCGGTTTTTTGCACTTATATGGGAACGGAACTGCCTTCCGGCGCGATTATCAACGTCAGGGATATGGCGCCGATGCTTGCCGGCCTGGTTGGCGGCCCGCTGATTGGTCTCGGCGCCGGGCTTATCGGTGGCATTCACCGCCTTTTCCTGGAAGGCTTTACACAAATACCCTGTTCGCTGGCAACCATTCTTATCGGCTTAACAGCAGGTTGCATAAATCTTTGGATAATAAGGCAAAAAGGGCGCATCGATTTTATCAAGATACACTGGGCAGCGCTTTTTGCAATTGTAATGGAATTATTCCACATGGGATTAATCCTGCTTATCGCCCGCCCCTTCGACGAGGCACTCGAAATAGTTAAAACAATTATTCTTTCAATGACACTGGCAAACACCATCGGAGTATCACTGGGTTTGCTTCTGATTAAAAAAATGGCAATTGACAAATATATATCGGAACACATAAAAAAAGAAGGACAAACAATTTAAATAAAGTATGGACAGAGAAAGGTTCGAACAACTGGTAGTAAAAGCCATTGAAAACTTGCCCGACGAATTCCTGGCAATGATGGATAATGTCGACGTAGTGGTAGAATACTACCCGACAGATGAACAACTGACAAGCGAAGAGGCTGAAGACGGAACGCTGTTACTGGGGCTTTA
This sequence comes from Dehalococcoidia bacterium UBA5748, assembly GCA_002419135.1. Lineage (GTDB taxonomy): Bacteria > Chloroflexota > Dehalococcoidia > Dehalococcoidales > UBA5627 > UBA5627. The sequence goes on along the minus strand of DIFM01000033.1, from coordinate 3,575 downwards.
CGAGGGAATACCGCAGACCTGCCGCGGCAGTTATTACGGCATGGTAGTCCCGGATAAAATAACCATCTTCCAAAAAGCCATCGAATCGGTAGCGGTTACGGATAATGAAATCGAACGGCAGATACAAAAGACGGTAAGACACGAAATAGCCCACCACTTCGGCAGCAGCGAGGAAACATTGCGCGAAATAGAAGGCTCCGATGAAGATTATTAGTAGATAACACTCTTTTTGTGATAATTATCGACGTTTAACTTCTCTCTGGCATCCGCTTCCACCGGGTCTTTTAAAGAAAACTCGATAATGCTTTTACACTTGGTGCATCGGCTGTAAAAACTGTCGACCTCTCTAAAATCCAGCGTTACCTGCGCACCCGGGCCGCTCTTCGTTTCGAAGTTTGCTAATTTTTCCCCGCAAACGGGGCATTCCACATCCGCATCCAGTGATATATAATCGATCTCATGCATAGGGTCACCACCAAAATATTATTTACCAGATTACAGCATATAACTTAATCCTATTTTTAACAAGTATCATTTTATCAATTTTATACTGTTTTTGTAACCCCCTAAAAAAAGAATATTTTTGCCATTATTTATCCCAAGATGATATACTAGCTTTCAATAATTTGGAGGGATAAATGAGCACCCGGGGCATGTTAAGACTGATTGGGCTGGTCGTTTTTATCGGCATCGTTACAACGGTAATAGCGATTTTGGTCGGTTGTTGATTTTGTTGAATCAGATTAACGTAAGTTGTATTTTTATAGCCCGAATGCCGTATTCCCTGCCCCTATCCGGTATGTCCGGAAAAATTCTATTAGAGTGTGCGCTAACCGACAATGTAATCTAATTTATTTTTTATATTGTGAGATACGGTTAGCAGTATTCAAGAATTGACTCCGGATATTGAAAGGCACTAAAAATGTCCACCGTTTTATCAAAATATGATATTCAAAAATTATTGACCTTCAATCCGCCGCTTATCGAAGGCTATCTCAACCTGGAAGAACAATTACAGCCAAACGGTGTGGACTTTACGCTTCGTGATATCTATTCACTGCAATCCGCCGGCAGAATCGCGATTGACAACAAAGAAAGAATAGTTTCAAAACAATCCCCGTTGACTTTTAACAAAAACGGATTCATTCGCCTCACGCCCGGCATATACAGTATTACCTACAATGAAATCGTCAATTTACCCAGGAATGTGATGGCTTTGGCAACACCGAGGTCAAGCCTTTTACGCTGCGGAGTGACTGTCAATACCGCCGTCTGGGATGCCGGCTATTCGGGGCGTTCGGAATCCCTTCTGGTAGTATATAATCCTGAGGGATTTGAACTGCAAAAAGACTCCAGAATAGTCCAACTGGTTTTCTTTCAACTCTCGGGAGAAACCGAGGGTTATAACGGGACCTACCAGAGGGAGAATATCTAAACGTTAAAGCGCCAGACTGAGAGCCGCCGGGATTATGCGAAATGAAGCCGGACATTCTCCGAGGAATTCTCCGTCAGCCTGGATAAATACTCTATCCGATGATTTTATCTCTATACTCGAAGCCTTCTCTATTTTTACCATCGGATGGGTGATATGGGTTCCCTTATATATCTTTGGAAATGTTTTCAAGAGGTCAAATTTATTTATATCCCCGACGCAAACTACATCGAAAAAACCGTCGTAAATATCAGCCTGGGGCGCAATGCACATACCGCCGCCAAAGTAACAGCCATTAGCCATAACCATCGTTAAAACCTTTCTCTCATCGCACATCTCACCGACGCAGACGTTTATGTTCCTGTTCTTATATCTGACAATTGATTGAAGCAGTCCGAGCACGTAAGGCACGGTTCCCCCGAATATTTTCGGCAGGCGGCTGGCAGCCTCTATAGCTTGGGCATCGAAACCGACCCCGGCTGAATTGATAAAATAGCGCTGGCAGGGTTGCCCGTCTTTAACGTATTCCACTACCCCGACATCAATCATACGTTTTTTTATCTCATGCAGCGATGCACAGGCTTTAACATAATCCTTGGTAATACCGGCAGTACGGATAAAATCGCCGCCGGTTCCGGTGCTTATAATACCGATAGTTGCTTCGCTGGCATCTTTGGACAGCATTATACCGTTAGCTACCTCGTTTATGGTTCCGTCCCCACCCACAGCCACTAAAAACTGGTAACCGCTTGCAGTCGCCTCCCGGGCAAGCTCTATGGCATGACCGATACCTTCGGTATACTGATATTCAAAAGGCATTCCGCCGCTTTGTAACAATTCATTGATCATGGGCCATTTACGATAGGTAGTTCTGGACCCGGCAACGGGATTGACAATCACTTTGGTTTTTAATGCCGCCATCTTTTTAATCAGGTTCCTTTCTGCTTAATTAAAATAATCCCTTCTCTTTCTAGCTTAATTGCCTTCGGTTGGTTATAATAAGACTGGAGATAAGACCGGCTGCCAGATATATAACCATTGCCAGCGCGCAACCGGCCGAAATAGTTCAGGGTTTCTTTGGGAGTTAAAAACCCATAGAATTCAGGCGTCTCGATAATAGTACCGATTTGTGAAAGCGCTTTTTCTTTTTGGGTAGCGATGTTAAAGCCCTTGATATATGCTTTACCCGAGGTTGCACGGATTAGTCCGCAGAGTATCTTGAGAGTGGTGCTTTTACCGGCTCCGTTAGGTCCTAAAAACCCGACGTTTTCATTTCCCTCTATCCTGAGGGATACGTTATCCAACGCCAGGAAGTTGTTATAATACTTGGTTAGATTTTCGATTACGATAGGTTCATTCATAAAATAGTCTCTATTTTATTTCCTCGTATCAAAGTGACAACTATATGATTGTACCATAAAACCCTTGATAATGAATTATATGTTTCTGCTGGTAACGTCAAATATTTTGTGTAAAATTGAGTAAGGGCTTATCCTCCCGGTTATTATTCAGATGATTCATTACTCCAAAGATTATTCGGTCCACACTTTTATAATTGGTAAAACAGCTTATTGTCTTGGTTCTTATTCTGACTTTCCTGAAAGATCTCTTTGTAACATTGGTTGTTCTTACCTTAATACGATGTGATACCGGGCAATCCAAGAAATTCAGCATTTCATCCAAATCCTTTTCCAAGCACCTGATTGCCCGGGGATACTGCACTCCCCATTCGGATTTCCGGTCTTTACGCTTCAGATAGTTGGAAACATTCCTCAGTTTGTGCGCCCGGCACCTTTGGATTGGAATATAAGGATATATTATTTCAATGGCACTGTGCAGCCCCTTGCAACCATCGATACAGATAAGTTTGCAGTTGTTCCCCGCCAATCCTCTTTGATAAAGGTTATTTATAAAAGATTCCCATTGCGATTCACTTTCACCGGAGGCCAACCTGAAATCGACAAGCTCTCTTACCTGCCTGTGTTATACCATAACAAGCCAATACAGGCCTTTTTTTACCCCTGTCGATGTTTTCGTTTTTAACACGATGCCGTCAAAGAACAGGTAAATATAGTTATCGGTGATAGTTCTTCTGTGATAGCTGTCCACCTCACGATCCAGACTGCAACAAATATTCGATACG
>DIFM01000041.1 GCA_002419135.1 Dehalococcoidia bacterium UBA5748 | reverse complement strand
TAAAAAAGCCGTTAATAAATTGAATTGAAAGAACATATTTTTCAATTATACAGCACTACCGGCTTTTTCAGAGGTTTCCTAAAATATTTAGCTAGAAGCTAGTAATTAAACTTCCTGCCCGTCAGTTTTTCGTAGGCTTCTATATAACGTTGTGTTGTCTTTTCAATTACATCATCCGGTAGAGCCGGGCCGGGCGGTTCCTTGTTCCAGCCGGACTGATTCAACCAATCTCTGACTATTTGCTTGTCGTAGCTGTCCTGTGATTGTCCGGCCTTAAATTTATCCGACTCCCAGAAACGGCTCGAATCGGGAGTCAACATTTCATCGATTATAATCAGTTTCCCGTCATCAATACCGAACTCGAACTTGGTATCTGCAATAATAAAACCGCGCGTTTTTGCATATTCCATAGCTTTATTATATATATCGATACTGATATCCTTTATTTCATTTGCCAGCGATTTTCCGACTAGCGCTTCCATTTCAGGCATAGTCATCGGTAAATCATGACCCTGTTCCGCTTTGGTAGTAGGCGTAAATATGGGACTTTCCAACTCTTGGCTTTCCAATAATCCCGCCGGCATTATAATTCCGGAAACGGTTCCGTTTTTACTGTATTCACTCCAGGCAGAACCTGAAATATAACCCCGCACAACACATTCAACCGGTAAGCGTTTGGCTTTCTTAACCAGCATCGAACGCCCTTTAATATAATCGGGTAATTTGCTTTGCTTATCTTTCGGCAGAAAATCGTTAATAGCATTGGCATCATCGATAACAGCAACAACATGATTCTGTATTAAACCCTTGGTCATATCGAACCAAAAGGCAGAAATTTGATTGAGCACTTTGCCTTTATGAGGGATTCCACAGGGAAGTATAACATCGAAGGCAGAGATTCTGTCGGTTACTACTATCAGAATATAATCACCTACATCATAAGTATCGCGTACTTTACCGCGGATAAACAATGGAAGCGGGAGTTCCGTTGTCAGCAGGACCTCAGATTCTTTGTTCATAAAGCCCTTGGTCCTAATTGTTTCGGTTCAAGCGCCATATATTTCTTTTTCCATTGAGTTTCGGTCAAACCCAGTCTTTTGAATATTTCGTCTACATAACGCAGATAATACATATAATCAAAAATAGATTCCAATTCCTCGCTCGTCATAACTGCCAGCACATCTTTGTCAGCTTTTAAAAGTTTAAGAAAATCCTTGCTACCTTTCCACGATTTCATAGCATTTCTCTGTACCATTTTATATGCTTCTTGCCTGCTGAGTCCCTTATCAATTAAAGCAAGCATCACACGTTGAGAATATATTAAACCCTTGGTTTTATTCATATTCGCTTCCATTGCGTCCGGATATACCATCAAACCATCCATAATATTTGTAAATACGGAAAGCATGTAATCGAGTGTAAGACAGGCATCCGGCATAATTACTCTTTCGGTTGAGGAATGGCTGATATCTCTTTCGTGCCAAAGCGCGATGTTTTCCATTGCGGTAACCGAATAGCCCCTTATCAACCTGGACAGCCCACATATACGTTCACAAAGCTCGGGATTTCTTTTATGAGGCATAGCGGATGAACCGGTCTGCCCTTCACTGAATGGCTCTTCTACTTCGCGAGTGTCAGTTTTCTGTAGTCCGCGAATTTCTGTGGCAAATTTTTCCAGAGAACCAGCTATAATAGCCAGAGTAGTAACATATTGCGCATGCCTGTCACGTTGCAATACCTGATTTGAAATGGACGCAGGACTCAATATTAGTTTGGCGCAGGCTTTTTCCTCGACCTCCGGTGTCAGAGTGGCGTAAGTACCGACAGCGCCGGATATTTTACCGACCGCAATCATTTTCGTAGCTTCTACGAGCCTCTGCCGGTTTCGCTGCATCTCTTCAATCCATAATGCCAGTTTTAGACCAAAGGATGTAGGTTCAGCGTGAATACCATGAGTTCGTCCGATCATAACCGTATATTTATATTTAATAGCCTTTTCCACCAGCACGGATAGCAGTGCTTTTATGTCCTCATTCAATATGTTCGATGCTTCAACCAATTGCAGGCTGAGTGCAGTATCCATCACATCGGATGATGTCATTCCCAGATGAATAAATCTGGCTTCAGGGCCTAAACTTTCCGATATAGAACCTATAAACGCGGTCATATCGTGATGCGTCTCCAGAAGTATTTCTTCCATTCGCTTCATATTCAAGCGTGCCATCTTTATTTTAGGAACGGCGTTTCTGGGAATCCTGCCCAGTTCCGACCATGATTCACAAACAGCTATTTCAACGTCAAGCCACTTGGTAAACTTATTCTCATCCGACCACACTTTTTTCATCTGTGGACGGCTATAACGTTCTATCATTTCCCGGCCTCTCCTTTATCTTTCGCAAGCTCTTTGCGGTAATCTTCATAGGCATTTCTTATATTTTCATATTTAAGCCCCAATATTTCCGCTGCCAGAAACGCCGCATTTTTTGCACCGGCAGTTCCGATGGCAACGGCAGCTACCGGAATCCCACCCGGCATCTGTGCTATGGAATAAAGAGCATCAACACCTTTTAATTCACTGCTGGCGACCGGCACCCCGATTACTGGAATAGTCGTCCAGCTGGCGATTACACCCGGTAAATGAGCGGCTCCACCGGCGGCAGCAATAATAACCTCAAACCCATTTTCTCTGGCAGTTAAACCGAACTCTCTCACTTGTTCAGGCTTTCTATGGGCAGACATTACCCTTACTTCATGTTCGATGCCTAACATGCTCAATGTATCTATTGCCGGTTTTACAGTATCTGAATCAGATTCGGAACCCATTATTATAGCAACTTTCGGCATAACAATTCCCCTTTATAACCATCAATTATTCAAAGAGGGCAATATCTTGTCTGTAATGGCATCCCTCAAAATGAATTCGCGAAATATTATTATAAACTTTTTGCCGGGCTTCTGCGAGATTTTTGCCCAAGGCTACAACCGTAAGAACACGCCCGCCATCGGTAACAATTTTCCCGGAAGAATCAATTTTAGTACCTGCATGGAATACCATTATATCATTATCAACATCGTCTAATCCGCTTATAGTTAATCCCTTCTTAAAACTACCCGGATAACCACCGGACGCCATTACGACACCGACACAGGCATCGTCGTGCCAATCCATTTCGATAGTTGTTAATTTATTATCAGTCACCGCCAACATTATCTCCAACAAGTCAGATTTTAAGCGCGGCAGAATAACCTGAGTTTCAGGATCTCCGAAACGGGCATTGAACTCCATCACTTTCGGACCTTCATCAGTAATCATTAAGCCACCGTAAAGAACACCGTGATAGGGTTTATTCTCCTTTATCATAGCCTGAATAGTCGGGTTCATTATTTTAACGGCAACTTCTGCGGATAGATCCGGTGTCAGAAAATAAGGGGGGCTGTAACACCCCATACCGCCGGTATTCGGGCCTTTATTGCCATCGTAGACTGCTTTATGGTCGCAGGCGAAAACCATTGGAATAGCAGTAAAAGCATCAGCGATAGAGAAAGCACTCATCTCTTTGCCAATCATTTTCTCTTCGATGACAACGCTACTCCCCGCATCCCCGTACATTCGGGAACCCATAATATCGGAAAGAGCCTGTAATGCCTGTTCCCTTGTTTCTGCCACAACCACACCTTTACCCGCTGCCAATCCATCGGCCTTAATTACAAGCGGCATAGGTTGGTTATATACATACTCATTGGCTTCTTCATATGAGGAAAAATTGACGCTTTTTGCACACGGTATTCCGTACTTATGCATTAGATTCTTGGAAAATACCTTACTGGCTTCAATTTGTGCAGCCGCTTTATTCGGACCGAAAACTCTCAAATCCTTAGCCTGAAAGGCGTCGACGATTCCGGCTGCCAGAGGCCCTTCAGGACCGATTACCGTAAGGTCTATATTGCTGTCTGAGGCAAATCGTACAAGCGCATCAATATCATTTACTTTTATATCGATATTTTGCGCCATCAATGAGGTCCCCGCATTCCCGGGGGCAGTATATATATCCGTGACTTCGGGGCTTTGAGAAAGTTTCCATACAATCGTATGTTCTCTCCCTCCGCTACCTACAACAAGTACTTTCAGAGAAGTCCTCCTTTATCAAAATCACGAATCATTTTTTTCATTTTCAATGATAGCGATTTTTTGAAACTAATGGCAAGGTTTGTCCAGAAAACAGCCGTTGAAAAGGTTAGCCTGCTCCATTTTTTTTCAAGTTTCATACGGTATTTAGCAGAATTAATACAGGCTTCAAGCGTAAGCCTGAAATCCTTTTGCATCTGCCGGAGCTTGGCATATTCCGGCTTGGGCATTTTTTTAACTTTTGATAAAATAGGTGAGAGAGAGTTTACAATATACGGCAAGCTTTCCAAATCTACAGGCAATCCATCGGCATCAACCTGTGCGATAGGATGTGTAATTTCCTCTGCCTGCCTGTATAAAGGCACGACATCACAAAGCCAGTTCAGTATCTCCTCTTTTTCCTTATCTTTCACAACACTGACCGGACTTAATTAGTTATACGAAGCAACATAACTGTTTAGTTGAGTGAAGAAATTTGCTCTAGCCCCTTCGATAGCTTCCATATGAGCAATAGCATTATTTAATAACTCAACGTTGCCCTGTTGAATTGCTGAAGAAACCCACTGAACCGACTGCAATAGATTACGGGTGATGTTATTAACATAATAAGTTTGCAATTGGGCAGCTGTATTATTAGGAACCTGCATTTTAGTAGCAGCATCGTGCAGCTGCATAATCTCACCATGCACCAACGACAGGCTGTCACACCAATCCTGGTCGGAAATATTAGGTGCAGCCATTAAGTCGTTAAGGTTCGTTATTACTTCTACTAATTCCAAGTCCAGTGAGGTTATACTATTAACGTAAGCAATCTCTTCTTCAGACATACCATCCTGTGTAATAGTACTTATCTCTGTAGTTGTAGTGCTTGTAATGCGCTCACCAAAAATATCATCGCGATAATAAATTAACGTGAAACATAATCCGCCGATAATCAATATGCTGGCAATAATTAATATTATTTTAGTAGTCAAATCCATATTATATTACCTTCCTTTGCTCATTATTCCCATTCAATAGTCGATGGTGGCTTGGAGGTTATATCATAAACCACTCTGTTAACCAGGGCTACCTCGTTTACAATGCGATTGGATATGCGAGCAAGTAAATCATAAGGCAAACGTGCCCAGTCAGCTGTCATTGCATCGTTGCTGGTTACAGCGCGCAGCGCAATCAAATAACCGTAAGTACGATAATCACCCATAACTCCGACACTCTTTACATCGGTAAGTATAGCAAAACTTTGCCATAGTTGCCGATATAACTTGGCTTTCTTGATTTCATCCATTACAATCCAATCGGCAGATCTTAATATATCGAGCTTTTCCTGCGTTACTTCACCAATAATTCGTATCGCCAGACCGGGTCCGGGGAAAGGCTGTCTCCACACCATCTCTTCCGGCAAACCAAGTTCTAAACCTACTTGACGCGCTTCGTCTTTAAAAAGATACCGGAGCGGTTCCAGTAGCTTAAATGTCATATCAGAAGGCAGACCGCCAACGTTATGATGCGTCTTGATTTTCACAGAAGCATTGCTTGTAGAAGAAGTGCTTTCAATGACATCCGGATATAAAGTACCCTGTCCTAAAAAGCCGACCTCTCCCAGCTTCTTTGCTTCCTCTTCAAATACTTTTATAAACTCATCTCCGATAATTTTACGTTTTTGCTCGGGATCAGTTACCCCTTTTAACCTATCCAGAAAACGTTCAGTCGCCTCAACATATATTACGTTCATTCCAAGATTTAAGCGAAAGACCTCCAGTGTTCTTTCAGCTTCCTCACGGCGTAATAAGCCATTATTAACAAATATACAGGTAAGCTGTTTTCCGATAGCCTTATGTATCAGAGTAGCTACTACCGAAGAATCTACACCACCCGATATGGCATTGATTACTTTCCCGTCGCCAACCTGTTCTTTGATTTTTTCTATACTGTCAAGGATGAAGTTCCCCATAGTCCAGTTTGCATGACAGCCGCAAATTTTATATACAAAATTCTCTAAAATTTGCTTACCCTGCGGCGTGTGTACAACCTCGGGATGGAACTGAATACCATACATATTATTGTTACCCATTATAGCAATGGGTGTATTTTCGGTATAAGCCAGTGATTCGAATCCCGGAGGCATTTTTTCTATTTTATCGGAATGGCTCATCCAAACCGTAATGGCATCCGGCAGGTTTGCCAGCAGAGGGGAATCCATATGACTGATGTGAAGAACAGCATGCCCGTATTCTCGCTTTAAACCCTTTTCAACCTGTCCCCCCAGTTGATAAGTCATAGCCTGCATTCCATAACATATTCCAAGCACCGGCAAAGCCTTTTCAAAAACATAAGCCGGGATTTTCGGAGATTCTGCTTCATAAACACTAGCAGGTCCTCCCGAAAGCACAATACCTCTGGGATTTAATTGGGCAATTTTTTCCCAGGGCGTATCGTGAGAAACCAACTCGCAATACACATTCAACTCTCTGATACGGCGCGCAATAAGCAAACTGTACTGAGAGCCGAAATCTATAACGACAATTGATTCCTGTTCCACTCCCGAGACAGCCTCATTGCTAATAACTGATTTTTCTCCGGCGATTTCCTTGGCTATCTCAAGATACGTGGAAACCTCCATATCGCCACTGGCAGCTACTCTGTAACTTTCATCTACCGGTTGTTTTTCTTTTTCTGTATTCATATTTTATAGCACACAGATTATCATTCTGCTATAATATCGTCAAGTTAAGTATAGGACTTAAAGCAATGTCTTATCAAAATCCCACCAATATAAACGTGCAAATCGAGAAAGCGATAGGTATCCTTAAAAACGGTGGTATCATTGCATTCCCCACCGATACAGTGTATTGTCTCGCTGCCAGATATGACAGCATTGAGTCTCTCAAACGCATATACGAAATAAAACAAAGGCCCCATAGTTTGGCTTTGCCTGTAATGGTAGCTGACAAAGAACAAATCGGACAAGTAGTGGCTTATTTATCGGATATGGCATTATCCTTTATTCATAAATATATGCCCGGACCAATTACACTTATAATGCCAAGAGGAAAATATGTTAATGATATTATCACCAACGGTAAAGAAACAGTCGCTGTTCGTATTCCGGAGCACAAAATGACAATCGATTTAATCGAAGGCACGGGAGTGCCGTTAGCCGGAACCAGCGCTAATATCAGTGGCATGCCAAGCAATATAAGCGCGGAAAATGTCGTTAAACAATTGGGCAATGAAGTCGACCTTGTTATCGATGGTGGGGAATGTCCTATCGGCATTGTATCTACAATTGTTGACGTTACCGGCGAATTTCCGGTTATATTAAGAGAGGGTGCTATTACCCGCAGTGAACTTGAAATATTCTATGAAGGGATAAAATAATGATTGCAAGACATATCGCTATAGGCTGTGACCACAGGGGACTGGAGCTAAAGGAAAAGGTTAAGGATATTCTAGGCTCAAAAGGGTATAGTTATAAAGATTTTGGATGTTATACAGAAGAATCGGTTGATTATCCTGATATCGCCGAACTTGTCTGCAAAAGCATAAAAGACGGTGAATCCGATAGCGGAATACTTATTTGTTCTACAGGTGCAGGGATGAGCATAGCAGCTAACAAGATGAACGGCATTCGTGCGGTATTGTGCTTCGACAGCTTTTTGGCACTGCGCGCACGACAGCACAATGACGCCAACGTGCTGTGCCTTGCTTCTAATGTCAATCCCGATTCGGTTCGGGATATAGTATACAATTTCCTGGACGGCATCTTCGAAGGAGACAGACATCAACGCCGCATCGATAAAATCAAAGCAATTGAATCTCGTAACAGACAGGCTTGTTAATACTTTCAGGTACAAATATATTTGACACTAAATGCGGGACTATGATATTTTAGGATTAAAAATACGGAGATGGGCTTATTTTCATAATATCAGATCCGTCCCCAAAGGGATGGATTTTTTAATTTTATTAACTTGAGGAGAACACACAATGAAGAGCCATGTGGTAAAACAGGGAATAGAAAGAGCACCGCACCGTTCTTTGATTCATGCTTTAGGTGTTTCCACTCCGGATATGAAAAAACCATTTATCGGCATTGTAAACAGCTTTACCGAAGTGGTACCCGGACATATCCACTTACGAACTGTTGCCGATGCCGTCAAAGAAAGTGTGCGTCAAGCCGGCGGCGTTCCTTTCGAGTTCAATACAATAGCGGTATGCGACGGCATTGCTATGAATCATGCCGGTATGAAATACAGCTTGCCCAGCCGTGAACTGATTGCAGATTCAATAGAAATCATGGCTCAGGCACATGCTTTTGATGCGCTGGTTTTTATTACCAATTGCGATAAAGTCGTCCCCGGTATGTTAATGGCTTCACTAAGACTGAATATCCCTGCTATATTTATTAGCGGCGGCCCAATGATGGCAGGCAAGTACTGTACAAGTGAGGGGGAATATAAAGTAGACCTGAATTCAGTTTTTGAGGGCGTCGGAAAAGTTGTCAGAGGAGAAATGACGGAGGATGAACTTGAGGAGCTGGTAGAGGTTGCATGCCCGGGTTGTGGCAGTTGTTCGGGGATGTTTACTGCCAATACTATGAATTGTATGACTGAAGTTATGGGAATGGGGCTGCCCGGCAACGGTACTATTCCGGCTATTGACCCGCGAAGAATTGAACTTGCAAAAAAAGCGGGCGCAAAAATTATGGAACTGCTGTCCGATAATATTTGCCCCAGAGATATTATAAATCCCCATTCATTGGAAAACGCCTTCTCAGTCGATATGGCTTTAGGCGGGAGCACCAATTCAGTACTGCATCTTATGGCTATTGCTCATGAAGCGGGTGTGGAGTTTCCGCTGGACAAAATAAATGCAATAAGCGAAAAAACACCCTGTCTTTGCAAATTACGGCCTGCCGGAACATACCATATTGAGGACCTTGATAGAGCGGGCGGAATTTCCGCAGTAATGAAGGAATTGCGGCCTTTATTGCATTTGGGACTGAAGACAGTTTCCGGATTAACGATAGGTCAAATTATAAATAAAGCCTCGGTGATAGATAGTGATGTTATTCGATCTAAAAGTACTGCTTATTCCGACAAGGGCGGATTAGCTATACTTTTTGGCAATCTGGCTCCTGAGGGAGGGGTGGTAAAAAGATCGGCTGTTGCGCCCGAAATGATGGTTCACAAGGGTCCGGCACGTGTTTTTGACTCCGAAGATGATGCTACAAAAGCCATAATGGGCGGTAAGATCCAACCGGGTGATGTTCTTGTTATACGTTATGAAGGTCCCAAAGGCGGACCGGGTATGAGAGAAATGCTTACTCCTACCTCTTTACTTGGAGGAATGGGGCTTGATAAGACTGTTGCTTTAATTACCGATGGGCGTTTTTCGGGTGCCACAAGAGGAGCGGCAATCGGACATGTATCTCCCGAAGCTGCTGCACGAGGCCCTATTTCGGCGATAAAAGAGGGTGACATTATTAGTATAGATATACCTAATAACAAACTGGAAGTACTTCTTGCAGATGATGAAATTATAAAAAGAATAAATAGTTTGGACAAATTTGAAACAAGATTCAAAACGGGTTATTTGGCACGATACACCGAAAATGTAACGTCGGCAAGCAGCGGAGCTGTTTTTAGTAAATAATGGGGGTAAGCTATGAAGAAAACCGGGTCACAAATACTTTGTGAAAGCCTGATTAACGAAGGAGTTGACACTATGTTCGGCATACTCGGCGGTGTCGTTATTCCGTTTTATGACACACTGCCGCAGTACCCTCAGCTTAAACATATCCTGGTTGCTCACGAACAGGGCGGAGCTCACGCTGCGGAGGGATATGCGCGCGCTACAGGCAAGGTCGGGGTATGTATAGCCACATCAGGACCCGGAGCAACAAATCTTGTTACCGGAATTGCAGATGCGTATATGGATTCCGTACCCCTGGTAGCTATTACCGGACAGGTCGCCCGGTCACTTATCGGTAAAGACGCTTTCCAAGAAATCGATATCACAGGTATTACCTTGCCGATTACAAAGCATAATTATCTTGTTACTGATACGACATCGCTGGCAGGTATAGTCAAGGAAGCATTTTTTCTGGCAAGAACCGGTCGTCCCGGACCGGTGCTGATAGATATTCCGAAGGATGTTCTAACAGGGCTGGCAGAGTTTAATTACCCTGACCATGTTTCTTTGCCCGGATATAAACCTAAAGTTCAGGGGCATCCGGCACAAATTAACAAGGCAGCCAAATTAATCAACGATTCTAAAAAACCGCTCATAATTGCCGGACGCGGAGCAATAATTTCTGAATCCTATAATGAATTAAAACAACTGGCCGAAACCGCTCAGATACCGGTAATTACCACATTGCTTGGTATCAGCTCATTTCCTGAGTCTCATATCTTATCTTACGGATGGCTGGGAATGCATGGAATGGCTTATGCCAATCTGGCAGTTGAAGAATGTGATGTAATGATTGCAATCGGAATGAGATTCGATGACAGGGTTACCGGTAAAATCAGCGGATTTGCTCCCAATGCAAAAATCATACATATCGATGTTGACCCGGCCGAAATCGGTAAAAATGTCCGTGTCGATATTCCTATAGTCGGGGATATAAAACCCATACTACAAAATTTAAACAAAGCTATTGAAAAACAGGACCATATGGATTGGATATCCAGGATGGACCAGCTGCGCAAGGAACATCCGTCCATTAATATAAGAGACACAGATTGTATAATACCTCAATATGTAATCAGGCAAATATATGAGAGTACACAAGGCAATGCTATAGTTGTAACCGGGGTCGGCCAACATCAAATGTGGGCAGCACAACACTTCTGGTTCGATAAACCTAACAGCTTGATTACTTCAGGTGGATTGGGCACTATGGGATATGGACTACCGGCTGCCATGGGGGCTAAAGTAGCCTGTCCTGATGAAAATGTTTGGTGTATAGACGGCGATGGCAGCTTCCAGATGAATATACAGGAGTTGGGTACGATAGCCAGGGAAAATATCGGAGTTAAAATTGCTATACTCAATAACGGCTTTTTAGGAATGGTAAGACAATGGCAGGAGCTATTCTATCAAAGGCGATACGTTGCGACTCCACTGAGTTGCCCTGACTTTGTAAAAGTTGCTGAGGCATATAATATTCCGGGTATTACCGTTAAGAACAAGATTGACGTTATTCCATCGATTAAAACAGCTATGGAGGCCGAGGGGCCTTTCCTGCTTAACTTTATTGTAGAGCCGGAAGAGAATGTTTATCCGATGGTTCCCGCCGGAGCTTCTCTATCCGAAGTTTTAGAAGAACCAGTAAAAAAAGTGAGGTGCAAGTAAATGTTAACGACAAAGCACACACTGGTAGCTATGGTTACCGATAAGCCGGGTGTCCTCAATAGAGCGGCCAGTCTTTTTAGAAGACGGGGTTTTAATATCGACAGTATAACCGTCGGACACAGTGAACTGCCACATATATCCAGAATGACCATCGTTGTTATCGGCAATTCCGCTATGGTCGAGCAGGTTAGAAAGCAACTCGAAAAATTAGTCGATGTAATAAAAGTGGCAGATGTTACCGGGGCAACAACAATAATACGCGAACTGGCTTTAATAAAAGTAAACGCCACCTCTACGACACGCAGTGAAATAATGCAGATAGTCGATATATTCCGTGCCAAGATTGTGGATGTATCTTCAGATTCGCTTATAATTGAAGCCACCGGCGATGAAGACAAACTGTCCTCCTTTTATAACATGCTGCGAGGTTTTGGCATTAAGGAACTTGCAAGAACCGGTTGCGTAGCTATGATAAGGGGCGGCGCAAAATCCGCTGCTATTGATAAAGAATCGCTAAAAGATATACAATAGACAATCTATCTGTATTTAAAAATTTATTTTCCGGGAAGGGTTTGATATGGCGACTATATATTATGATGAAAATTGTGACCTGAACCTATTAAAGGATAAGATTATCGGGGTAATCGGTTACGGCAGCCAGGGACATGCACAGGCACAAAATCTGAGAGATAGCGGACTGAAAGTAATTATTGCCGAAGTTGAAGGAAGTGATTGCTGGAAGAAAGCCAAAGAAGCGGACTTTGAAGTTTATACAGCTGATGTTGTCTCCAGAAAATCTGATGTAATCATGGTTCTTGCTCCGGATACCATTCAAGCTAAAATATATAACCAGTCTATTAAAGATGAACTAAAACCGGGCAAGATGTTAATGTTTGCCCACGGTTTTAATATTCACTACGGGCAAATTGTACCTCCGGCGGATGTAGACGTAACCATGATAGCGCCGAAATGCCCCGGCCATATGTTGCGAGAGACATATATTGAAAATTCGGGGCCACCTGCTCTGGTTGCAGTATTCCAGGATGCTTCCGGGCAGGCTAAAGATTTAGCATTGGCTTATGCTAAAGGTATCGGTTGCGGTCGTTCCGGAGTATTAGAGACTACCTTTGCCGAAGAAACGGAAACAGACCTCTTCGGTGAGCAGGCAGTTCTTTGCGGTGGAGTTGCTTCGCTGGTAAAAGCAGGATTTCAAACATTGGTTGAAGCAGGCTATCAACCGGAAATCGCTTACTTTGAATGTTTCCATGAACTGAAGCTCATTGTCGACCTGATGTACAAAGGCGGACTGAAATATATGAATTATTCCGTAAGCGACACCGCCGAGTACGGAGGATACACCCGCGGACCACGTGTCATAAACGAGCAATCGTTCGATGAGATGGAAGAAATACTCTCAGAAATTCAGGACGGCAGTTTTGCCAAGGAATGGATACTTGAAAATCAAGCAGGGTCCCCGGTGTATAATTCATTGAAAAGAATGGAATCGGAAGAACTGATTGAAGAGGTGGGGGCTGAACTGAGAGAAATGATGCCCTGGTTAAAAAATAATAAATAAGTGATAAGAAATTGAATAACTCTTTATTAAATAAATCCAATATCGTCGTCCTTTCAATGGGAAATAATCTCATCCTTATTGGCCCCTCTCTATTGTCGGGGAGGGGTTTCCATAGTCATGAGAATAAATATTTTCTATAAGGAAGGATAAAATGGATAAAGTAGTTATTTTTGATACCACTCTGAGGGACGGAGAACAAGCAGCCGGCGCCTCGCTAAATATAAACGAAAAACTGGAAATTGCCCGCCAATTGGAACGGCTGGGAGTAGATGTTATAGAGGCAGGCTTTCCTGCTTCTTCCCCCGGAGACTTCGAAGCGGTGGAATTGGTATCTCGCGAAATTCGCAATCCGATAATCTGCGGACTTTCACGTGCAATAGCAAGTGATATCGATAAAGCGGCAGAAGCGTTAAAGAGTGCAAAGCATCCCCGTATTCATGTGTTTGTGTCCTCGTCTGATATCCACATTATGCACCAGTTGAAAAAAAGTAAGGAAGAAGTACTGGAAATGGCGCTTAATATGGTGAAACGCGCCAGAGGATATGTGGAAGACATAGAGTTTTCTCCTATGGATGCCAGTCGCTCCAATCCGGAGTATATCTATCAGATGCTGGAAGCGGTAATCGATGCGGGCGCAACCACATTGAATATTCCCGATACGGTCGGTTATTCCATACCCGAAGAATTCGGTCAACTTATTGCCGGTATTTTTAAAAATGTTCCGAATATAAATAAGGCAAAAATAAGTGTACATTGCCACAACGATTTGGGCTTGGCTGTAGCCAATTCACTGTCGGCGGTAAAAAACGGAGCCAGACAGATCGAATGTACGGTTAACGGTATAGGTGAAAGAGCCGGCAACGCTGCATTGGAAGAAATAGTGATGATATTAAAAACACGCAGCGACCTGTTTGACGTGATAACCGATATCAATACCGAACAAATATATAAGACCAGCCGTCTGGTAAGTGAATTAACGGGTTTCCCCGTACAACCGAATAAAGCGGTTATCGGCGGAAACGCTTTTCGTCATCAATCGGGTATTCACCAGGACGGCGTAATGAAAATGTCCCGCACCTATGAAATTATGGACCCCAGGACTATCGGCTTACCGGGTTCCAGCCTGGTAATGGGAAAATCCAGCGGAAGACATGCCTTCAAAGAAAGACTTTCCGAACTGGGTTATAATCCGGCAGATGCTGATATTGACCGCTTATTCGTTGCCTTCAAAGAGTTGGCCGATAAGAAAAAAGAGGTTACCGATAGAGATATCGAATCATTGGTGGCACAGGAAAAAAGGGAAGGCATCATTACCGAATCCTACAAACTGGACAGGCTCCAGGTAACCTGCGGAGATAAGGGAGTGCCGACTGCCGCTGTCAGGCTTATTCGTGACGATGGCAGTGTTATTGCCGATGCTGCACTTGGTACAGGACCGGTCGATGCCGTATACGAGGCTATTAACCGTCTGGTAAAAGTACCCAATAAGCTAACCGAATTTACCGTAAAATCTATTACAGAGGGGATAGATGCTATCGGAGAGGTACTCATAAGAATTGAAAGTGATGGTGTAACATATACCGGTAGAGGCGCTGATACGGACATAATAGTAGCTTGCGCTAAGGCTTATCTGAATGCACTTAACAAACTGTTAAGTGCCTAGTTGAAAAAAGAGCCGTTTATAGGGGTGTAAAGTATGCCTATTGAATTGGAAATGGTTCTGCGTATACTGCTGGCAATGGTGCTCGGCGGTATTCTGGGATTTCAAAGAGGCAAGGCAGAAAAGCCGGCCGGATTAAGAGACCTGATTTTGATATGCTCCGGTGCGGCACTTTTTACGGTGGTATCGGCATATGGATTCGGTATTACCGACCAGGCCCGTGTCGCCGCCGGTATAGTTACCGGCATCGGTTTCCTTGGTGCCGGAGTAATTCTGAGGCGTGATGACTCAAATGTTGTTAAAGGTTTAACGACTGCGGCAACCATCTGGATTACGGCAGGTATCGGTATGGCAGCCGGTTCCGGTATGTATATATTAGCCGTAGCCACAACTGTCATGGTGTTTTTAGTGCTCATTTTGCCATGGCGATTAAATAAAAAGGATTAATTATTTTATTAATTACTTATCAGGAGTATAAAGTTGACTTTAATAGAAAAAATACTGGCGGCGCATTGTGATAAAAAGACGCTTAATCCAGGACAGTTTATCAATGTAAGGGTGGATATGGTTCTATCCAACGATATTACTGCTCCGATAGCTATCAGGGAATTTAACAAAATAGGAGTAAAAAGGGTATTCGACCCGTCCAAAGTAGTAATGGTTCCCGACCATTTTACTCCCAATAAGGATATAGCGGCAGCCGAACAGGCTAAAATGGTACGCGAATTTGCACGTGAACAAAAAATCAACTACTTCGAAATCGGCAAGATGGGTATCGAACATGTAATTCTGCCGGAATCGGGTTTGGTACTGCCCGGCGACGTTGTTATTGGAGCTGATTCACATACCTGTACCTATGGCGCGCTGGGAGCATTTGCTACCGGTATGGGTTCAACCGACATTGCCGCAGCAATGGCAACAGGGGAAGTATGGATGAAAGTACCTCCGACCCTTAAATTCATTTATCACGGCAAACTCGGTAAATGGGTAGGGGGCAAAGATTTAATTCTTTACACAATCGGAGATATCGGTGTCGATGGTGCCCTGTATTCCGCAATGGAGTTTCATGGCAAGGCTATTGACGAAATGGATATGGATGGCCGGTTTACCATGGCTAATATGGCAATCGAAGCGGGAGGTAAAGCCGGTATATTTAAAGTTGACAGAAAGACTTTAGATTACATAATGTTGCGCCAAAAAAGAGATTATAACATATATGAACCGGATGCCGATGCCTCATATATCAAAGTCATTGAATATGATGTATCGACAATTGAACCGCAGGTTTCCTGCCCGCACCTGCCTTCAAATACAAAACCGGTCAGCCAACTGGATAACGTTAAAATTGACCAATCGGTAATTGGCAGCTGTACCAACGGCAGGCTTGATGACCTTCGGTTGGCAGCGTCGGTATTGAAAGGAAAAGATGTAAATTCACATGTGCGCTGCATCGTAATACCGGGCTCACAACAGATTTATTTGGACGCATTAAAAGAAGGCTTGATAGAAACGTTCATAAGAGCAGGCGCCGTCGTCAGCACGCCCACATGCGGTCCCTGCCTGGGCGGGCATATGGGAATACTTGCTGCCGGTGAGAAGTGTATTTCAACAACCAACCGCAACTTTGTGGGAAGAATGGGGAGCACCAAATCAGAAGTCTATTTGGCTAACCCCGCGGTTGCGGCAGCCAGTGCTGTAGCCGGTTACATTGTCAGCCCCGAGGAAATATAGAAAAATGAAAATGCTTGGATTTGAGAAACTGCTTGTTAACAGCCCCTGGAGTAAAAAGCGGGGATTAACACTGGCAAAGAAACTGTTGGAATTCGTTGAGTTTGAAGAAAAAACAGATTTCATGGAAATCGGATGCGGTAACGGAGAGGTAAGTAAATATATTGCGAAAACGTATATGGGGACTGTTACCGCTATTGATATAGATACCAGGCAGATTGATGCAAACATATTAGCTGCAACCAAACTCACGAATCTGAAGTTTATGATAGCCGATGCCGTTAATCTTCCGTTTAAAGACGAAAGTTTCGATGTGATTATATCTTTCGGAGTTTTGCATCATATCGATGGCTGGCAAAAAGCGCTTGCCGAAATCAATCGTGTGTTAAAACCCGGAGGTTATCTTGTTTATGCCGAGGTTATTTATCCGGAATCAATTTCCAGTATGGATAAAATGTCCAGGTTCAGTTTCGGATTGGAAGCAATAGATATAGATGAAATACAGAATTTTTTTGATTCCAATAGCTTTGAGAAGATTCATTCACTATTGGAAAAATCGCTTGTATGCCAAAATTATGAAGCGGTTTACAAAAAGCGGCTTAATATACAGTCTGTCATCGAATTATAAATATAAGTTGGTCAAGTATATAATAAAGGAGCTGTCCTCTTAATGTTAAAAGGAAAGGTTTTTAAGTACGGGGAAAATGTCGACACGGATGCTATTATTCCGGCACGCTATTTAAATGTTTCCGAACCGTGTGAGCTTGCAAAGCATTGTATGGAAGATATAGACCTCGAATTTGTCAGTAAGGTCAATAGTGGCGATATTATCGTGGCTACATCTAATTTCGGCTGTGGTTCTTCCAGAGAGCATGCGCCGATAGCGATTAAGGCTTCAGGTGTTTCCTGTGTTATCGCCAAAAGCTTTGCGCGCATTTTTTTCAGAAACTCGATAAATATTGGCTTACCGCTGCTGGAATGCGGCGATGCTGTCGATAATACAAACAACGGAGACATTCTGGAAGTCGACTTATCAGATGGTAGAATTAAGAATCTAAATACCGGAAAAGAGTTTACCGCTGAAACTTATCCCGATTTTATGAGCGAGTTAATCTCAGCAGGCGGACTTATCGAATATACTAAAAAGAAATTGGAGAAGGAATAAATGAAGTTCAATGTTGTAGTTTTACCGGGTGACGGCATAGGGCCTGAAATCATCGACGAATCGGTAAAAGTAATGAATGCTGTCGGTAAAAAATTCGGTCATGAATTTAATTGCGATTATGCCCTGATCGGCGGGATTGCTATAGAAGAGGAGGGAACGGCCTTATCGCAGGAAACTATTGATAAATGTAAAAAGAGTGATGCCGTATTATTAGGCGCCGTCGGTGACCCCAGATTTGACGATCCACAGGCGCCGATTCACCCTGAGGATGGTTTACTGGCAATTCGCAAGGAACTAGGCTTATTTGCCAACCTGCGTCCTGTGCATGTCTATCCATCCTTGTTCGACCATACTAATTTCAAGCCCCAAGTGCTAAATGATGTCGATTTCATATTTGTAAGAGAGCTAACGGGCGGTTTATATTTCGGACAACCCAAAAAGAGATGGGAAGAAAGTGACGGTAGATGGGCGGTTGATTCGATGCTATATTCCGAACATGAAATCGCGCGTATAATCAGAGTTGGTTTCGAGATTGCCCGCACACGCAAAAAGAAGTTGATATCGGTAGATAAAGCCAACGTGCTGCAATCCTCAAGACTATGGAGACAGGTCGCGGTTGAAATCTCAAAGGAATACCCTGATGTGGAACTGGAGCACATGCTTGTCGACGCTTGTGCCATGAGAATTATTCAGAATCCCAGGTATCTCGATGTACTGGTTACCGAAAATACATTCGGCGATGTATTAACCGATGAGGCATCCATGCTGGGCGGTTCGTTGGGAATGCTGGCATCGGCCAGCCTAGCGGGTGTACCCAAAGACGGCGAGAGAACACTCGGGATGTACGAGCCCAGCCATGGCAGCGCACCGCGTCATAAAGGGCTAAACGACGCCAATCCGATTGCTACAATTTTAAGCATGGCTATGATGCTTAGTTATTCATTCGGGCTCTCGCATGAAGCAACGGCTGTTGAAGATGCCATTAGCAAGGTTCTATCAGAAAATTATGCCACTTATGATATAATGGGCGAAGGCTCAACTAAAGTAACCACAAGCCGGATGGGTGATTTAATCGCCGAAAGGATATAAGGTAGTATTTATATGTCTATACAGCTTTACGATACGACGCTGAGGGATGGAGCGCAAAAGGAGGGGATTTCCTTTTCTGTTGTCGATAAGCTGAATATTGCCTGCAAACTTGATGAGCTGGGTATACATTACATAGAAGGCGGATGGCCCGGTTCGAATCCCAAAGATATCGAATTTTTTAATAAAGCACATGATTTGAATTTAAAAAATGCCAAACTGGTTGCTTTTGGAAGCACCAGAAGAGCAAACGGAAAAGCAGAAGATGACGCAACACTGGCTTCACTTATTGAAGCTAAAACCGGCATTGTTACACTTGTTTCAAAATGTTCGGCGCGACAGGTAACGCAGGTGCTGGAAACCACCCTGGAAGAAAATATAAATATGATAACGGATTCAACCGGATACCTGAAAAACAAAGGGATATCTGTTTTTATCGATGCCGAACATTTCTTCGATGGTTTCAAGGATAATCAGCAATATGCGCTGGATGTTCTTGTCGCTTCCGAAAAAGCAGGAGCTGACTGTCTGGTATTATGCGATACAAACGGAGGCACTTTGCCGGATGAAGCGTATGAAGCTGTTAAAAAAGTAAGAGAGCTAACTTCAATACCAATAGGAATTCATGCTCATAATGATAGTGAACTGGCAGTAGCTGTTACGCTTGCTGCAGTAAATGCGGGTGTTACACATGTACAGGGCACCATCAACGGTTACGGTGAGAGGTGCGGTAACGCCAACCTCTGCTCGATAATTCCCAATCTTAAACTGAAAATGGGACTGGATTGCATAAGCGACAACAATCTGACAAAGCTTTCCGAAGTAGCCAGTTACATTAATGAGGTAGCAAATCTTAATCCAAATCCATCACTGCCTTACGTGGGAAGCAGCGCCTTCAGCCACAAGGCAGGGTTGCATGTTTCCGGCTTGAGCAAGTGGTCGGGCAGCTACCAGCATATAGACCCGGAGTTAGTGGGCAATAAATCACGTATGTTGATTTCAGAACTTTCCGGCAGGTCTAATATAGTTCATCGCGCCAGTCAAATCGGTGTTACATTACCCCCTAAGGGGAAGGAAGCCCAACAATTGTTGGAGAAGGTGAAAGAACTTGAAAGCCGTGGTTTTCAATATGAAAATGCCGAAGCATCCTTCGATTTGCTGGTTCACAGAGCCCAGTCAGATTATCAATCACCCTTTGAACTGGTCGATTTTATGGTAATAATAGAAAGCCGCAGGCGTTCCCCCACTACTCATAATAGCGACGAAGCACTTTCCGAAGCAATGGTAAAGGTTCAAGTAGAAGGGCAGATAATGCACACTGCTTCCGAGGGTAACGGACCTGTTAACGCCATGGATAAAGCCTTGAGGAAAGCATTGATACAGTCGTATCCACAGCTTTCCTGCATTCAGCTTGTGGACTATAAAGTACGAATACTGGATTCTAAAAATACCGCATCACAGGTGCGAGTGCTTATAGAATCTACTGATGGCACAGACCACTGGAAAACAGTAGGCAGTTCTGCCAATATCATCGAAGCCAGTTGGCTGGCGCTGGCAGACAGCCTTGAGTACTGGCTGATAAAGAATAAATAATAATCAGCTTTATTTTGTCCAGAAATCGAGGCTCAGGTATTTCCAACCACCATCGGGAAGCACTACCACAATGTTACCTTCTTCTATACTATTTGCGATTTTAACCGCCTGATGTATCAAAGCGCCTGAAGACTGCCCGCAAAAAATCCCCTCAGTTCTCAACAGTGCTTTGGCGGCTTCATTAGCTTGTATGCTGGTTACGCATACCCTCTCGCTGACAAAACTCAAATCCAAAACGGGAGGGATAAATGTTTCAAGGCATCTTAGCCCCTGAATACAATCTCCGGGCGGAGGCTCTACTCCGATTGTCTTTACTTGAGAGTATTTTTCTCTTAGCCTTTTAGTTACTCCAACAATCGTTCCGCCTGTTCCGATACCGGCAATAAAGTAGTCGATTTTATCGTAAGGAAAGTCATCAAGTATCTCGACACCGGTAGTTTCATAATGTGCCATTGGATTGGCTGGATTGGCAAACTGATCGGGCATGTAATATTTATCGCTCATAGAAACCATTTCCTTAACCGTGTTCATTGAGCCGAGCACCCCTTTATCGGCTTCTGTTAAAATAAGCTCGGCTCCGAAAACTCTGATAAGCTGTTGCCTTTCTTTGCTCATATTTTCCGGCATAACAATTGTGACGTTATAACCCATTTTTTTACCCAGCCAAGCCAAAGATATTCCCGTGTTTCCGCTGGTTGCTTCAATAATCGTTTTATCCTTATTAAGCTGACCTGTTTTTACAGCCGTATCCAGCATATATTTCGCTACACGGTCTTTAGTGCTGGCACTTCCTCCCAGGTTTTGCCCTTCCAGTTTGGCTAAAATACGCACCTTTTTATTGTTTGCAACAGCAGGTAATTCCACCAGCGGAGTATGCCCCAGAGCTTCAAGAGCGCAATTAAAATACATAGTATTCTCCTCACTTATTGCGTAGATTATAACATCAACCGTATCAGGATTAAAAATATCAAAGGCAGCTTTATAATTACAAACTAATTTGTTATAGTATTAATGTAAACCTTAAAAGAACATATAGTAAAGGATTGGAGTTATGGCTGATATCAAGAGCTTTCGCGAAATTGCTATGGAGAAAATTGCCGCAATCGAAGAGGCATCTGAAGAAGAGCAATTAAAGTGGAAATATATACCTGAAGGTGAAAAACTGGCAGCATCTTGTCTTATTAAAGGGATGGATATCAAATCTGGATTAGAAAAATACGATGATAAGTTAAAGCCATTTGTTGTACAAGGGGCAGATAAGGTATTTATCAGCAATATCAACCTGCCTAAAAACGATATTCTTAAAGAGAATAATGAGAAAGCTATGAACAACCTTCTGTTTATAAAAAAGGATAAAAAGGCCGCAACAGATGTATTCGATAAGATTAAATATATCTTTGAACATTACAATACACAGGGTAAACAACAGAAAGAACAATCCTACGAACTTCTAAAAAACGATTTTCAGAATAAGGTTGAGCAGGCACTTGCACAAAAGGTTGGAGCAGGGAACAATATTGAGCTGAATATTGAAAGTTTGCCCCAGTTCCAGGAAGAATGGAGTAAGGTTTTGGTTCAAATCGATAGTCAATACATCAACTATCTGAATGAATATAAACAAAATCTGAAAGAAATAAAATAAATCGATTGCTGTGAGAAATACAATGAGCGCCTACACCGATAGGCGTGTTTAATGGCATCAAAATCCGGATAAACATTGACCCTTTCCGTTCTATTTTTTTGTACTCAATACATTTACCATATCTTTGTTTTGCATAGCTTCTTTAGCCGCTTACATCGCTATAAACCACTGTGATGCGATGGCAGTCGCCTAATCGAATATCCTAATTTATACGAGATTTATCGCAGCGAGTGTATTATATCACAATCCATATTGTATTCAATTGGGTATATTCATTCCAGTATATTGTTGACATGTTTTCTTTATAATAGTATATTAAACACAAGTATTCAGTAATCTTAAAAATATATTAATAACTAAACCCTCCGAGTTGTAAATGCCTAAGAGCTTAATGCTTATGGATTACAACCGGTTAAGGTATACGGGAAACTTCTATACCGCCCGCGTTTGGAAAGGGGGGCTGATATGTTGTATTGATTTATTATGCCTCCTTTGGGAGGTATTTATTTAAGTAATATTCGTAAGACAAAATGACAATCAATATCAAAATAAGCCGGAGGCGTCATGACAACTCTTTTAGATACCTACCATCGCAATATCAATTATATGCGTATTTCTATTACCGACCGTTGCAATATGAGATGCATATACTGCAATTCACACCTCGCGCCGCATTTAAATCACGACGATATATTAAGATATAAAGAAATTCAAAAAATCGTTAAAGCCGCTGCCAGACTGGGTGTTAAGAACCTTCGTATTACCGGGGGGGAACCTTTGGTCAGGCCGGATGTCGGCGCACTGATTGAACTACTTTATCTTATTGACGGTATAAATGATATTTCACTAACGACCAACGGTGTATTCTTAGAAAAGTATCTCGATGAATTACAGGAGGCCGGACTAAAGAGAGTAAACATCAGCCTCGACAGTTTTAACAGCGATAAGTTTAAATATATAACGGGCGGCGGTAATCTTGATGATGTGATGAGAGGCATTGAAGCCTCGATTGAGGCGGGCTTGGATCCTGTAAAGATAAATATGGTACCTATTAAGGGCATAAACGATGATGAGATAATAGATTTTGCCAAAAAGAGCATCACTCACGGATGGAATATTCGTTATATCGAATACATGCCTTTTGCCGATTCCCCGGAAGACAAGAAGAAGTTAATAGCAATCGATGAGATAAAAAATATGATTGTAAATAGCCTGGGACATTTGGAACCTTGTGGTGTTGCATCCGGAAACGGACCGGCAAAATATTACAAACTGGATAATTCAAAAGGTACCGTCGGTTTTATTGGGGCCATGACACACAACTTCTGTTCCGAATGTAACAGATTTAGACTTACTGCTGATGGTCGCCTGATGCCGTGCCTGCTTCGTGATGATGAAATTGATATAAAAGGACCACTCAGGGCAGGTGCCGGTATAGAAGAATTAGAGGAAGTGATAAAAAAAGCGGTAGCTATTAAACAGGAAAAGCATCCTGAATCGGACGAAATGGATTTGAAAAAGAGACAGATGTGGCAAATAGGCGGGTAATAATATTAATCGGAGTAGGATTATGACTGAAGAACTGACACATATAAATGAAAAGGGCGAAGCTAAAATGGTCGATGTTTCACCCAAAGATGATACTGTTCGTGAAGCTGTTGTTACCGGCGGTGTAAGGATGAAACCTGAAACGCTGGATAAAATAAAACAGAACCAGATGAAAAAGGGCGATGTTCTAGCAGCAGCCAGAATAGCCGGTATTATGGGAGCAAAGAAAACCCCGGATTTAATCCCCTTATGCCATACTATACTGGTAAGTGAAATCACCGTTGACTTTGAATTTATCGGCAATGATTATATCGAGATAAAAACTATGGCGAAAAGCACCGGAAAAACCGGAGTTGAAATGGAAGCAATGACTGCCGCTGCCGTAAGCGCTCTAACTATTTATGATATGTGTAAAGCTATTGACCGAGGTATGTCAATTGAAAGTATTTGCCTGCAAAAGAAAAGCGGCGGTAAAAGCGGAACATATACCAAGCCGTAGTGTTTACTGCATAAACTAAAACAAGTTTACATAAACCGCAGCCCCTTCTACAATGGTTGCGGTTCCGTCATCTAAAATAACATAACCATCCGCTTTGGCAATGTTGACCAATCCTTTATTATCGCTTGCCAGCGGGAAAGCCCTGTCGCCCTCAATTTTTACAGGTAAAAAGCGCCCTGTAACGTTGCTTGAAACATCAATATTTTCACTCAGTTTTGCGGTAAAGTTCATATTATAAATGCACGGAATCTGCGTCATCTTTCTTAATGCCGGCACGAGCAGAACGTAGGCGTTTATCAAACATGAAGAAGGAAATCCGGGCGTCCCCAGTATCGGTTTGCCTTCGGAAAGAACAAATATTCCCGATTTACCGTTTGACTGCTTAATCTTGAAAGACGGAATCCTTCCCAGTTTCTGTAGTATTTCGGTAAGAAAATCCTTATCTCCTTTAGACGAACCGCCTGAAATAAATACAAAATCCGAAACCTTGAGCGCCTCTTCGATTACATACCTGATTTGCGAAGAATTATCACCCACTATTCCGAATTTTAAAGGTAAACAGCCGTTTTCCTCAATAATGGAGGCAACGGTATATGAATTAATGTCGTATATTTGTCCGTCTTTTAATATATCATCAATGCCATTCAATTCTTCTCCGTTTGAAATAATAGCAACTTTCGGTTTTTCGAAAACTTTTACCTTAGAAATTCCCTGACTCGCCAATAATCCTATTCTGGAGGGGTTTAATAAGGTTCCGTGCTTAAGGAGAATCTTGCCTTTTTTGATTTCCTGCCCCTCAGACTCTATATTAACTCCGTAGCCGATAGATTCGTATATACATAACCTGCCGTTTTCAATGCCGGTTTTTTCAATCTCCACAACAGCGTCGGCGCCGTCCGGCATCTTAGCACCGGTGGTAATACTTACGCATTCATTTTCAGAAACATATTTTTTGGATACCCCCCCGGCATATAGATAATCGATAATTTCAAATATTTTCGGATTATCGGAGGATATTCCGGCAGTATTTTTCGCCTTAACAGCATAGCCATCCTTAAGTGCGCGACTGAAAGGAGGTATGCTTTTCAATGCAGTAATATCTTCCGCCAGTACTCTGTGAAGGCTGGCGTCCAAATTAACAGACTCAGTTCTCAATACCGGTTTTATAGCGGCATAAACATAACTGTCGGCTTCATTATAGCAGGGGGGAGTTTCAAAAAAGTTCATCTGGATGCCTCTCTTACAAGATGAGATAGTTCAGGGATGATTATATTTTCCATCGCAAGCTTAACTGCCTCTAAGGAGCCCGGAAGTGAGATAATAACCTTTCCCTCGATAATTCCTGCCATTGCTCTGCTTAATATGCTTCCGGTGCCTATCTCCTTATACGTGAGATTTCTAAACAGTTCTCCGAAGCCATCCATTTTTTTCGCCAATAACGGAGATATTGTTTCGATGGTGATATCCATATGGCTTGCTCCTGTCCCCCCGCTGGTAATTATTGCCTGTGTAATACCATCTTTGAAGACTTTATCAATAGTGCCGCGTATTGCGCTTGCATCATTTTGAATAATCGAATACGCAGTAACATTATTTCCGCATTCCTTAAGGCATGACGTTATATATTTTCCGGATTCATCTGTCTGTTCAGTTCTTGAACCGGAAATAATAACCACAGCGCAATTTACACTAACCGGCACATGATGTTTATGTTCCTGATATCCCATTTCTTTATCCTGTCTTTGATTTGTACTTCATTATACTAATACTCAGGATAAAGGGCAAAAAATATCGGCATTTATTTTTCTCAACGTATTTTCTTGATGATTTATTTTGTTATCGCTATAATAGCGTAAATTGAGAAGAATATTCCGATGTCTCTAAAATGAATACGGACGGTACCATATGAATAACAGGTTATCACGTCGTGATTTTATTAAGTTTACGGCAGCTGGAGCAGGAGCATTAGCTTTGGGAGCTGTCAGCATTAATAAATTATTAGCTGAACCTGATATGAAAATATATGAGGAAACACAGGTTTTACTGGGGACATTTGTTACCATTAAAGCAGTTGATACCGATGAAAAGAATGCTTGTAATTTGGTTAGAGCTACCTTCGAAGAGGTAAATCGCTTATCCGCCATCTTTAGCCGCTTTGACTCAAGAAGCGAACTGTACAGCCTCAACCGGAACGGACATATCGATGGCGCTTCAGACGACCTGATTTCCATTTTGAAGTCCTCAATTCAGTATTCTGAGGTAACGGGCGGCCTTTTTGATGTTACCGCTCTCCCGCTTCTGGAACTAAATCAAGAGAGTTTTAATAACAATAACTCCCCTCCGGATGTTGGAACAATAGCCGAAGTAAAATCGCTGGTAGGTTATCAAGCAATAAATATATACGGGAATGATATTACACTGCGAAAAACCGGGGCGCATATTACCCTGGACAGCATAGCTGTCGGATATATTGTAGATAAAGCAGCAGCATTGCTGGGACAGGGAGATGTTAATAACGTCCTCATTAACGGGGGAGGAGAAATTTATCCACGCGGAACCAAAAATGACGGTAAACTTTGGACAATCGGTATAGCTAATCCCAGAGATAATTCCGGCTATCTCTCCGTTATCGATTCCGGTGATTGGGCAATTTCGACATCAGGTGATTATGAAGCCTATTTTACCGATGACTATTTATATAACTTCATAATCGACCCCAGAACGGGGATATCGCCGACAGAATTAGCCAGCGCAACCGTAATAGCCAAAAACACCATAGAAGCCGATGCGCTCTCTACGGCTTGTATAATCATGGGTAAAAATGACGCTCTAAATTTGATAGAAAGCCTTCCCGGTACGGAAGTGCTACTGGTGGATAAAAATATGAGCTGCTACCGTTCAAGCGGGTTTCCTGACGAAATGCCCTAGATACAGCAATATTTAATCGCTTCTACAATTTAGAATGCAGATACAGGTATTACTGGACGAAATCGTGATAGTCGTTTCCCGAAACTTCCTCGTCTCTTGGTCTGTTCCTCTCTTCGATATCCTTGTTAATAGATGGTATTTCTTCAGGCGGTAAATTGGAATACTCTATCCATTGCTTGTAAAGCTTTCGCATTCTTCGTTCGGGCCCAATATTTTCTTTGATACTTTCAATGACCGGTTTAGCTGCCTGGTGAATAAGTTTCTTGGGTTCTATTCTTTGAGATGATTCAACTTTTCCGGGAATCAAAAGTTTTTTCCCGCAATGAGGACAAAAAGTAGCTTTAATAATGAGTTTTTCCCCGCAATATGGGCAAAACTGCATCGCGTTTACATCTTCTTCGCTTTGCAACTCATCCCCGCAAAAAGGGCAAAAAGCAATGTTCGCCGGGAAGCGAGATTTATCTATGTCTCTTCCGCAAGATGAACACTTCATTATATTCTCCTGTTATCCCCACTGACCGATAGTCCATCCGGATTGTCTGGTCGGGGTTATTATAGCACGCAGGCATTAAATTGTGAACACTCTTCGTAGCCTGTAAATTAAGCCCGAAATGTTGCAATAATCTATTACACAAGTTAAAATGTCGAGGAGAGTAATCATATGAGAAAAAAATTAAATAATGATAATGATATAATTGAGGTATCACTTAAGACCGATTCCGTTACTGAATCCCCATATAAAGCTAAGGGTAAAGTGTGGGTCGAAAAAAACGGCGAAGTGTATATGGGCTGGGGTAGGGTAGAGCTTTTGGAGCAAATTGACAAACTCGGCTCAATCGCTGCTGCCGCTCGAAAAATGGGTATGGGATATCGCAATGCCTGGCTTGAAGTGGAAGAGATGAACAGATTAGCTCCGAAGCCTCTGGTAATTAAAATGCTAGGAGGGGCCGGCGGCGGTCAGGCAATTCTGACTGCCGAAGGGCAGAAAATTATTAACGAATACAAGGAATTACGAGCTCGCTTTTTGGAATTCTTGGAAAGATTCGGGTAATGCGAATCAGGTTTAAGACGAAATATCATCAAGGGTAATGTAAATGCAAGCTGCTGACAATGTAATAATAATCAGCAGCTTTTTATTGTATAAAATTACAGAAAATGCTAAATTCAAACAACAGTTACTGTTAAACTGCTACTAAAATCGGGGTGAGAGGGCTCGAACCTCCGACCTCAGCGTCCCAAACGCTGCGCGCTACCAACTGCGCCACACCCCGTTGTTTTAGCCTAATAATACGATTAATACATCAACAAATGTCTTACATAAAATCTAATGGATTATCGACAATCCGGGCATAACTCAAAAGCACTCAGCGGTAAATCAGCCTGTTCGGACATAAACTTAATCTGCTGTTCGGGTGCCCAATAATAACCGCACTTCGTACACTGTTTCAACTTGAATTCTTTTCGGCCACTGGGAGTAACCATTACCCTGGTATCTCCGATATCTTCTATAATTATAGCATTATCGGCACATATATAGGCACATGAACCACACACAACACATTTATCAAAATCGAATATAATCGAACCATTGCCGTTTTCATCTTCTACATAACTTATTGCTTCTCTTCCAACTGTTTTGCGGCATACGCCAACGCACTTTTTACAAAGACTACACCTGTCTTTTGTATCATTGATTATTTCTTTCATCTTATTCCTCCGTACCTGTCTGGCCGCAACAACCGCTCATCTCAGTTTTTTCTTTAAGTTCCTCATATTTTCGAACAACTTTCTGTTGTATTTGTTCCAGCATTTCCGGTTGTAAGTGACGGAATCTCTTTTGTAAACTTGTATATTCTGTGATAGGTAGCAGCTTCGGAAAATCAACGGTAATACTGTATTTCCCGTTCTCCACTTCATATAACGGGAATACTCCTGTTTTAGCAGCCAATCGACCGATCTTTACCGATAGTTCACCCGGACATCCCCAACCGGTAGGGCAGGCTGATAATATCTGGATATATGCAGGACCTTTTGCTTCCAATCCCTTTTTAACCTTTGCCATCAGGTCAAACGGATAACTGGGATTGGCAGTAGCCACATAAGGAATATTGTGAGCTACCGCGATAGCGGGCATATCCTTTTTCCATGCAAATTGACCTATACTTTCTTTTCCAGCCGGTGAAGTGGTGGTTGAGGCTCCGAAGGGCGTAGCAGAAGACCTCTGAATACCGGTATTCATATATGCTTCATTATCAAAACAGATGTAAAGGAAGTCGTGCCCTCTTTCCATAGCGCCGGATAACGCCTGTAAACCGATATCTATGGTCCCGCCGTCTCCAGCAATAGCTACAATCTTGGTCTTCGTATCTTGTATAATACCTTTACGTATCATCGCTTTGCGGGCAGATTCGATTCCGGAGGCTACTGCCGCCGTGTTTTCAAAAAGGGTATGAATCCAGGGAACACGCCACGAAGTATACGGCAGTTGTGATGTAAATATTTCAACACAGCCGGTTGCATTTACCACAATAACGTTTTGTCCTATGGCCTTAAAAGCTAATCTGACCGCCAATGCTTCACCGCAACCGATACAGGCGCGATGTCCCGGTGCAAAATTTTCTTTCTTGGTTATTAACCTGGGAACGTAAATTGTACAATTTTCCATTATTCCCTCACCCCGAATATTTCAAATTCATTTTCACTGCCGTTTCCGGCAATGTCTATACCTTTTTTAATTAATTCTTCAAAGTTGCCAACGGTTATGTCTCGACCGCCCAAACCGCCGACAAAGTTAACAATCCTCGGTTTTTTGGAAACATCATATAAAGCGGATTTAATTTCCATCCCAACAGGACCACCGGCTGAACCGAAAGATAAAGCTCTATCAAGTATTATCAATACATCAGCGTTTTCAACTGCTTTTCTGAGTTCATCGGTCGGGAAAGGACGCCACAGACGAAGCCTTAGCAAACCGACGTTTTCACCATCGCCCTGTTCTCTCATTTTATCAATTGCTGTCATTGCGGTTTCACTGTAACTTCCCATAGTCAACAGCAGGATTTTTGCATCCTCACAACGATAACTTTCAACCGGTTTGTATTCTCTGCCAAAAATTTCCGCAAATTCTTTCCACGCCTTTAATACAGTCTCTTTTGATTTTTGCAGGTTCACTTCCTGTGCCCATTTGGTCTCTGTATAAATAGCGGGCGGAGCGAAATCGCCCATTGCCTGTGGTCGGGCCGGGTCTAAAAAGAACGGATATTTATTAGGCGGAAGAAAAGCATCAACCTGACTTTGCTCCGGCATGATTATCGGCTCGATAACATGCGACAAGTGGAATCCATCCAGATGTACCATTGTCGGCAATAATACATTGTTATCTTCCGAAATGCGGAACGCACATAAAGCGGTATCGACAACTTCCTGACCGTTTTCGGTAAAAATCTGAATCCAGCCGGTATCCCTGCATGCCATTACATCGGAATGGTCACCCCAGACACTGATAGGTGCGGATAATGCCCTGTTGGCAACTGCCATAACTACCGGAAGTCTCATTGCGCTGGCAACATATAAACATTCATGCATCAACTCAAGCCCCTGACCGGCAGTAGCGGTAAAAGTTCTGGCACCGGCAGCGGCAGAACCCATACAAGCGCTCATTGCAGAGTGTTCGGACTCAACCGGAATATATTCGGCATCCAGTTCACCATCGGCAACCAGTTCGGCCAAATGCTCGACAATATGAGTTTGAGGGGTAATCGGATAAGCCGCAACCACATCAGTATTAGCCATACCTACGACATCGGCGAGGGCAATGGATACTTCAATACCTACCCTTTTTGACATTACTCCTCCTCCTTCATGGTTATTACAAATGTTGGACACTCATGTGCGCAAATACCGCATCCTTTGCAATAAAACAGGTCGGCAACGAAATAACCTTCTTCATTCTGATTAATACAGCCTTCCGGACAGAATATTTGACATATACCGCACTTAATACATTTGCTGAAATCGTAGGTGGGCTTCTGTGAACGCCAGTCACCGGTTTTATACTGACTGGCATTACCGGGTTCGGTGACTATGCCACCAACCTCGATTTCTTTCCAGGTCAGCTCATTTTCTGATTTACCCAATTGCTTTTTTCTCCTTAATCAGGGTATTTTCATAAGCCTTTTTCATAGCGCTTATATTTTTTTCTGCTAATCGACCAAACCTCTTGTTTAAAGGTTCAAGCAGCGATTCTACATTTACAACGCCTTTGGCTTTAACCAGTGCTCCAATCATAGTGGTATTCACAATCGGCACGCCCAGTATTTCTCTGGCAATGCTGGTTGCGTCGATTA
Organism: Dehalococcoidia bacterium UBA5748; assembly: GCA_002419135.1. GTDB lineage: Bacteria > Chloroflexota > Dehalococcoidia > Dehalococcoidales > UBA5627 > UBA5627. The sequence continues at coordinate 112,142 of DIFM01000041.1, read as the reverse complement.
CAGCCAGTTTTTGATTTTCATCCAGTTTGATATCGACATTATCCAATGTCTGTCGGGTATTGATTACAAGCATGCCGTCGTCCTTGAGACCTGCTGTCACATTTACTCTGTTCAGTAAACCGGGGTCGAGTACAACAACGACATCGGGGTAAACTACACCTGCTCTGTTTCGAATAGCTTTATTATCGTCGATTCTGATGTAAGCCTGAACCGGAGCGCCTCTTCTTTCCGGCCCGAAACTGGGAAACGCCTGTGCATATTTCCCTTCACTGATAGCCGCTTGCGCCACTACCTCGGCAAGGGTGACAGCGCCCTGGCCGCCACGACCATGAATTCTGATTGCAATAGGTTCATTTAATTCCATCTATACAACCCCTCTTTCTTAATATAACCGCCCCTGGAGAGACTCGAACTCTCGCTCCCAGCTTCGGAGGCTAGTGCTCTATCCTACTGAGCTACAGGGGCAATAACACATTTTACCTTATTACCGCAAAGTTAATCAATCGGCTTTTTACTACAGTAATATACTCATATTTCTTACATATAATGCTTAAGGATTATTACCCCGAGTTTAAGGGGGATTGCTCCTTAACGTTAACATGGACAATAAGGTCGCCTTTTAATTTATTTTTTTTCAGACCCATACCTGTCAATCTGATTTTAGTTCCTGACTTAACCCCGGATGGAATTTTTAGTAAAATTTTCTTTTTACCCTTTCCTCTTTGATAAGTAATTTCCTTTTCAACACCGGACCGGGCTTCCTGCGGAAGTATATCTAGCTGTGTTTGAATGTTCAGATCAGGTTTATATTCTACTCCGAACAATTTTTTTAGTATAAACCTTGTTATCCTGTTAATTAAATTTGTTGCCACACGTTCCATTAAACCCGGTTTATGAGTATGGGTTTGAGAAGAAGTCCGGCTAAAATCAGAATCGGTATTACCCATATTGGTATAAAATTTGAATACGGTATTCCCGTTAACAAAGGACTGCCCGAAAAAGTCACGGTCGAATCGTAATCCAGCCTGACTAAACATACGATTCAATTCTTCGTAAAAGGCCTGATCTGTAAATATCCCGTTAAAGATATCCTGCTGGGAGAAATCAAAGCCCTGATGACCCGCTCCGGTAAATCCTCCTTTTTTTGCCATATCATACTGCTGCCTCTTATTCTCATCCCCAAGTACGGCAAATGCTTCATTAATCTCTTTAAACTTGGCTTCGGCTTCTTTCTCATTGCCCGGATTCTTATCAGGATGATATTGAAAAGCAAGTTTTCTAAATGCGCTTTTTATTTGTTGCTGGTCGGCTGCCTCTTTAACTCCGAGAATTTGATAATAATCTTTCATAACTTTTTATTTCCGGAATAATACGCTGTGTTAGATGATTTTAGATGTTATAATATTTAGGATACGAGTTATATAATTATATAGTACTGTAACATTTGTTTCCAACAAGGCTCTTAATAATGAAAATTAAGTTGCTCATCAGCTCGGTTTTATTGATTACAAGTATATTGTTCGGTTCCTGTCAACAACAAAGTGAATTTGACAGAACTATGGATGATGTTATTAATCCGTATCGCTTCAGTATGCTGGAGTGGGAAATAAGGACTTTAACTGCGGAAATAGAACAGGTTATCTTTAGCGATGACGATTATGATATCAACCATTCCGATTTTGTCGTGGATTTTTTCGCTTTACTGGAAGAAATTTCATCATTGGAGTTTCAAATATTGTATTATAGGGACCAGATCGATACTGATGAAATGTCTCAATTACAAAAAGAACTGCAGACTATGAAACTCGAAAGAGATTCCAAGAAAAAATACATAGAAAAAATACTTGAAAGACAAATAAGAGATACTTTAAAAGAACTTGATTTATATTTATATAACGATATTACAGGTCTAAACATACCTTTCCCGCCGGTCAATTTTTCGCTTGAATCCCCACCGCATCTGCTGATTGTTTCACCAAGGGATAGTATCTACAGGATGAAGGAAATAATATTGTTGCAGGATTTGTCGATAGACGAAATCGAGTATATAGAATCCGAAATAGAGTCACTGGGATATTCTTCCATTGTATTAAGGGTAGGGGGTATGGCTACATTCCCATCCTTCGTCACCAATAACTCAGGCCTGGAATTTACGATAAGCACGGCAGTCGAGGAGTGGTTCCACCAATATTTATTCTTTAAGCCGACCGGTTTTTTATATGCCCTCAACCTGTTAAAAATATACGATGATAACAGTATATCAACCATAAATGAAACTGTCGCCGGAATAGTCAGTGATGAAATCGCTTCTTTAATTTATCAGAAATACTATGCCTCATCACTAAATGTCAATAATTATATGCTCACAGCGGACAACGGTTTTGATTACTATGAGGAAATGAGAAATATTCGCCTGACTGTCGATAGTTACCTTGCCAATGGAGAGGTTGAAAAAGCCGAAGCTTATATGGAACAGAAAAGATTATATATTTTGTCGCAGGGTTATTATATCAGGCGTCTCAATCAGGCATATTTTGCTTTTTACGGAACTTATGCCAGTAGCCCGTCATCGGTAAATCCCATTGGGGATATGCTTTGGGATTTGAGGAACCGTTCTGATAATGTCACGGATTTTGTAAAACTGACTTCGGGAATAAAAACTCTGGACGATTTACATAACCTTTATGAGAACTATTGACAATCGGTATTATTTATATACGATTTATTTACTTTTTTGTTGGTTAGTTGACTTATTTATGATAAACTATAAAAGTGTTTAATCAGGATGCTTCCTGAGCAACAGGAGGGACAATATGAAATTGCTTGTTATAGGATGCGGACAATGCGGAGGCAGAATAGCCGATGAGTTCGCGCGTTTGGGTAAAGTCGCGCATACACAGCGTGGTTTGAATATACTTACCAATGTTATTGCTGTCAATACAGATGTGGCTGACCTGAGCGGCCTTGTTAATGTTAAATCGGATTTCCGCCATAGAATACTTATCGGCGCCAAGAAAACAGGTGGACATGGAGTCGGGAAATTGAATGAAGTCGGTGCTGACATCGCCAATGAAGACGGAGATAAAGTAATAGACAGCATCAGGGGTACCGATAAGTTTGCGGAAACTGACGCTATTCTTCTAATAGCTTCTGCGGCAGGCGGTACCGGCTCCGGTGCCATATCCGTCTTAACTCATTTAATTAAAGAGAGATACGATAAACCGGTCTATAATATGGTAGTTCTCCCTTTCCAATACGAGGAACTTACGGAAGGCCGTTCCATTTACAATGTGGGAACGTGCCTTAAATCTACTTATCTGGCAGCAGATGCCATATTTTTGGTAGATAATCAGAGGTTCATTAGAAAAAATGTGTCATTAAAAAATAACCTTTCAAAAATTAACTATTTGGTGGTTAGGCCTTTTTACAATCTGCTTTGTGCCGGGGAGGAAACGCAGCCAAAGTATATCGGTTCAAAAGTTCTTGATGCCGGTGATATTATACAAACACTATCCGGCTGGACTGTTATAGGGTATGGTAAGGAAGATATATCCGGTTTTAGAATGCCTTTTAGCAAAAGTACCGATTTCAGAGATAAGGATGCACAGAATGAGCAGGGGACAAAAGCGATGACAGAAGCTCTTGGGGATTTATCTCTAAAATGCAACCCTAACAATGCCAGAAGAGCTTTATATTTAGCAACCGGCCCTCATGAAGCTATGAGCATGGACGTAATAAAAGAATTATCAGGAGCTCTTAAAGGGATGGCGACCGAAGCGATAATCAGAAGCGGTGACTACCCCAGAGGAAAAGGAATGATTGATATTACCGTTATTCTATCCGAATTGGTAAACTCCAAGAGAGTGGTCGATTACTTTGCCAGAACTATCGAATACATTGCTAACTCGAAGAAGAGGCAGGGCGGCATCGACTGGGACCATCGCGGGATAGAAGAATCGTTCAAGGATATTCCGTCACTGTTCTAAAAGGTATTTGACATAATTTATAACGATAATGCCTTATCAATTTGATAAGGCATTATATTTTCCCGAACACTATTCTTCATCGGAATCGGACATCAGCATTTTTGTTAAAGAATCCAGACGGTCCTTGGCTTTTTCCTGCGAATCTTTTCCGTGTACTTTATTCTCGGGAACCCGGGAAACTATCTGTTTTCCCTCTGCTTCTTCATCGGAATCAATTACTGCTTTTTCGCTTTCGACAGCAGGTTTATTTGAACTTTCTTTTGTTTTCGCTGTTTTCATTTTCCCCTCAAAAGGTAACGATTCCATATCCTGCGATGGTTCCCGTATAAAATCTGAGGTCTGTAAGGTTACCCGTTTTGCATAATCGCATACCCCGCCACCTTCTCCCAATAATTCTTTAAATACTTTAACCCACCATTCCCCGGCTTCATTAGCCGCCTTTCTGGAAGCCTCGGCCGCTTCTCTGGAAGCTTTTATTGCTTCATCAGCAGCTTCTTGAGAAAGCCTGCTTAACTGCTCCGCTTTTTGGATTGTTTCGCCGGCTTCCAACTGCACCTTTGCGGCCATTTTTTGAGCCGATAACGCATTTTCTTCGGCTCTGCTTATAGATTCTCTGGAGTTATTAACCCATTCTTCGATTTTTACTTTTGCCGAGTCGCTGATAAGCCCAATCATGTCTAAAGCTTTTTTAGATTCTGCTATAGACGATTCGGCAACTCCCATTGTTTCTTTCTTAATTTGTTCCGCTTTTATAACAACTTCATCGGATTTGCTTTGTATTTCACCCGATGTTTTCTGCATTTCCGACATAACTTTATTCACACGTTCAATGGCTTCCCTGGATATACCAATAGCTTCCTCCGATAATTCCGAGGCTTTTCTGGCTGCCTCTTCCGATTTTTCTATCGACTCTTTAGAATTTGATAAAGCCTTTTCGGTTGTTGTTTTAGCCCAGGCATTTGTTTCGTCAACAGATTTTATTACGTCCTTAAAAGCATTTTGATATAAACTGTTTGTATCCTCGGCAACTTTTTTTGCATTTTCCGCTCTTTCTTTTGCTTCTTGCAGTGATTTCATTGTTTCCAGGTCAAGTACTTTGCACGACTTTCTTATTTCAGCCGCCGTATTCAGGGTTTCATTCGACATCCGCATGGCTTCATCAACATGAACTTTTACATTGTTTTCGGTTTCTTCCGCGGTAACCATTGCTTCTTGAGCGAGTTTTACAGCCGCTTCTGCCATTTCTTCAGATGATTTAGCAGTTTTTTCATTTCTTTTAATGGCACTATTAGCCTCTTTCAATGCTTCTTTTACGGAGTCAGCGGCTTCCTTAACGGTTTTGTCGTCTTCTGCGACTATCTTATTGGTTGATGATACGGCTTCCTGGGCAGTATCCTTTGCCCACTGTGCTCTTTCCTCAGCTTTAGCTATGGCACGGTCGAAAGTCCTTTTGTATTCCTGTGCATTGGCTTCTGTCTCTTTGGCTATCTTTTCAGCCTTTTGCATTGCTTCGATGGAAGATTTACGTGCCGAATCGGTTATTTTTTTACTTGTTTTACTGATATTTTTTGCCTGCTCCATAATTTCCATTGCCGTTTTTATGGCATCTTCGGCAGACAGGCACGAGGATCTGTCAAGTATATTGGCTTCATCGACTTTCCGATTCAGAGCTTCGATATTACTTTGCATATTATTCATATCTTCGTGCGAAGATTTTTCGTAGTTTTCCGAGCCGCTATCTTTCTCCGCGTTGTTATCCATAAAAACATACCCCCGCTTGTTTTTTAGTATATATATATCTTAATAAATATAAACTTATAACCGATTTGATAATAACTATCGATTACTGATAAAATAGCTACGAATGAATTATATTTTTCACGGGCCGCTAGCTCAACTGGCAGAGCAACTGACTCTTAATCAGTAGGTTACAGGTTCGATTCCTGTGCGGCTCACTTAAAAACACCATCTCTCCTTTTACTAATTTAGCAACTCATTTTGCACTGCATAACGTATCAATTCGGCACTGTTTTTTATCTGCATTTTCTTTAGAATACGGTTTCGATAGGTATTAATAGTTTTCACGCTTAAACTAAGTTCGGCAGCAATTTCAGCCGCGGTTTTGCCGGAAGCAATATAGCGCATCACCTGGTCTTCGCGATCGGACAGTAATTCATGAGGTAGTTTCGGAGTTCCCTCATTTAAATGACGAGCCAATTTATCCGCAAGGTTGGGGCTGACATACTTCTTACCCGAGAGTATCCTTTCAACAGCGAGTGTCAGTTCATCAGAAGCGGTATCCTTGGTTAGATACCCGGAGGCCCCTGCCTTCAGACATCGCAATGCATACTGGTCTTCGGGATAAATGCTGATTATAAGCACGGGTAAGGTTTTATTAAATTTCTGTATCTCTTTTAAAACTTCCAGTCCGTTCATACCCGGCATAGCTATATCGAGTAGCACTATATCGTATTTATCCGTTTTTATTTTATCCAAAGCCTCTGTTCCATTACCGGCTTCATCAACAACAATCGCTTCAAATGTTTCCTTTAACAATTGCTTCAATCCCTGTCTCACGATTGGATGATCATCAGTTATCAGAACTTTCATTAGCAGTTAATCCTCCCTTTTTATTAAGCGGAATGCTGACTGTTACATGTGTTCCTTCGTCGGGAATACCGATTACAGTAACAGCACCGCCCCAATATTGAACTCTTTCGCGTATACCTATTAATCCTAAAGAACGCGGGGCATTGATTTGCTCCTCCGTAATTCCCTTACCGTTGTCATTGACAATTAGTGTCATCTTTTTACCCTGTTTTCTTAATCCAATATCAACACAGGTAGCTTCGGCATGCCTGAATACGTTTGTTATAAGCTCCTGGAAGACACTGAAGAGCGCAATCGCCAATTCCTGTTCCACCACTATTTTAGCCGGTATAGAGGAAACATTGCACTTAATTCCTGTAAGCTTAAAAAACTCCTCTGTTTGCCACTCAATAGCCGCTAATAGCCCCAATTCATACAACAAACCGGGCCTCAATTCTGCCGAAACGCCTTTTACTATCTGTATCGACATGTCTACCAGTTTGAGAATATCAACCATTTTCTTTTCGGGAATTTCATTACAATGTAACAATTGTTTTTGCAGCCAAGATATATCCATTTTTACGGCAGTAAGTAGCTGCCCAAGCTCTTCATGAATTCTATGAGCAATATCCTTTCTCTCTTGTTCTCTAATATATTGCAGGTGTACGGATAGTGCACGTAATTGTTTCTGCGATTCTCGAAGCTTCTGTTCAACCTGTTTACGTTGCGTGATATCCCTGATTACTGCAACAGAACCGTTAAACTCACCGTCTATAAACATTGGTGACAGCTTTACGTTTATCCATTTCTTCCTTCCTTTTACATCTCTGGAAAACTCATAATCCGCCACTAATCCATTTACATTTTTATTAAAAGCAATGCGGAATAGTTTATCCACTTTTGAAGGCATAACCTCTGCATGCTTCTTCCCTAAATAATCACCTTTTGGTTCATATATACCCCTTGCCGGTTCAGGATGGCAGGAGATAAAACGCCCTTCTTTGTCGAACACATATACCCAATCATCGATAGAAGACAACACGCTTTGCAAACGACTCTCGGATTCTTTAATGGCATTTTCTGCCCGCTTACGTTCTGTTATATCCCTGATATAAGCCACATTGGCTCGCTTGCCCTTATAAGTAGTGTGAACACTGGTAAACTCTATGTCGATTACAACCCCGTCTTTTCTGATGATTTCCATTTCGAAAGGGCCCGGTATTGTTTCCCCCTTTAATTTTCTGCGATGCCTGTCCAAAGAAGGAGTATAATATTCGGCTTCAAGAAGGTTAAAAAACGGCATTCCCAGCAAATCTTCCATAGAATATCCGGTAATTTTTACCCATTCATCACTTACAAAAGTTTGTACACCTTCTTCATTATTGATGTCCTGCATTATTACAACGGCTTCACCGACCCTTCCCCCCAATGCCACCAACGCATTATATCTTTCCTCGGATTCAATTAATTGTTTGTTTATCTCTTTTTGTTCCGTTATATCCCTGTGAACACAGAATATAAAACCCGGGCTGACATCCATATACTTATAACTTACCGCAATATCAATTACACAACCATCTTTGCGTCTGTTTTTGATTTCAAAAGAAGATTCGCCGTTGCTAATAGTTCTTTCAATGTTGCTCTCGAATTTTTTAACTTCTGCCGGTGTTTTTGGGACAAGGTCTTTGGCGTTCATGGATAACAATTCCGTTCTGCTATAGCCGCTCATCTTACAATAGGCATCATTTACATACAAAATATTACTACTTAAATCTGAAAGGAAGAATCCTTCTGTGGCATTTTGGATGACTGCTTTATACCAGTCGTTTATGATACTATATTGCATTCTCTCAGGAGACGAGCCATTCCCTTCGTCCGGCATTATTTCTTTCGCAGATACAATGTCATCCGTAGTACTTTCATGAATTCGACGCATCAATATCTCCTTAATACATACTGGTTTGAAATATATTATTGAAGCAATATAATAAGATTAAAATTACTGTCTAATCGTATAACTTCAGGTATAAGCTGTCAAGCTAAACACATCAGAATTGTTAATAACGGGAATATTTGTGATGATAATTTAAGATATCATATTGCTTTATTGGAATCAGTTTCTATAACGTGTTCATCAGCGGATGATTCATCAGTGTATAATCTTTCTTTCCAGTTGATACCGGTACCCGCCAGCTTTTGTATAACAGCATTAGCTACAACGAATATGAGAAATATAATTCCGATAGGATGCAAAAGGACAGAAGATACTGAATTATTATTAAAACGCCGGTCTGCCATCCAGCGCATCAGGTAGATAGAAGCAATTTGAATAATAACGATAGCAACGACCGGATTATTACCATTTATAAAAAAATGCTCGTGCCATAAAGAATAAAAAGGTATTAAATAGCATATAAAAGCAAAAACAATCAATAATGCAAGAGCAATAACAGAAATTTCGGCAACTGCATAAACGGAACGCGTCAACCCATTCCATATACCTCTGAAATCGTCATACATCTCACAAAATACCACATCCGATAGATCCACTGCGACATGTTTACCGCAATTTTTATTCACTTGTATCCCCAGCCAGATATCTTCCAAAACCTTCGATTTAACACTTTCGTGCCCCCCGATTCTCCAGTACTCCTTCTTCGAAAACAGCATAAACTGTCCTATTGCTATCGAGGGCATATTTTTCTTTGAACTTTGCATCCACCACAAAGGACACCATGTCATTATTATGAAATACCAGGTCGGAGTAAATATTTTCATCAACATACTTTTAGCAATCTGTCGCGGAAATCCTGACAGCAGGGAAGTGTTCATTTCTAGAGCCAATGACATTACACTACGTAACATATACCTTACATGTGTCGTATCGGCATCTACAAATAACAACCAGTCTCCCTTTGCTTCTTTTGCCAGTTGATGACAGGCGTAATTTTTACCCGACCATCCGGCGGGCAAAGGTAATCCACTAATAAGCCTCAAGCGATTATCTTTAGCGGCAAATTGCTTAACGATTCCGGCTGTACTATCGGTGGAGTCATCATCCAATACCAGAATCTCATAAGCGGGGTAATCCTGCTTTAGTAGTGTTTCCAGACATTGTGTTATTTTGTCCTCCTCGTTTCTGGCGGGAATTAGAATAGAAACCAAAGGGGGATTTTGAGCAATTTCACCATCGACTGACGGTGTTTTCAGGTACCTTAAATTCAAAATAAGATTAATCAGTATTAAAAATAATGTGCCCGATATGATAATTTGAATAAACATTACGATTGCTGCTTATTAATATGCGTCTTTTCTTCCCTTGAATGCATCCATTTTAGAATATTAATCCCGAATATAGGAGCGACCTGTAACTCCCTGTGTTGTTTATAGAGAAACAGTGTCAGAATACATAAGATAAAGAATAATTCTATAGAAAACCCTTCATAAATCAATAAAAAAATGGATGTACCGGTCGGACCCATCATTGCCATCCAGGAGTTTTGCTCTATCAATAAAAAGCCGAATAGGGTGAAAATAGCAAAGATAAACAAGAGCTGTGATTGCGGTAACGCAATCAGTACCCCAAAGGTAACCGCTATCGCCTTGCCTCCTTTGAATTTTAAAAATGGGGAAAAGGCATGTCCAAGAATTGCGCAGAATCCTATAAAAAGGAGATTGCTAAAGGGAAGATGCATTACATAATACGCCAGCCATATAAAAGGAATACCTTTAGCGATATCGAGAATAAGCGCAACTATCCCAAAAGTTATTGTGCCGGCGCGGAATACATTGGCGGAACCGGGATTGCCGTCCCCATACCTGGTAATATCTTTGCCGAGGGCTTTACGACCAATCCAGACTGAAAAAGGGCATGCCCCCAGTAAAAAAGCGGCTGCTGCCAATAATAATGAAAATATTATTTCCATCGCTTAAACTTCCTATCTGCCATTTCACAAAAACCGCCTGCCATTAAACAGGCTGATAACAACGCATATTTCAGTTAACTCTTATAATCTATATCTAATGTATATTATACCACTTGGTAACAATCATTATTCATTTTCCGATTGTATTCATTAATTATGATAGAAGCAATTATAATAATATCGAAATAAAAGAAGTAAGGCCAGATACTGCGCCACGCAAAGAAAAGAGGTAATACTGCTAACAAGGGGCCTGCTTGCGGATAACTGTGGCAATTACGATAATACCAGATAATTGAGCCTATCAGAACCAACCCTTCGATAAATGTAAAAACCAAAGACGATTGCAGGTTAATCAATCCGCTGGTAACCAGGGTTATAATTCCAACTCCTAACGGGAACTTATCCGTCATGGGAGAGGTTATCGAATCGTACCATAACTGAGGGTCGTTGATTATAAACGGTAAATTGCTTGCCGTAAATATCAGCAGGATAATTAACGCGGATTGCATGGCCTTTTTTATACCTTGCGTCTTGTATATTAAAATCAGGTAAAAGGGGATAAAAAACCATGCAACCTGCTTTATGGTAGCTGCTAGTCCTATAAAAATGGCAGACGCGATGGGTTGTTTTTTAAATAAAACCCAGCCTAAAAGTAGAAACGGGAAAATCAAAAACCCTGTTTCTCCCGACGCCAGCGAATTCCAGAGCTCCAGACTTATAGTCATAATAATGATAAGTAACAGCCGGTATCCGGCAGGGGATATCCATATTACATAAAGTATGGCCGGCAGCATTAATACTATATGAATAATCCTCAGGTCGCTTATTCCCATCAGTAAAAACAACGCCGGAATTAAAAAAGAACCGGCAGGATAGCACAAACAGGATTCCAGTTCGATAGGGACTTCATCCGGATTTTCCATAATTTTAAGCTGCAATTGCTCCATTTGTTCATCGGTCGGGTAGGGAAAAACGTCAGCAAACATTCCCAGACGTAAAGGTGTCAGTTTATGCTCAGGAACATTGTATTCATGCATGGCATTTATTATATCGGCTTCCGCATAAGGTTTTTTTCCCGCCAGCAAGTTTTCAGCTGCCTGATGGCACAATGCCGTAGCATCATTATAATTAAAAGACTCTTCCAGCGATGTTAAAACTGTCGAAAAATTGTTGTTCTTTTCTTTCAGACCCAGAGCGTCCAAGCCTACCATTGATAACCCGACAAATTCCAATACGCCGATTACCAGGACTATGATAATTATCTTCTGTGCCGTTTTCTTTAATTTTTCGCTGTTTTTTTGAAGCCATCGGTCGGTTTGTGGGATTGCGATTATAAAAAGAAAAGCAAACCATAATATCCACAACATTATCCCTGTTATATAAAGTATTGAATTGTTGAATACATACGCAATTCCGGAGATAGCTGAAGCGGCAAGCTTAATTACAACCGTAATAATAAACAGTGAGATACGGGGTGTAAATTCCTGTGGTACAAAAAGAGCCCTCACGCTCTTGTTAAAGAAGCCTGGTTTTCGGTTACTGATATTGATACTGTTATCTTCTTTAATCATAATCACCCGCTAACAAGATGAAAATGAATTAACTATTCATATGCTAGTCTTGACTATTGATACCGAAACCGCATTATATCATTTTGCCAGCGCAGTCAGGATAGCTTTCTTATAATGCCCGGGACTTCCGTGTCTTTAGATACGATATCTTCCAGGTCGGAAATACCGGTAATCATTGCCAGCATTTTATAGCCGCCTTCAAGAATATAGTATACGGTTATTGGAAAGAAAGTAAATATATAATCTTCCAATTCCTTGTAATAGAATGATTTATCATAAATAGCCGATGTCTGCGTTCTATATATGTTAGGGGTATTTGTATTGGATTTGGAACACCATTCGCTTGGGGAAGAAGATACTGTACCGGCACATAAATAAGGACGTACCTCATATATAGAACAAGCACCGTTTACTAAAAACGGACAGGCAATATCTTGGTCACGATAACGAGCCGTTTCTTCGCTGTAAGCCAATTCCTCATTTTTCCCGGCGCCTTTTAATCCTTTTTCGTACCACAGGCGGGCACAATTTTTAAAGATATCACCGTTTTCGCTTAGCTTTTGACGCCACTCGTTATAATTTTTGATATAAGCTTCCAAAATGTCTTCATTATTATAAAGGTAATATACGATAGCTTCACATTCCTGGATATTGGCATGCATATAAAAATGACAGCAGTGAGCGCAGCCTTTATGACAGGTTATCTGATGTCCATTTGCTTCCACGGTTGCTAATTGGCTATCTTGTATCTCTTTTATAATACCCTGCTTCTTTTTGATAAATTCAATACAGAAATCACGTCTTTTTCTGCCGATGTCCCCGGCGTAAGCGATTTCTTTGTTGAGCATAATAGAATTCAAGGCTGATTTTTCTTTTAACATCTGCATACCTGCCTTTGACAATATCGTATAATACACGAATAAGTTACTATATTTTACGAGGAATTACAACCATTGGAAGCGAATGAGTAAAATAATTTGGTAGCGCATACGGGATTCGAACCCGTGATCTCATCCTTGAGAGGGATGTGTCCTAGGCCACTAGACGAATGCGCCAATTGAAAATGATATCGCACGATTTACATACGCCGTACGACCACATAATAGCTTATTATATCAAGGTCTTTTTGTCAAAGTGAGTTAGCTACAAAATACGCCGGCAGTGGACAGTTTACATAACTTTATATATTAACTATTCATATCCAACTGCACACCAGATGTAGCATAGTAGCGCCAGATTTTTAACAGACTGTTCTCATGCATATACAATGTAAAAGACATTGTGAATTTTTCATAGGCAGAATCCAACTTGGTTGTATCAACCCAGTATTCCAACTGAATTACCTGATTGAATTGGCTATTCATATCGGGATACTTTATTACAATATTATCTTCGCCGTAAACAACCTCACGATTATAAAGGTTTGCATACTGCCCTGACGGATCGTCGTAAAGAAAAGCATCAACCGGAATGATATTTTCGAAACTTAATGCTAAAGATGATATTCGATGATTATCTTTGGGATGGATATTAACCGTGATATGAGCCAAATCACTATTTATTTTTTCCGAATCAAAATCAATTACTATCGCTTTGTCATCATTATGTATGTGAAAATAGTATTCAAACCGGTCTTCATTAATATAAACGGTTGAATCTGCCTTCATCTGCTGCGTAAAATAAAACACACTTCCGGAGAAAGCAGTAAACAGCAAAACCAGCAGTAAATAGCCGGCTATTATTATAGATATCATTTTCCATTTTCTAGTCATCATTACCCCTTGATATTTAGTAGCTATAATAATCGTCAATATTATAGCACTGTTTACTAATCCTGTAATAATAAACGAAATACGGACCGATATGTTACTATAAGACTATTAAATGTGGCAAAGATTCTGCTAAAATAAATGTTAATGTAATAGTGTTTTTTAGAATAATAAACGGGAGGCTCTGCAATGACGGACTGCAATTTCAGTTCCGCCGGCACTCAGGAACAACCTATCGCCGGCTATGAATCTCGCTTGTTTAATGATAAAGGCTTCACTCTAAAAATCCGCCCCATAAACCCAAATGACACAGACGCCTGGATTATTTTTGTAAACGGACTAAGTCCTAACAGCAAATTTTACCGTTTCCACCATATCATTAAGGATGTCTGTGCGAAAGATGCACAGCCATTCTGTTCCATCGATTATATTAACTCTTTTGCATTGATAGCTGAATTAGTTCAAGATGGATTCCCTGAAATAATAGCCGTCGGGCGTTACACTCGCATAAATGAAAGCACAAATGCCGAGTTCGCCATTGTTGTAGATGACGATTTCCAAAGAAGAGGTATTGGCGCTGAAATAATGAAAGACCTGGCAAAGGTCGCAAATATGAACAAAATAACTACTTTCGAAGGATATACGTTAATAGAAAACTATGAAATAATCAATTTCCTGAAAAAATGTGGCTTTCTTTTGAAGATCGTACCGAGAACAGCCATGCAACATGTTTCTTTTCCGACCGATAGAATGGTCGGGGTGAGAGGATTCGAACCTCCGACCACCTGAACCCCATTCAGGTGCGCTACCTGGCTGCGCTACACCCCGATACAGCTAAAATATACTATCACAACTGGGCTTCAGCCGCAACTTAAACTCTCCTGTTACGGTTTTAAAGTAGATACCCACGGGCAAAGCCCGTGGCACTTTACAGTTCAAGCTCCGCTTGACCTGAATGCATATGCTCTTGTTAATACCTACCTTGTTCCTTGAGATAGCATTCAGGAAATCTCATTCACCCACGGACTCGGTCCGTGGAACTCTGCCCTTCGGGTTATTAGAACAATTTTATATTGTGTGTTAATATTATAAATAAGAAATTTACATCAAATATATATACAATAAAGGTGCTGGTGTGGCAAAAATAAGAGAGGTACGGGTGATTCCGGACCCGGTACTCAGGCAGAAAGCAGTTAAAGTTCCCGAGATAGATAAATCAATAATTCAATTGGTAGATGATATGATATTAACGATGCAGGAATCAGATGGGGTAGGTTTGGCAGCCCCGCAGGTCGGCGTTTCGTTGCGTGTCATAGTACTTCAAATGCCCGACCAGGAACCTTTCTGTATAATCAATCCGGAAATAACCAAACGCAACGGAGAAGTGGAATTAATGGAGGGATGCCTTAGCGTTCCCGGCTACCAGGGCGAGGTTATCAGGTCTGTTTCTATCGTAGCCAAAGGATTAAATATCAAAGGTGAAAAAATAAAAATCAAAGCTGGCGGACTTTTATCTCAAGCAATTGAACACGAAACCGACCACCTGGACGGAATACTATATATAGACAGATTGGGGAGCGATGACAAGCTCTACAAAATAGAACCGGAGAATGCTCAAGAAGAGCCTGCGTATAAAGGCTGATCATCTATGCAAAACTCCTCAAATATCAAGACATTAATTCAATGTGACTTTGATGGCACGTTAACCGAAAAAGATATCAGTTTTCTGATACTGGATTCTTTTGCCGATGGCGACTGGCGTTCTGTCCTTGAACAGTATAAGAGTAACAGGATTTCGGTAGGGCGCTTCAATACACTTGCTTTCAGAATGGTTAAAGAAGATGAGCCTACCCTTGTTTCATTTGTTAATGAAAAAGCCGAACTAAGGCCGGGTTTGAAAGAATTGGTGAATTATTGCCGTTTACGCAATTTCCGCTTCACAATTGTAAGCAACGGAATGACTTTTTACATTAAGACTCTTCTTAACAACGCCGGTATAGACGATATTGTCATTTACGCTGCTCAGGCAGAGTTTAATAATAATGGAATTGAAGCCCGCTATATCGGTCCGGATGGCAAAGAAATCCAAAACGGTTTTAAAGAGGCTTACGTAAATAAATTTCTAAATGAAGGCTGGCGAGTCATCATTATAGGAAATGGAGCCTCTGATATACCGGCAGCGAAATTGGCGCATTATACCTTTGCCACTGAACCGATGTTATCCTTATGCCGGGAGGAGGGATTTAATTGCCTGCCTTTTGGTAATTTGGATGACATAATAAAAGGACTGGAAAGTATAAACTAGCTAAGCTTTTCTTGGCCCGAATATTTTACTTCCGATTCTGACAATATTGGCGCCTTCCTGTATTGCAATCTTATACGAATCCGTCATTCCCATCGACAGATATTTCATATCGACGTCTGCTAAATCAAGGCTTTTAGTATATTCGAACAAATCCCTGGTCTTTATAAAATAGGGACGGGATTCCTCCGGTTCACCGGCTAACGGGCCCATTGTCATCAGCCCCATTATTTTAATGTTATTAAGAATCGATATTTCTTTAATTAGAGGAATAGCATTTTCAGGCAAAACACCGGCTTTTTGTTCCTCAGTCCCGCTGTTAACCTCGATAAGCACCGGCATTATCTTGCAAATTTCTTCGCATCTTTTATCAATAACCGAAGCAATTTCTACCGAATCAACGGTTTCTATCATGTCAAAAATTGCAACAGCTTTCTTTACTTTATTGTGTTGCAAATGCCCGATAAAATGCCATTTTGCACGGTTGCCGATGATACTATATTTTACCTCTGCTTCCTGAACATAATTTTCGCCGATTACTTGAACACCGGCATCAATAGCCTCAATTACTTTAGATGCCTCCATGGTTTTTGCCGCAGCAACAAGCTGAACCCCGGTAGGAAGTTCATTAAGCAATTCTGTTACATGTTGTTTAATGCTCATTTTTATTTCCGCATTCCGGACAATATTTTACTGTTTTATCGATTTTGCTTCCGCAACTTGGGCAGGTTATTTTGGACACCCGCCTTGATTTTCTTTTTGGACCAATGCCGATTAGATGGTCGACTTCTCCACGCTTAATCAATGAATCCAATTTCTTCTGGCTTATCATATTTTCAGCAATTTTAGGTTTCAGTTCGTCATCAACCTGCAATACTTCTCTACAGTATTCACAAACCAGTATTTGCCTGGAGGAAAACTGGAAGGTGGGTATGAAATAAACAGTCAATTTTTTTCTTTCCTGCTTAACTGCAAAAATCCTTTGCTTTTTGCAGCCGGGGCATTTCATATTTATATAACCGAGCAGGTCGTAATAATCTTTGTTCCCAAAAAGAAAAACCATACACGCTTCTCCGGCAATTTACTTAAGGGTGAGCATATCAGAATTACTTTATTTTATACAGTACACGACTGATTAACAGGAAGGTGAGAGTAAAATTCCCCTCTCCTTCCCATTTTTAAATTTAATAATTATTATATTATAACATCATCAGGCAGGGGGAAAATATCATCGACCGGGACGGCATAATGCATACCTTCAAAGACTTCTTCATAAAAATACCCATAGCCATCTCTATAACCCACGTAACTCCAGGAAATAATCCCGATTAATTCTCCCTTAGTGTTAAGCAGCGCACCTCCGCTGCTACCGCCATTTACAGCGGCATCTGTCTGGATATATTCCAAACCATCCTGTTCGGCTATCCTGAAAGCAGATAAAATACCGGCCGTATAAGTAGGAGGATTGCCAAGACTTAACGGGTGGCCGACTGCCATAACTTCCTCTCCGACTTTAGTATCAGATGACGAACCAATAACGGCAGCCGTAAAGTCCGTTTTATTGGTATCTATTTTTACAAAACCGACATCAAGTTCATCATCGACATAGATATTCTCACAACCGTAAGAATCCCCATTAGTTAGAATAAACTCAATATCGGAAAGGTTTTCCACACCATCAATCATATGCGCTGCTGTCAGTACCCAACCATCACTCGTTATTATTATACCGGTACCATGGCTGGTTCCATCTCCCATATCAACAATAAGCATTGTAATTGAAGGCTCGATTTTATTAACAATGTCATCCCAGTCTGCGAGCGAATTCACTTGCGATGATAAAGAAGTATAACTGTTATTTAATTCAGATAAAGAATTCTGCACTCCGTTAATACTATCGTCCAGCGCATACATAAACCCCTCTACATTATCTATGTCGTTTTGCGCGCCATCAATACCATTTTCCAATGATGAAACTAAAGATTTTAAACCGGAAACATCGGAGTCCAAAGAGGAAAATTCTCCTTCTATCAATTCTATCTTGTTTTGAGCCTCATTCAGTTTTTCTGACGTTTGGAAATATAATATACCATTGGTAACAGTGCCGATAGTAAGTATTACAAGCAATGCGAGCGTTAACCATCTATTCATTTATTTCTCCTATCAATATATTTTTAACATCGATCAATATTTGTAAAACCAAATGCAATATGGCATATTAAAGTTTACCATATTATTTCCGGTTAGTATCCACCGATAGTTATTTCATAGATTATAACTTTTCTCTTTTATTTGATTGAAAATAGAGCAGCGGTTATAATATATAGGGTTTTGGGCAAAGCAGATTACTTATTTACATAATGTAGCGCGGGAGTAACTCAGCGGTAGAGTTCCTGCCTTCCAAGCAGGCAGTCGCGGGTTCGAATCCCGTCTCCCGCTCCAGTAATCTTGTTCTGCCGGGCATTAAATGTTAAACTTGACTGATAATTTGAGGGCTCGTAGCTCAGGGGTAGAGCGGTCGGCTCATAACCGATTGGTCGTAGGTTCGAAACCTACCGAGCCCACTTCTATAGCATCTTCCGATTATACCTATATCAAAATACCGGTGTTTTCCTATATAATTATATGCAGATCTGTACAGTAATATATTTCTTTTAGAGGTGCGAAATGCCGAGATGTCCGAATTGCTTCAGGGAGACAATGAGAACGACCGATTGGGCTTGCTATTTATGCGGTTATCCATTAGCTTCACCCGGGTTTAAGCTTGTTGAAAAAACATATAGCCAAATTAGAGAAGAGAGGTTGTCCGGTAAGAAGCCGGCTGCTCAAGAAGAGCGAGAAGAAGATCATAACTGTAGGGAATATTCTGTTTTTACAGAAGAAATGGAGGATGTTCCTCTTGTAAGCAGCCATAACACATATCGTGAAGTAGATACCTCCCGGGACGAAGAAAATGTAATTGATGAAAATATTTCGCCTCAACAGGTCTTAATACAGAAAGTTTCTGAACATGAGGAGGACAACGATTCGGAATCTGTCAGTGACGAGGAAATTATAAAAGAATTAAATAACACGGAACAGAAAGAAATGTCTGAAGAACCGGAAGAATCCGAATGCGGTGTGGAAACCGTTGAAAATGTTTCTGAAGTGGCGGAAGATAAAAATACCGCTAATGCGGAATTGGGAAATAATACCGATGATGTGCTTTTGACTGAAAAAGAACAATCCATGGAATCCGCTGAAGAAGCAGAACAGATTATACCTGATAAGTCGGTGCAAGCAATGCCCGAAACGGCTATAACTGAAGAGCCGGCGCAAACGGAAAAGGAACTAATCGCACCTGCTGATATTAACGTGACTATAGACGAGTTGCTTGCGGATTATGCCGCGGATTACACATCGGCTACGGAAAAATTTGTTAATAGGACAATAAGGTTATCGGGTTACGCCGGTGCCATTGATGTAAAAGAGGTTCTCGCCATCAATTATATACGTATTACCGATGCCTCGTTAAACCTCACCAAAAGTGTTCAATGCATGTTTGACAAAAAACATGCGGATGAACTGAAAAGCATGGGAAAAGGGCAGCAGGTTACCGTTCAGGGTAAATACACCGGGTCATTGATTGCCATGCGTATGTCTGATTGTGTATTAGTTATATCCTGAAGTGTTTATATCCACATTTCGGCTTGTATTTTGATGATTATTGATTTGCCCGGCGGACGACAAACCTTTGATTTCGATTGTGGTGCGACCGCACTACAATTAGTAATGGCATATTACGGCATTGAAGTTCGCAGTGATGAACTGTATAGCAAGCTTTTAATAAACAGCGACGGAACCCCGATTAGAAACATGATTTCCGTAGCTGAGAAATATGGATTTGACGTTATAGAGAAATATGATGCCGGGATTGATAAAATCAAGCATTTTATCGACACATCCCATCCGGTGATTGTGCTTGTGCAAGCCTGGGCAGAAAAATATATGACCCTTAAAGAGTGGCACGAGGACTATGATGATGGCCATTATGTCATTGTTGTCGGTTATCACGAAAATATAATTGTCTTCGAAGACCCGTCCAGTTTCCGCAAGACCTGGTTGACAGAAGAGGAATTTCTTATCCGGTGGCACGATAAAGACCCGGAAACAGATAAAATAATCAATCACTTTGCTTTGATTCTAAAAGGGAAGGAACCTGAACCGGCTCACAAATTGATGGAACACATGGAATAAAATTGCTCTGTCTTCTTTGTTAATTTAAAATGGTATTTAATGAACTTTTAGTAGTAATCCCTCATAGTGGGATATTTATTCCTCGAGAAATATCTGTAAATAATCTTTCTGAAAACTTTACGGAATATACAGGCGATATAGACTGGTATACCCACTGGTTGTATGATTTTCGTGATATTCTAGGCAATTCACAGGTCATCTTTCCATATTGTAGTTTAATACTCGAATCCAACAGGGAACCCTATAAACTTGACGATAGCATTCCTTTAAAAAACAGACTCGGGAAGGATCTGTATAAAAAGGGGAAGGCACCTGACATAACTCTTAGAAGGAGTCTTGCTGAAAAATATTTATTGTCTTTTCATGATGCTATCAGTAATTCTATCGAAAACAACAATATTAGTTTTATGCTTGATGGGCATTCCACGATTACAAGCCATGGAGTAGGCGACAATCAAATCGAGTTGATGAATTACCAGGTTTCAGTAGTAGACCAATCAGAAACCGTTTTCTGTCCGGATATATTTATAGAAACATACGCAGAGGAATTAGCTATAAGACTACCAGAAGTAAAGATTACCATAAACGAATCTAAATTTGATTATGTCTACGGACATGTTTGCGGTAAGCATTCGACCAATTCATTAAAAAGACAGGAAAATCGTGTTCCGGCGATTCTCCAGGAAACCAATCAGAATCTCTACATGAAAAACGACAAAACCCCTGATATAAAATCTATAGAAACTCTCAGGAGAGCCTTTGCCGAATCTTTGGCATCAATGATTAACACAGTCAACAGTTATTGACATTATATTTTTCTTTCCATTGTGTCAGAAACAGCAAATTGTATTAATTTAGTTGTGGCAGCATTCACCGTAATAATTTTGTTGCTTATTATATTACTAATGTTGGGTTTTAGCCTTTTGGTATTTTTAACCATAATATTACATAATATATAGTTGATAATTTATTATTAAACTATAACTTCGCACTATTCTATCTTTTTTACTACCGTTATTTCAATTCGGTGACGGTTTGTTGTTTTAACCCGAGAACCCCTTTATTTCGTTTACTCTTTTCTTTTCTCTGTATGGGGGCTATCCCTTTGGTCTACCCCCATGGACTTATTATGCTTTTTACAATCCGATACACCAGTCAAGGGGTAAACCCTTGACTGGTACGCCCTTTCGTTTTCATTCGATTGCCCCGCAACAATGCTTATACTTTTTTCCGCTGCCACAAGGGCAGGGCGCATTCCGCCCAACCTTTATTTTTACGGGCTCAGTCTTTACGCTTTCGTTTAAACGTTGTCGGACTTTTATTTTCTCGTTTTCTTCTTTTAATTTTTCGTTTTCCGCTTTTAATTCAATCAATACAGGCATTAATTCTGACTTCATAGCGGAATAGCCGGACAGAATTATATCCTTTGCCATTCCGCTTATTGTTGTTTTGTTTAATCGTGAGGCATCAGACAGCCACGCTATAACTTCTTCAGGTAATCGGACTGATACAACTTTATCCATTGAATTCACCCCCCTTATGCGTAAGCATATTATACCTGTTTTGTAATTGTGTCAATAAGATATATTTCGAGGAGATGATTACATTGTAGATTTGTGATGATTTCAACCGCACAAAATTACTCAGCTTTGATTCGTTCGTATTTGTGCTTATAATAGCCCCTGTTAGTAAGGAAGGGGCTACAAATGATTTTTCAACTACTGTTGAAGGCTTGGTAGGGCGCGGTTTCCACCACCGCCCAACCACATCCCTTGCCGAAGGCAGACCGATTTCAATATTCATAATAGACTCAAACAGGCTATAAGTCAACATCTTCTTATCGTTCCTATTGACTGCAGTATCTCTGTCGCCAGTTTTTCGTCTTGTCTATCCTCGTACATTGCCAGACGTTCTTCTAACTCTCTGATTTTAGCCGTTAATCTATCATTTTCGTTCTTTAGATATACCGCTTTATCTGTAAATGCGTTTACCAGCTCATCGGCTAATTCCCTGCGATTATGGCATATTCCGAGCATATTCCTGTTTATTGTTATCTGTTGGCAGACAGGCATTAGAGCAGTATTGCCCTGTGATTCGTTTTGTTTTTTATCTGGAGTGTATTCACCCGGGGTTTCACCCTGGGCGAATTCCTGCTTTATCTTTTCGATATACTTATTCCAGCAGATATAATCCGCTACTTCGTAACGTATCATTGCAGCAATAGACCCGTGAACACGAATACAACGAAGTATTTCCTGTTCTTTGCCAGCGAAGCGGGCTTTTAATCTATGCGCTTGTTTTTCAGCCATATTATTCGCACCTTGTCTGCTATTATGCAATAACCCTTAATATTACATAATATATATAGTGCGAAGTATTACGCACAGGCACAAAGTACTTACTTAACATAATATACTTGCTATCATAATAATTTATCTTATGAAATATCGAGTAGCAAAACAGCAGCCTATTTACACTAAAGGTATTGTATAAGATGATAATGATTTTAACAGATAATTATTCTTTATGCTTATATGAAACATAGTTAAAACCTTTAACAATTCATATATTTAATTCATTAGGTCTATTCTTTTCACTCACCTGATAGCCAAGACATCGCCTGTAAATCTTCTTCAAAAAATTACATATTGTTTATGTTAAGTTTTTGCAGACGCCTGAAAAATTGAATTGCCGTAAACTATTAAAAACGAAGTTGCGTTATTTTTCTATCTTTTCGCCATTGGTGTTTATTCTAATAAGTCCTCTATATTTTTTATGTCCGTAAAAGCCATAGAGCGTTTATATACGCCATATACGAGGAAATATACTTACACAACCTATTAATTGGCTGGATTTCGATTACAGCGCCTCATTTTTTGTTGTAAAATCTGTTGTAAAAGGCTTCCCATTATTTATAACCTCATTTACCTTATTTAGCAGATTTTTTAACCCCCAACCTTTCTTTGCTGAAATAATTACCGCATTTTCTTCTTTTTCTATTTCCTGATTTTCAAAAAAAGTAATTGCTTCGTTTTCAATCCATTTTTTTTGGGGGTCCAGTAAAAGGTCTATTTTATTTAACACCGTTATAACCGGTTTATTGGAAATCCCCAGGTCTTTAAAAACATCTTCAACAACTTCACACATTTCGGCAGCACTCCCGGAAGAAAAATCCACTACGTGAAGAAGAATTGTAGCTTCTTCCAATTCCTCCAGTGTCGCCCTGAACGCCGATACTACTACCGGGGGCAACTTCCTTATAAAACCAACGGTATCACTGAGGAGAAAAGTTGTTTTTTCCGGCAGCATAATTCTTCTGGTGGTCGGATCGAGTGTCGCAAAGAGCTTGTCTTCAGCCAAAACATCTGCTTTGCCAAGTGCATTCAATAATGTGCTTTTCCCCGAATTCGTATAGCCAACCAGTGCAACTATAGGAATGCCGCTCTTTCGTCGCTGTTGCCGGTAAAGCATACGATGCTTTTTTACATCATCGAGTTGTTTTTTTAACTTCTGTATTTTTTTATTAATCAGCCTGCGGTCAGTCTCAAGCTGGGATTCTCCCGGCCCTCTGGTTCCAATTCCACCTCCCAACCTTTCAAGATGACTCCATTGTCCGGCTAATCTTGGAAGAAGATATTGGTGTTGTGCCAGCTCTACCTGTAATTTACCTTCATGAGTCTGAGCACGGTGAGCAAAGATATCCAGTATCAGAGCAACCCGGTCGATAATTTTCACATTTAATGCTTCTTCCAGATTTCTCTGCTGTAAAGGTGATAATTCATCATCGAATATTATGACATCGGCTTTTGTAGTATCCCTAAGTTCAATAAGTTCATCTAATTTGCCTTTACCGATATAAAGATTTCTCGATGGCTGATGGAGTTTTTGGGTAAGCCTTCCGACCACAACCGCTCCGGCGGTGTCTGCCAGCTGAGCTAATTCATCAAGAGATTGCTCTAACGACCAGTTATCCTTAATGCTGTCGATACCTACAGCTACCAGCAAAGCGTGCTCATTGGCAGATGAAGTATTCTGTGTTTTATTATTTATTATATACTCCTTTATGTAAAGCTACCTTCTAATTTTAGCTTTGAACTTATCCTTATTATTCTTCCATCCCGACAATCGCGATAATCCTTTCACAAGATTCGCATCCGGAATGGTTAGGGATAAACGTACATACCCCTCCCCACAAGCCCCATACCCCGTCCCGGGTGTGACAACAATGCCCAAATTATCCAGCAGGTCATTGGTAAACTCTATCGAAGTATATCCCTGCGGTACTTTCGCCCAGATATATAAACCCGCTTTGGGTGGTTTGGCATCTACACCTATATCATTCAATACCTCAATCAAAAGGTCACGACGTCTTTGATAAACCTCATTGTGTTTAACGATTGCCTCCTGCGAATTATTTAAGGCTTCGATAGCGGCAAATTGTATCGCCTGCGGTATTCCCGAATCCAGGTTTGATTTTACCGTATTCAAGGCTTGTACCGCTTCGGAATTACCCACTACCATTCCGATGCGCCAGCCGGTCATGTTATAACTCTTCGAAAGCGAATGAAACTCCACACCGACATCTTTAGCTCCATTCGCCTGTAGAAAACTAACCGGCTTATAATCATCAAAAGCAACCTCAGAATATGGCCCGTCATGGCAGACTAAAATATCATTACTCTTTGCAAACTCTACCACCTTATTAAAGAATTCTATTTCAGCAACCGCCCCGGTTGGATTATTCGGGTAATTTATCCAGAGTATTTTAGCTTTTTTTAAAACAGTATCAGGAATAGCTTTCAAATCAGGCAAAAAACTATTATCCGGTAAAAGTGGCAGGTAATGAACCTCACCACCTGCCAGAATCGTGCCGCCGGTATACACCGGATAACCGGGGTCCGGAACCAAAGCAATGTCGCCCGGGTTTATATAACACAAAGCTATATGCGCAATACCCTCTTTGGAACCATGTAACGGCAATACTTCAATGTCAGGGTCCAGTATTACATTAAAGCGTTTTTTGTACCAACCGGCTATTGCCTGCCTTAATTCAGGTAATCCGAATGTCTCCGGATAGCGGTGATTTGCCGGGTCAGCAGCCTTTTGGCAAATCTTATTTATTACATTTTCCGGCGTGGGTAAATCCGGGTCGCCGATACTGAAATTAATAACCTCTTTACCCAGAGCCTTTTTTTCAGCAATTTTTTTGTTAATTTCAACAAAAAGATATGGTTCCAGATTATTCATGCGTTGTGACATTTGCATATAATTTTAACCTCAAGAACAGATTTATTATTTCCAATCACCTCTAAACACTATCTCGGCAACACCGCTAAGCAATACTTCCCCTTTGCCATCCCATTCCACCCGCAGTTTGCCTCCCGGAAGAATTACGACCACTGCATTGTCCGTATATCCCAGTAGGATTGCACAAACAGCTACAGCACAAGCGCCGGTACCACAACCCAGCGTTTCGCCGGCGCCTCTTTCCCATACCCTTACTTCTATTTGGCCTCTACTAACAATTTCTGCTACTTCAAAGTTAATATGTTTTGGGAATGCAATATAATTTTCAACCAGAGGACCAATTCTTGCTAACGGAAACTCCCTGACGGGCTTTTTCTGAAAATAAACAGCATGCGGATTTCCCATAGATACAAAACTAAGCAGTAAATCGATATTATCTATCGTTAAAGGATATTCTGTTATAAGCCTTGACGCAACAATCCTACCTCTATTATTATCGATTGCTACTGGAATCTTTGCAGTATCAAATTCAGGAATACCCATAGATGCCTGAATCATATCCGCTTTGCCTTCTTTTCTTACAAATATTGCTTTCCTTACACCGGCTATAGTATCGATATTCAAGTTTGAATCTTCTTTTCCGGCAAGTTTTATATCAGCAATGTATTTAATAAGACACCTTAATCCGTTACCGCAAGCCTCAGACTCAGTACCATCAGGATTGAACATACGCATACCGAAATCCGCTTTTAATGATGGAACAAGCAATAGCAGACCGTCGGCGCCGATACCGAATTTCCTGTCACACATAGCCTTAGATAAACTTTCCCAATCGTAAGTCAAGTCATTTGTTTCTATTAAAACAAAATCGTTGCCTACACTCTGTAACTTTGTAAAAACCATTTTAGCTCCTAATCAGTAGAGATAAAATCATCGATTGCTCTAATTATGTCAGATTCAACCTCGTTTTGTACATCAAACCACTTAATTCTATCATCTTTTAACTTGAACCAGTTATATTGGCTGCGCACATAACGATGCGTTTCATATTTGATCTGTTGTATAGCCGAATCAAGGCTTAATTCACCCTTGAGATACATTACCATCTGCTTATATCCAATACCGGACATCGATGGTAAATCGCTGTTATATTCATTGTCTATCAACCACTTGGTTTCATCGAGCAGCCCTTTTTCTATCATAGAATCTACTCTTTTATCAATCCTGCAATATAACTCCTCACGTGAAGTTGTCAACCCTATGATAAGAGCATCATATATCGGTTGTTTATCTCTTTTTCGCGTCTTATTATCCTTGGCATTTTTTGCAATTTCCAACGCTCTGATTACTCTTCTTACGTTAGATTCATCTATTCTTGCAGCAGCTTCCGGGTCTGTAAGCAACAGTTCGTGGTATAATTCTTCTTTACCCATCTCCGCTGCCTTATTTTCCAGCATGTTCCGATATTTCATATCCGGAGCAACTTCAGGAATCCCCCAACCCTCCAGTACCGCCCAAGTATACTGCCCGCTGCCGCCAACCAATAACGGTAACTTATTTCTGTTACAAATATCTTCAATAATCGATTTACATTGTTGTTGATACTCTGCAAGGCTGAAAGACTCGTTCGGATTTATTATGTCAATTAAATGATGGGGAACCAAACCCCTTTCCTCTTTGGAAGGTTTTGCAGTACCGATATCCATATATCGGTACACCTGGCGACTATCCGCACCAATAATCTCCGCATCAATCTTTTGACTAATACGCACAGCTAAATTACTTTTTCCGATACCGGTAGGACCAACAATGGCAATTATTTGTTTCATAATCATTAACGGAAATAAAGGACTTATAGTAAAAAGTTAGAAGAGGTATCAGTAGATATTATGTTAACTATCCCCTATTCTATAACATCTTTGTATATAGCGGAAGTCTGTTTAACCATGCTTATAAACAGCTCCGGTTTCAGGCTGGCGCCTCCTACCAGAGCACCGTCTATCTCAGATTGGCTGACAAATTCAATGATATTTTCGGCATTGGCGCTTCCACCGTAAAGGATACGTATGGCGGAAGCAACCTTATTGTCGTATAGAGCCCCTATTTTTTGCCTGATAGCTTCAATTATACTGTTAGCTTGCTCCCCACTGGCAGACATCCCGGTGCCAATTGCCCAAATCGGCTCATATGCTATAACAAGAGTATCGATATCTTCAATATCTATAAACGCCTGCTCCAGT
Source organism: Dehalococcoidia bacterium UBA5748 (assembly GCA_002419135.1). Taxonomy (GTDB): domain Bacteria; phylum Chloroflexota; class Dehalococcoidia; order Dehalococcoidales; family UBA5627; genus UBA5627. Next base: position 84,276 of record DIFM01000041.1, on the reverse strand, counting down.
TGCTTATCAAGCACCTCAATAGTTTTACCGGATTGTTTTTCCTCCGGTTTTTCACCGATACACAGAATCGGAATAATTCCATATCTAATTGCGGCTTTTAACTTTTTATTGATATAAAGGTCGTCATTAAAGTATTGTCTGCGCTCCGAATGTCCGATAATGACATACCCGCAAATATCTTTTATCATTAAAGGCGATACTTCCCCGGTAAATGCACCCTTATCCTCATAGTGCATATTTTGAGCTCCGACTTTTATAGTGCTTGGGGCAAGTAATTCATAAACCGCTTTCAGCGATATAAATGGCGGACAGATAAGTTTTTCAACATTACCGATGTCATCCAGCTCTTTTTGCATAGCGCTAACGAGAGCAACAGCTTCCTCAACCGATGTATTCATTTTCCAGTTACCGGCAATTAATGGAATCCTCATTATTTTTATGCTCCGTATTTATTGAGTTTCAAGGCATTTGCCATTGCCAGCGGCATAATATCAGTAGCTGATATTCTACCCAATCCACCATAGATACATGCCGATTCCGTAAACTGTCTAACATTATCCGGCCGGCACCATTTAGAATAAATCAGCACCGGCACCGAGTGCCAGCTATGTCCTTTAATCATAGCAGGAGTAGAATGATCACCTGCAACAATTATTACATCAGGATTTAATCCGGTAATTTCCGGTAAAATTCTATCCACATGCTCCAATACCTTCACCTTAGCTTCAAAGTTGCCATCTTCACCCTGTGCATCGGTTTCTTTTATATGTATAAAGAAAAAATCATAACTATCGTAACTTTTTTTAAGAGTGGACATTTCATCTTCAATGGCCGGACCTGTTTCCAAAACTTCCATTCCGACCGCTCTGGCTAAACCCCGATACATCGGGTAACTGGCAATTGCCGCCGGCTTCAATTTATATATCTCAGATACGGTTGGAAACTTCGGTTTTTCATCAAAGCCGCGTAACAACAACATATTGGCAGGATTGTGAGAGGCAAGGATATCTCTCGCCCTCTCAAGAAACTTATTTATAATACTCGCTGTCCTTTCTGCCTCAGGAGAGTTAGCCTTTACCTTTAACGGAGTCACCCCTGTTTTCTGGGGATCGGAATCGGTTATGTTGTGATTTAGATTATCACCCCTAATTACCAATGCCATACGATGGTCTTTCACCGGTAAGGCATATAAACTTACCCCATCTATATTCATATTGTTGAGCAAATCGCACAGCTGGCTGCTTTGTTCGGTTGAAATACGTCCCGCACGCCTGTCCGTAATAAATCCGTTTTTATCAATAGTGCAAAAATTACCGCGTGCTGCTATATCTCCGGATTGAAGCGGATAATCTATTCCCATCGCTTCCAATACGCCTCGACCTATATGATATGTAACCGGGTCATAGCCAAATAATGCCAGGTGCCCCGGAGCGCTGCCTGCCGTAATACCCGGACTTACCGGGTCGGACAAACCGCAAATACTCATAGCGGCAAGACCATCCATATTGGGAATATTGGCAGCTTCCAGTTCTGTTTTACCGCTGGAAATGTCAGGGAGCCCACCCATGCCGTCGATAACCAGTAACACAATTTTGGAAGGAGTGGTATTCGATAATTCTCTGATTAATTGAAGACTAATATTACCCAAAATGCTTCACTCCGTTCAGGCTGGATTTATTTTCGCTTTTTTGTCCAGCAATGCTTCAACACCGGGAAGTGTTTCCCCGCTTAAGAATTTCAAAGAAGCTCCTCCGCCGGTAGATACAAAGGTCATTTTATGCCCTAATTTTAACTCGGTTACGATTTCGGATGTCGATCCGCCACCGATAATAGTGGTACCGTGCAGATTGGCAATAATTTGCGCCATAATTTTCGTGCCTTCACTGAATTGAGGTATTTCATAGATCCCCATCGGCCCGTTCCAAAACACAGTACGGCATTTTTCAAGCGCTTTTGTGAATTTTGTGATAGTTAAAGTACCAATGTCTACTATATGTTTATTTGCGGGGATATGCGCAATATCAACATTTTCAGTTTCGGCCTTATCATTAACTTCACTGGCTACCAGCATATCATCCGGAAGAAAAAGTTTTACGCTGTTCTGCTTCGTTTTCTCAATTATATCCCGAGCAGTATCCACTGAATCATCTATTAAAGAAGCTCCCACTTCATAAGATTGTGCCTTTAGAAATGTAGCTGCCATACCGCCACCGATAACTATTGTATCTACCTTTTCCATAATGTTATCTAACATGGCTACTTTATCACTTACTTTGGCACCGCCTAAAAGCACCCCGAAAGGATGAGGCGGTTCCGTTAAAACCTTGCCCAGGGCATTTATTTCCTTTTCCAGCAATAAACCGGATACAGATGGTATATATTTGGTAACACCGACGATCGATGCATGTTTTCTATGAGCTGTACCAAAAGCGTCATTTACAAAGATATCACCGTGTTTTGAGAGCGCTCGGGCAAAAGCATCATCCCCTTTTTCTTCTTCCTCGTAAAATCTGAGGTTCTCTAACAACAGAATATCGCCGTTTTGCATACCGGCAATAGCGCTATCAACTTCGAAACCAATACAATCGTTAACAAATCCAACCGATTGCCTCATAATTTGTGAAAGATGCTGCGCCACGATTGCTAAGCTAAACTCGGCATTAGGTTGCCCTGAAGGACGCCCGAGATGTGAACACAGAATAATTCTTGCCCCTTGCTCAACCAGATAGTCAATGGTTGGCAGCGAAGCCCTGATGCGGCTGTCATCGGTTATAGCGTGTGTCTTATAACTAAAAGGAATATTATAATCTACCCTTACAAGCACTTTTTTACCGCTGACATCGATATCTCTGACCGTTAATTTATTCATCTGTACCCTTTTTCATGAAAATAAAAAAATCAGGCAATTCTGCTACTCAATGCTAAGCACATAATTATATATCATTTTCGTTTAACAGTGAATTCTTTTAACTTCCGGTAACAATGCCAGCGCCTCTTTAACTATCCCTTCAGAATCCAAGCCGTATTTTACTCTTAATATCTTTGGCGTACCGTGCTCAACATATTTATCGGGAATACCTATTGTCTTAACCCTGACATCAGTTAAACCTTCCCTCTGTAAAAGCGATAATACGATACTCCCGAAACCGCCGTTAAGTACATTCTCCTCCACGGTTATAATATTTTTTATCCTTCGGGCAGTATCAAGCAGAATACCCGCATCCAACGGCTTCATAAAACGTCCGTTGATAACGGTTGCTTCAATTCCTTTTAACGATAGCTCTCCCGCCGACTGTATAGCATAAGGTACGGAAGCGCCGACCGCTATAATAGCTATATCATTGCCCTCTTTCAACACTTCTGCTGTACCGAGCGGGATTATCTTAAATTTATCATCGATAGTTATCCCGGTTCCACAACCGCGGGGATATCTTATAGCCATCGGATGTTTAGTTTTAGTTGCGGTATATAGTAAATGCTGTAATTCGTTTTCATCCTTTGGAGCAGATAAAATCAAATTAGGTATCAACGAAAGATAAGATATGTCAAAAATACCCTGATGTGTTTTACCATCGTCTCCGACTATACCTCCGCGGTCTATAGCAAATACAACAGGTAAATCCTGTAAACAGACATCATGTATTATCTGGTCAAAAGACCGTTGCAGGAAAGTAGAATAGATAGCCACGACAGGTATATAGCCTTGAGTAGCTAATCCGGCTGCAAAAGTAACCGCGTGTTGTTCGCATATACCAACATCAATAACCCTATCAGGGAACTCATTTTGCACTATACTAAGGCAATTTCCCTCCGGCATGGCAGGGGTAATAACAACCAGTTTCGGCTCTTCCCTGGCTAATTGCAAGACAGTCTGTGCAAATACTTCACTATAAGTGGGAGCTGTCTTCGCCTGAACCTTGCATGCAGGGGATACCCCATGAAAATAAACCGCATTGCCTTCAGCGGGGGTGTACCCTTTACCTTTCGTTGTGGATATATGAATAAGCGTCGGCTTATGACTGTAATCCCTCGCCTGTATCAATGCTGTCTCAAGGTCTTTTATATTATGCCCGTCGATCGGCCCCATGTATGCCATACCGAATTCTTCCCAAATTGTAGTCGGCATAACAAAACCCTTAATGCTGCTTTTAATCTTCTCTCCGAATTCCCATAGTTTTTTACCCAGAGGCAAATAATCGAGAATTCTTTTACTTTTTTCGCTGGCTTTATAGTACCTTTTATCAAAGCGCACCTTACTGAATATCTTTGATAACGCTCCCACTGTGGGCGAGATCGACATACCGTTATCGTTAAGAATAACAATCAATTTAGAACCCAGATAAGGAAGATTATTAAAAGCCTCCAACGCCATACCACCGGTTGCTGCCCCATCTCCAATGACAGCGATTACATGATAGTCGTCACCGGCCAGGTCCCTTGCTTTAGCCATCCCCATAGCAGCTGAAACAGATGTGCTGGCATGCCCTGCTCCGAATGGGTCATGCGGACTTTCATCACGCGATGGGAAACCGGACAACCCGCCGTATTGGCGAACTGTTTTGAACTGTTTCTTTCTGCCCGTAAGCAGCTTATGAGCATAAGACTGATGCCCGACATCCCAGATTATTTTATCATCGGGGCTGTTGAAGACCCTGTGTAAAGCAATTGTCAACTCGACAACTCCGAGGCTGGATGCCAGATGACCACCGTTTACCGTTATCACAGAAACAAGTTCCTGCCTGATTTCATCAGCCAATTTTTCCAGTTGCTTTGTGGTCAGATTTTTAAGATCTGCGGGGCCGTTTATTTTATCTAATAATTCGGGCATAATTTTTACTCGATATAACAGCAATATGTAAATAATATGAATAGGAGCTAACCCTTATACTAGCAATGAAGTAAAAAGGTTGTCAAGAAATTCTTACATTAACTTGACGGTTCAATAAACTGTTTGCTAGACTGCTTTATATTTACTGAAACAGGATAAAATTATTGTTAGAACTATTACTTTCCATTCTCGATTTAAATCTTGCCAAAGAATTAATTATCATTTTAATTTCAGCCTTACCTATATTCGAGTTAAGGGCATCTATTCCTGTAGCTATCGTCAATTTTGATTTCCCGTGGTATTATGCGTTTCTGCTTGCCATCATCGGGAACATGTTGCCGGTACCGTTTATCCTGTTATTTATAGAATCAATTGCCAAATTCCTAAGCCGAATTCCGCAAATGAAAAAATTCTTCGATTGGCTGTTTGAAAGAGCAAACAATAGAAGCAGGCCGATAAAAAAATACAAGAGCCTGGGATTAATATTATTGGTTGCTATTCCTTTGCCTGTAACCGGAGCATGGACGGGTTCACTGGTCGCAGTACTCTTGGGCATAGGATTCAAACAAGCCTTTTTCTCCATTTTTATCGGAGTTATCATAGCGGGTGTTATAGTTACTTGTTTAACACTGCTTGGATGGGCAGGCGCCATTATAGCCGGAGTCGCACTGCTGGGATTAGTTACATATGTTTTTATTTCCACCAGAAATAAAAAACAAAATGAGCGTTAACCAAAAATATTTTACTCTTTTAGCCAATTATTATAAAATAATGATGTTATTTCTACTACTCCCTGTAGCTCAGCTGGACAGAGCAACTGCCTTCTAAGCAGTGGGTCGAGAGTTCGAATCTCTCCGGGGAGGCTTTTAGGTATAAAAACAGCCTATCACTCAGCTTGAAAAACTGTCCAAAAAGATTTGATTATTCCGGCACCATCCTTGCTTGTATCCCATAGTAAACACTTCACTTGAAGACGAACCCATAAAATGCCGAAAGGGCTTACTAAGCAGCCCCTTCGTTGCGATCATTATAACTTTCTCTTCTATTTTTTCCCCAGTAAAACCAGTACGCCATATACAATAAGGAAAATACCGATTATCCATGAGATAATGGACGGAAGACTTAAAAATGGCAGAATCAGAAACCCCGCCACAATACAAACGATAGCAACCACCATCTTGTTGGAAAAAATACCCATTGCAGCCTCCTTGAGTTATTTTGCCAAAAGATTAGCACTTCCCATATATTATGTCAATACTTTCTGGCCCGTTTTTATATAAATATTTATATGATAGAATAACTTTACCGATTAAAAATATTGAGGTCAATTTGATAGGTTTTTCAGATAAAATATCAGACCCTGCTTATTCAAAATATAAAAAGGATTCCATAACATGGTCATTCCTTTTCTCTTTTATTTTGGCAATAATAGCAATTATCGGCTTCCCCATTTATGGTAATAATACCGGCGATCTGGATTGGCCCGAGTCACTTTTTTACGGGATGGGAATAGGAGGAATGTTTATTGCGATAGCAGCCCTTCAGACAGCAAAAAGAAGACTGGATAAAACATGGGACGGTATTGTAATTGATAAGCAATTCTATGTCAAACATTCCAATAACGAATACAATACAAAGTATATAATGAAAATTGAACAGGATTCTGGAAAAGTTAAAAAGATTAAATGGACGGATTATCCTGATATATTCAATTACTATGAAATCGGCGACCGCATACGGCATCATAAGGGTTTGTTTTATTTTGAAAAATACGATAAAAGCAAGGATACGGAAATTTTGTGTATATCCTGTATATACTTTAACGATATAAAAGAAGACTTTTGTATCAGATGCAAATGCCCTTTATTGAAATAGCACCGGCTTATTGGCTAACAATATTTATACTTATGGCACTTTCAATTATTAAGAAAGGTGTAATGCGCCCCATTAAGTCAAGCCCTCAAATTGTGTAGTAGCTGTCCATTATAATATTCTGTTTCCGCCTGGTTTGGTGTCTTATATCCCAGTGACGAATGCAGATAGTTGGCATTGTAATTCGGAATCTATTCTCCGATTTCATCCATAAGCTCCATAGGATTTACCCAATCTCGTAGCCATAATAGCTCTTCTTTCATTGTCCGGAAAAACCTCTCGGTATCGGCATTCCCCTTGGGGTTATTGTAGCTGGTAAAAGCCTGCTTAATTCCCATGTCACGGCACGATTTCATGAAGCTTATCGATGTTGGCTGGCAGCCATTATCCGACATGAGAGACAAAGAGGATCGGCGGGGAACAACTGCAAGCTCATCTGTATCGATGGCTGCAAGGGGCTGCACAGTGCTATTGAAATAATATATCCTTATATTCCTATCCAAAGGTGTTGGGCGCACAAACTGAGGAACATTTCCAACTACCTGAAGCGTAAAGACCAGAAAAAGTGCATGGCAGGGACGAAATTGATATATTTGGCAGACAACAGGAGGGAGGCAGTTAAAGCTTTTAATGACTGGAAATCCGAATGGTGTATACATTACCCCAGGGCAATCAGGTGCTTGGAAAATGACCTGGATGAGATGCTGAATTTCTTGGATTGTCCGGTATCACATCGTATTAAGATAAGAACCACCAATGTTATAGAGAGATCTTTCAGGGAAGTCAGAAGAAGAACCAAAACAATGAGCTGTTTTACCAATTATAAAAGTGTGGACCGAATAATCTTTGGAGTAATGAATCATCTGAATAATAACTGGGAGGATAAGCCCTTACCCAATTTTACACAAGATATTTGACGTTACCTGCTAACCACCTTTTTAGTAAATATCATAAAAACAGAGGAGATAATCACTATCTCCCCTGTTAGCTGACATTGATTATCGTATAAAAATTATAGCACGTGTTTTTGTCCGCAATGCGGACACTGAATACTCTTTTCACTAAAATGCGGCGGAATCCTTAATTTAGTTCCGCATGAGCACTCTATAGTCTTATAATCACTCAACTTCCACATTACGTCTGAAGTCTCCCGAGTTCTCTCAAGCCTTCCGGGGTTATCAACTGCGGATGCGCGTGAAACAGGTTGCAACAAATCCCCTGCCAGCGACATAGCAGATGCCGGAATGACACTGCCCTTGCTCTTGTGTACCTGTTTATACGCTTTTTCATAATCGATATAAGAAGCACCGCCACCCATAGAGCGTAAAATACGAATTCTTTCTGAAATAGGAGGGTGAGTACTGCTCAAATCGGTTGCCGCCTTTCCTTTTTTACGAAACGGATTTACGATATACATCGGCGCAGTTGCCTGATTGGCAGATTTTAACTGACCGCTCGATGCGCCCAGTTTCTCCAGTGCGGAAGCCAGCCCTTCAGGATATCTGGTATACATCGCGGCTGAGGCATCAGCGAGATACTCCCGCTTTCTCGATATGGCAAAATATATAAGCTGCGCAAAAATAGGAGCCAGTATCATTAAAAGAAGAGATACAATCATTATTATCCCCTGGGCAGCCCCTCCCGATGAAGAATTACGCCGCGAACCCCCACCCCCAAAAATCATAATACGCGAACCGTACCACGATAACATCACAATCGCACCCAACAGAACGCTGGTCATCGCCATAAGTAAGACATCTCTGTTCTTAATATGGGAAATTTCATGCGCCATTACACCCTGCAACTCATCCCGGTTTAACTGTTGCAGCAAACCGGAAGTTATGGCAACTGCAGCCTTATTCGGGTCGCGACCGGTGGCAAAAGCGTTCAGGGAAGGGTCATCTATTATGTATATATCAGGAGTTTTTGGCAGCCCTGAAGCAATACGCATTTCTTCAACTATGTTATAGAGCCGCGGATGGTCATCATGTTTGATTTTTTTTGCGCCGGCAGAAGCCAGAAGAATACTATCCCCCTGGAAATAGCCTACAAGTGTCATTATCAACCATAACGCAATGGCAATCAGCAGTCCTCCTATCCCGCTATCGAAAAAATACAATCCCAGAAAATAGCCGATTACGAATAGCAAGGCACCCATGCCGATAACCAGAACCGCCGACCTTATCTGGTTGGACCTAATTTGTTCCCACATATTGCTTTATATTCCTTTAACTAAAACTGACCTTGGGAGCCTCTCTCTCATTTATTGTTGTAACTTCAAAGAACTCACCGATCTTAAAACCACTCATTCCGGCAACAATATTCGAAGGGAACATCTGTATTTTGTTGTTATAATTTAAAACCGAATCGTTATAGAATTGGCGCGAAAAACTGATTTTATTTTCAGTTGATGCCAATTCTTCCTGCAAAGCAAGGAAATTCTGATTGGCTTTTAAATCCGGATAATTTTCCGCAACAGCCAGCAACCTGCTTAATGCCGAGCTAAGTTCCCCCTCAGCCTTCGAACGGGCTGCGGCACCGCTATCGGATATTTTTTGAGCCAGGTTCCTGGCATTAGTTACCGCTTCCAGAGTTTCTCTTTCATGCTTCATATAACCTTTAACCGTTTCCATGAGGTTGGGGATAAGGTCATATCTTCTCTTTAACTGAACGTCAATCTGAGCCCAGGCATTCTTAACCTGATTGCGTAAGCGGACCAAACCGTTGTAGGTAAAAACATAAAATAGCAACAATAAAACTACGATTCCCAGTAAAACCCAAAGTACAATTTCCAAGAAACACCTCCTAATGTAGTTCCCGCTTCTGCGGAATACTAGAAAACTTCCCTATATACGAAAGACCTCTCCAAGAAAGTTTATTGCCTGTTGTTCAGCGCTTGATTCCTGCTGAATATCTTTTGAAGCATGCTTGATTAGTAGAACAACCTCTCCTCCGTCAAACCACAACCCGTCACCGTTAACACATATATCGATAATAGTCTTGGAATTATCCCCGATTCTTATCTTGCCCATTGCCTTTTTACATATAGGGCATTTATGTTTATTCTCCGAAACTTTGTCATCAATCCTATTTGTTAATTCCGAGAATAATGGAAAGGAATCCCCAAGATTCATTTTCTCAAACAGCAGTTCGAATTCGTCGGAGTCGAACCACACTCCCTTACATTTAACACAATAATCTAATTCGATTTTATCATACTCGACATCTATCATGTCTTTTTTACATATGGGACATTGCATCGTGACACACCTCATCATCCATTTTATATGGACTGTATAATTGTGTCAAGAAGATTTACACCACCGCCTCTTTTTTAGTAAAGAGCAATAATGACGAAACTAGCAAAGATTAATTTTGGATAATATGTCCGGCAGGTGTTTTATGCTGTAGCAAGCGGATGCAATCATTTAACAATTGTATTGATGACCGCATCCGCTGTGTCCGATTACTTATTTGAAATCGACTTTTAACATATGGGCTGAACACGAAATACACGGGTCGTATGCCCTTACCAGCATTTCCATGGTATGCCGTATTTGGTTTTCGGGTTGCAACAGGATTATGGGAACAAGCGATTCAAAATCTTTTTGAATATTATTGTGATTCTGATTGGTCGGTATTACGCAGTTGGCTTCTTTTAAAACACCACCTTCTCCGTAAGTATAGTCATGGAAGAGAATACCACGCGGCGCTTCCACTGAAGCAATGCCTCGTCCCCTCCTGGGATTAACCCGATGAGGTTCTTCTTTTATTCCGGCAGCAAACAGGCGGTCGATTATTTGAATACTATGTTCCACAACGTGTATAACCTCAACCAGCTGGGCGACAGTTATCATGAACGGGTTTATATTAGGAGCTACCAGCCCAAGTTCATTGGCAGCGTTTTTGGCTTTCGGAAGGAGTTGTTCATGATTTATGTTAAACCGAGCCAGGGCGCCTACCATATAGGAATCTCTGGCATTTTTAGTATATTTAGCCGTAGACTGGGGAACACAAAATTCATTTGTGACTTTGAGATAATTTTCTACCGGTGTCAGCCCTGTATCGGAAGAGGCAATTTGCCCGCTGATAAAAGCATACTCGCTTTCATCTTTGAGAGCGATGTATTCGGTTTCACGCTGAAACTCCGGTATTTTCAATGTTTTGAACAAGTCAACAATAGTCGCAAGGTCAATCAGAGCATCTTCAAGTCTTTTACGCAGGTCTTCAAGTTCACTGTATTGAGGCAGTTTGGCAAAACCACCGACAATACATGAAAGAGGATGCGTTTTTCTCCCCGCCAGCGCTTCAGCTAAATTATAAGACAACCTTTTCAGTCTTAAAGACATAACAACAATATCTTTATGGGTATTTATCAGCGGGAAAACACTGCCTACACCCAGAAAATCCGGAGCCGCTAAAAACATAATATGCAATATATGGCTTTCCATTACTTCCGCATTGAATAATAGTTTTCTTAACAGGATTGTTTGCTCGGAAGGTTTGATTCCAAACGCCTTTTCGGTAGCCTGTAAAGAGACTGTGGAATGTGATATAGAACAGATGCCGCATATTCTGGATGCTATATGATTGACGTCTTCATAGTATCTGTCACGCATCATCACTTCAAAGAAACGGGGGGATTCCGAAACAATCCATTTTAGCTCTTCAATTTTCCCTTCATTTACATTGAGAACAATATTGCCATGTCCTTCGACACGGGTTAAATGATGAACATTTATGTTAACCTGTGTCATTTTAGCACCTCACTGCACGTATCATATATTTTAAACTTCTCTATCACCTGTTCTGCGGTAAGCCCATATTTGTTTAGAATGTCTTTCTGAGATTGGATATTGGGTTCATCGACCAAACCACGACAGCCCCAACAATACCTGCCGCTGGTTATGCATATCGCATTGCAACCGGCTCTTGTAACAGGCCCCAGACAGGTCTGCCCTTTTTCATAAACACAAATATTACCTGCCATTTTGCATTCCACACAAACCGGATAGCTGGGAATGTCCGGCTTTTTGTTCATTAATAAAGCCTTTATTACTTTGACTAATTCGGCAGTAGACGGCGGACAACCGCGAACATAGTGGTCTACCTTTATCACAGCATCGGCAGGTCTGGCGGGTATTGTATTATAGTATTTGGCATCTTTACCATATACAATTCTGAGAGCTTCTTCCATCGGCACATGATTTTTAAGGCAATTTACTCCGCCGATACAGGCACAAGCACCCAGAGCAACCACTATTTTAGCCTGTTCTCTGATCTTTTTGATACGTTCTATTTCACCCTCGGTAGTTATACTACCCTCGACAAAAGCTATATCGTAATTATCAGACCTTTCCGTCATTACCTCCCTAAAATCGACGATATCCACCCCGTTCAGCAGATCAATTAAATCTTCGGCATCCAAATTCAGCGCATCCAGCTGACAGCCTTCGCATCCGGTAAAATCAAAAAAAGCCACTTTCGGTTTCATCACAGCACCGCCTCTCTCAAACTTCTTAACTGCGTAAGTGAAAACACCGGCCCTTCCTGACAGGTATATATACCGTTAATCTGGCAATGCCCGCATTTACCTACTCCGCATTTCATCTTACGTTCCAAAGAGAGAAAAACATGAGCATCAGGCAAATCCCTCTTTTTTAATTTTTCGATAACAAATTTATACATTATCGGCGGTCCTACCACCGCCACCATAGTCTTCTTAGGGTCAATCTCCACTTTATCGATTAAATTGGTAATTACCCCCACGTTACCCGTCCACCCTTCGCTTTGCAGATCAACCGTTTCATGGAAATCTATATCCTTGCTGTTTTGCCAAAAATCCAGTTCATCGGTAAAAACACGTTCGGCAGGTGTACGACAACCGTAAAGAAGGCTTACCTTACCGTAATCATATCGCCTATCCATCACATATTGTATCAGCGATCTCAATGGGAAAAGCCCGATTCCACCGGCGATAAGCAACAGGTCCCTCCCCTCCAGTGTTTCCAGAGGGAAACCATTGCCAAACGGTCCTCTGATACCTACCGTAGCGCCTGCTTCTACCGAATGCAGCGCTGATGTTAAATCGCCCATACTACGCACGGCCAGTTGAAAGTTTTTTCCTCTTAAAGGTGAAGACGAAATGGACAACGGCGCTTCGCCGGTACCCATTATTGAAACTGTAACGAACTGTCCGGGGTAATGTCCCAGTTTTTTACCGCTTTTTAGTTTTAATTCAAAAACTTTTTCTTTCTCCGTTAATTGCCTCACCGAAAGAATTTCTGCCATTTCCGGAGTATAAATATCCATTGCCTGCTTTGCAGGTTGAATAACGCTGGTTGCAGCTTCCTTTAAGCGAATATTTTCTGCCAGCGAGTTAAATGCCTCAAGCGGACTGGCAATACCCGCCAAACAAGCACTTGAGCAGCGGCCGCAACCTACACATCCGACTTTCCCATATCTTTCCAGTATATATTTTCCTTTGCGAAACATTCTATGGCGAAAACGGCTGGCTTTATCCTTCCGGAAGTTTTCCCCCGAAGCAACTTTTGCAAAATCAACCAGCATACATCCGTCCCAGCGCCTGAATCTTTCGCCCTCCGTTAAATTCAACGCCATCTCATCCTTTACATCAAAACAGTAACAGGTAGGACAGACCATAATACATGACCCGCAACTTAAACATGTTGCGCTCCTGTTCTCCCAATAAGGGTCATCATAACTTTCCTCAAGTATTTTGGGGATTCTGTCCTTTGGTGTATCCAGCGCAACTTTATATCTGTTTAAAGCCTCTCCCCTTACCTTTTTCTGCCTGACAATTTCATCTCCGGTAGGTAAACGGTATTTGGTATGTTTTGCCAGCAGTTCCGCCCCTTTTTCGGTCCCTATTTTTACAATATAACTGTTTCCGATATCGGTTAACAGCAGGTCAAAGCCTGTTTCAGTCCAATTGGTCCCCATACTGGGCGCAAAACTGCGGGGCGACGGGTGTAGACAGTCCACTCCGATAATTATTGTATTTTCCCGCCTTGCGATGTAGTTCGGGTCGGGATTATGGTTCATAAAAACGTCATCCAGTAATTCAATAGCCTTGATATCGTATGGATGAACACCGATAATCACCCTCGGCGTGGATTCAATTACCGGCTCCACATGGTTGCCGTTTCCCGTTTTAAATTTTAAGAGTGTCTCTTTGGCTGGAAACATATATCTGGTGGGTGGCGACACCGTAACATCATAATCCAGACTAAGTTCATAAAAACCATGAATCCTGTCGTAGATATACTTTCCCTGCTTCGCCTTCACCCCGATAACTTCGGTTTCTCTAAGTAGATTTTCTACCATTAAAGACAGGTATTCTCTCGATATGGCAAATGATTTTTTTATTCCCGGCACCAGCTCATCACCGGAACTTTCGAAGGAAGTGTTATCATCGGTAATATTAACATTATCTTTGTAAATAGATTCTACTGACCCCTGTATAATTCTTTGCAGGTCATCCATATCCACAGGTTTTACAATATAGTCTACTACTCCGATTTTTTTGGCTTCCAGCACTGTTTCTTCCTGTGGATGAGCTGCGATTATAATTGTTTTTATCCATGGACGAATTGCCTTCATTTCCCGGAGTGTCGCCAGCTGTGTTTCACTGTGCAAACGGACATCCATTATAACAATATTAAAATCACTTTTGGCGAAAACTTTTACAATTTTCTCCCCGTCTTCTGCAGAAGTAACCTCAAATCCGGTGCTGCTCAACCAACCACTGAGAGATTCCCTAACAATGGGATCACTTTCGATAACAAGCACAGAACTCTCATTCATATTACACATCCCTAATATTTATTTACATAAATTGTTTATCCGGTATTTATACTAAAAATTATTCTTTTACAACCGCTTCTTTTTTGGCAGCCAGTTTTGCTTTTTGTAAATTCTGCATATTCTGCCCGAATTCACAAGTCTTACACTGAAAAAGACGACTGCATACCCTGTTTGAAACATCCCCTTTAACACAATACAGGCAATATCTTTGCGCACCGGGACGTTCTTTTAATTCCTTAATTTTGGGATTTGCTACTTTTTCAGAAAGGAGCCCTTTTTCTTTATCCAGAGAAACCTGCGCTTTCCTAAGCCATATCCTGGCATCGATATTGCTGGGCGCTACATTCAATATGGAACTGAATTCATTTACAGCTTCCTCGTAATTACCATTCTCGTATTTTTCCTGCCCTATTTTCAAATGTTCAGGAACATCCCTAGGGTTAATAGAAATAAGATCGAATGATTTCATAATGCCCTCCCAATATAATATATATTATTCCCTATTTAAATATTGGTGCAATTATTATGCCAACCAATATATTTTGAATAAAATTATTTTTTTACTTCAATGCCATATGACCGGATTTTATTATACAGCGTCATACGTGATATTCCTAAAATACGAGCCGATTTAGTACAATTCCCACCGCATTCTTCCAAAACATTAACAATATGCTTTTTCTCAATTTCCGTTATACTGGTTAATGTTTTTTCCCCTACAAGTACACCGTTCTCTTCTAAAAACAGGTCTTTTGTATTTAGCAAACTTTCTTCTGACAGAATTACCGCCCGCTCTATCACGTTTTCAAGCTCTCTGACATTACCGGGCCAATCATATTTCAATAAATCATTAATGGCATCCGGGCTTAAGTCTTTGATGTCTTTTTTATTCTCTTCGGCAAACTTAGTTAAAAAATGCTCCGCCAGCAACGGGATGTCCTCTTTTCTGTCACGCAAGGGAGGCAATTCAATATTAACCACATTCAACCGATAGTATAAGTCTTCCCTGAAATTACCATTCAAGACTTCCTGCTTCATATCTTTGTTGGTGGCTGATATCAATCTCACATCCACTTTAACGACTTCGTTACCGCCTACCCGTGTAAACTCTTTTTCTTCTAACACTCTCAATAAGTGAATCTGTATATTGGTGCTCATGTCTCCGATTTCATCCATAAAAAGGGTTCCGCCATCGGAAATTTCAAATTTACCCTTCCTGCGGGCATGGGCGCCGGTAAACGAACCTCTTTCATGTCCGAACAATTCACTCTCCAGAATATTCTCCGGCAGAGCGGCACAACTTATAGCAATAAATGGTTTACTACAACGATTGCTGTAGCTATGTATTGCCCTGGCAATCAATTCTTTTCCGGTGCCGCTTTCTCCGGTTATAAGCACCGTAGCATTGCTTTTAGCGACAGCCTTAACCAGTTCAACTATTCTTTGCATTTTGGTACTTTTGTAAATAATGTTCTCAAAATTAAAGCGTTCATCAAGCTTTTGGTGCAACAACAAATTCTCTTTTTTTATTGTTTGATGTTCTATCATCTTTTCAATTAAAAGTTCCACTTTACCGGGGCAAAAAGGCTTTTCAATATAATCGAAAGCACCTTCCTTCATTGAGGTTATAGCAGTGGATATACCTCCGTACGCAGTCATAATTACGCAACCGGTACCTTGTCCTGTTTCCCTGATTTTTCTCAAAACCTCTATCCCGTCCATTCCGGGCAGAACCAAATCAATAAAAGCAATATCAGGTTTTTTCTCATTGATAACACTTAAAGCGCTAATACCGTTCTCAGCCAGCAGAACATCATAACCTAACTCCGTTAACCATTCATAAAACGAATCACGGATTACGTCTTCATCATCTACAATTAATATTTTAATCTTCTTCTTCATGTACGACAGGCAGGTAGACCTTGAACGTTGTGCCTTCTCCTTCTTTGGTTTTTATATCTATTCTTCCATGATGACGCTGGACAATGCCGTAAGATATTGCCAATCCCAGCCCCACCCCTTTTTGTTCTTTTTTTGTGGTGAAAAAAGGAGTAAAAAGCTTTTTCATATTCTCCTGTGATATTCCTACTCCGGTATCGCTTACCTCTATCAGTACCTGTTCATCCAGCGGTAATGTACGTATCGTTAAAACTCCCCCGCCGGGCATTGCCTGTATGGCATTCATTATAAGGTTGGTACAAACCTGCTGAATCTGTCCGAAATCAGCCACTATTTTAGGCAAATTCGGCGAAAGGTGCTTTAATACTTCCACATTTTGCATTTCCGCCGAATGTATACCAAGGTCATAACTTCTTTCGACTATCTCATTGACGTCCACTTCCCAAAACTCAGGAACCGTTTGTCTTGAAAAATCGAGCAAACTTCTGACCAGCTTGGTACTTCGATTGAGTTCCGTTTCCATTTTTGATAAATAGTCCAGGGCAACGTCTGTGCTATAATTCTTATCCTTTAACTTCTTGGACATAAGCTGCGTATATATAAGAACACCTGACAAGGGATTGTTGATTTCGTGCGCAACCGAAGCAGCAAGCTGCCCGAGAGAAGTCATCTTTTCTGCCTGTATCAATCCATCCTGCGTTTCCTGCATATGTTTATGCAAATATGGCCAGCACATTTCAATTTCTGCTAATCCTTCACAAACAGCCATAGCCAGTTCACGACACGAGCTGTAACCACAGGCACCGCAATTAAACTGTTCCTCAGGATTACTCCTATTCATCTTTTGCAGTACTTTCTCAATTTCCTCATCACCCGGTGAGGCAAGTATTACATTCTGAGTTACAAATTGCCGGCTTAATTGGATATCAGCATACTTCTCAAGATCGCTTTTCGTCCGTTCCGGATGAGATTCTTTTAATGCGTAGCGAGCAACAAGTTCCTCGCGTCTGTAGATACTCAAATCATTATCGATTACCGGACCGCCAACACATCCGTGGCAAAAATAGAGATTTATCAGCTTTGCATTAATCTCGCCATGGGCAAACTCTTTTAATATTTTTGATACCGCTTCCCTTCCGTTAGCACCGATCACCTCGTTTTTCAGGATATCATCTGACAGCCCGGCAATCTTTGCCAACCCTCCGGAAATAGACATCAGTCTGCCTAAGTCGGGAGTCGGCCCGCTAAAACTTGATGGGGGCTCTTTTTCGGGGATTATCTTTTTCGCCGTAAACATTTCTTTGAGCTCGGCAAATGTCAAAACGGCGTCTATCACGCCACGGTTACCGGGTTTACGCGCCTCATCTTTTTTTGCAACACAAGGACCGATAAAAACAACTTTTGCTGCCCTGTTATAATGGTTTTTAATCAACCTGCCGGTTGCTATAGTCGGCGATACGATATGAGCCATATAGCCAATTAACTTGGGATAATATTTTTCTATATAATTTACTACCGCCGGGCAGTTTGATGATATGACCGGTTTACCGGTCTGATTAGTTAACAAACGTCTGTATTCCTTGCCTATTAACTCTGCGCCAACGGAATCTTCCATAACTTCATTAAAGCCCAATTTTTTCAATGCAGAAACAAAACTACCCGGTTCTACTTCGGGCATGGCAGCCGGGAAAGATGAGGAAACTACCGCAACTAAATAATTATCCCTTTTGCTAAGTAATTGCCACACGAGGCTGGTATCGCTCTCAACTTTCTTTGCACCGGTAACGCATACTTCCAAACAGTTTCCGCAAACTATACAACGCTCTCGTATTACCTGTGCCAGTCGATCTTCGACTTTAATAGCTTTAACAGGACAACTGCGTATACACGCGTAACAACTTTTACATTTATCTTTTTCAGTATAAATGATACTCATTTATCTAGCTCCCCCGGCAGGTATTTTCAATTCCCTCCTCATATTTGCAACTGTACGCCTTGAGATGTTTACTCCATATTTTCCGGATAGTTTAGATTGTATTACTCTATCTGATATAAGATTATTTTCTGACTGTAAAACCTTTTTCAGGACCGCCATCCGGAATTTTCTTGGATTCGGAAACAGACTTTTTAGAGTTATCTCCCGCCCACAAGGAATATCTATTGTTCTCAACTTAATGGCACGGCTTAAGGTAGCCGGATTGATTCCCAGTTGAAAAGCCAATTCTTTTTGACTAAGCGGCAATAAATCCTTGAAATTCCCCGAATCAATAAAAGCCCATTGTTTGTGGATTAAATTAATTAAAATGATATGCAATGTCTGTTTACAGACATTTATCATCTCCAGCTTTTTAAGAAGGGCTCTTATTTTTTTTATTTCATCGTCATTGACGCACTTCCGGACTATATGCTCTTCAAGCATTTCATAATTTATCAGATACCGCCCTCTTGCCAGAGAGTTTAAATAATAGCTTACCCTGAATCCGTCTCCTTCTCTATCAATAGCGGCGACTTTAGTATAATTGACATCATTAATGTTAAGAGAGGATGTAGAATGGAACTCATCCAGTACCGCCATATCATTTACCAGATTATTGATATCCTTAACATACGCTATAGGTATGCCACAGGCAAATGCAATTTCATCTTCGGATTGACCTTCCTCCGGTACCATGAAAAATTTCTTAAAATTATCCGGACCGATTTTACGAATGTATTCAATCGTGTTTTGATTGTTTTCCAGCAATGAATCTATTTCAGGAGGCTGATTATCAACAAGAGCCGATTCATCAAATTTTAAATGGCTTATATATGTATCTGAATTATCAAATCTCTGATAGCGGACAATTTTGTTTTCCCTAAAATATTTAACAAACAACTCGCTGTTTTCAATTTCTCTGATAAATGAATTAAGTTCTGACAATGGCATAGACAACAGGTTCGATTGCTCAATTCTGAGGTATTGGCCTGTGCTCTGATTAATCTGAAGTGTGTTGCTTTGCGATAAAATACACATTGTATATTTATTATACTATGCGGACACCATAATGTCTATTATATTTACAGTTAATTATGAAAGAAAAAACTCAAGGCGTTACATTTACTTCCTCTACTATCATATCCGCTGCCATTGGAATTGCAGCCTCCACCTCAGGGGAACATTCCTCTGTAAGAGTGCTGACGTCAAGTGCCTCTATACCGATAATCTCTATTGTTTTCGGCATCGATAACTCCAACCTCCTGCCAAGCTCAATGGCGGCAATGACACCGATGTCATGGCTGGAAGTAGTATGACAAGTAGTATCGAATTCCTCGGGAGTCAAGCGATAAATACTACCCGGTTTACCATTCGGTGATGTGATAGCATCGATAATGATAGCCTTGTCGTAGCCTACCAGGTAATCAAGTAGATTAATACCTGCCAGGCTGGTCTCATTTAAAGAAACATCGGGATTGGATAACCTCTTTTCTAGCTGCTTGACTACCTTCAAGCCGGCGCTGTCATCGCAGAGATATGGATTACCCAATCCTAAAATAAGCGTTTTCAAAATGTTATGTAATCTATTCCCAACTTTTTACTATTTGTTTATTTTTATTATAAACATACATCGGCATTGCCGGATGCCCCGGTAAATTATGGCTGGCACAAGCCAGACATAAGTCATACGGTCTCCATGCCATCTCGATACGGTTGAGCAATCCTTCCGTTATTTCTTTATCCGGTTGGATGAGAGCCCTGGCTGCTTTATTAATGGACATATTAACCGCTGCTCCATTATTAACTGTTGCTACAATTAAATTAGCCTTCTTAATTATGCCCTTTTCATCTGTTTGGTAATGATGAATTAAAGTGCCCCTGGGAGCTTCGATTATCCCAACTCCCTCATCAGGAGTAGCCGTAGGAATATTTCTTAAATCATCGCCGGTAATCTCAGGATCGGTACACAGAGCAATCATTGTTTCGGCAGCCTGTACCATTTCAACAAGTCTTGCCCAATGAATAGCAAGAGTATGATGCACCGGTTTCCCGCCAAGCGTATCATACATCTTTTCGTATGCTTCCTGTGCCACCGGCGTTGCCATACCATCCGAAGCGTTAAGACGAGCCATCGGAGCAACACGGAATACACCGCTGTCTTTTCCGTCCACGAAACCTTTCCATCCGACCTTCTTCAGATACGGGAACTTAATATAGCTCCAAGGTTCGACATGTTCGGCTATATGCTCAAGGTAATCTTTAGGCTCGAATTTAGCAAATTCTTTTCCATCCGGATCAACAACTCTTATCTTTCCATCATAGTAATTTACTTTATTATTCTCATCCACCAGTCCCATAGAGTAGGTCCTATGAGTATAGGCATCGCTGACAATCATATCGACATATTCTTTATTAGCCAAAACTATATCATCGAATACTTTCAAGGAAAGCTTGGCAAACTCAAGAGAATCCCTGGCAATTTGTTCAAATTCCTTTCGTTCCTCTTCGTTTATGCCCCTGCTGACACCTCCCGGTAACCCAAAAACCGGATGTACCGCCTTACCACCCAACTCCTGGATTAAGTGATGGCATTTTTTTCTGGTATTGATGACCGCGCCACCCAGTTCCAGCCCCACCTTACCGATAACGCCGATAATATTGCGTTCTGCGACCGGCGCATCCGGACCCATAACAAAATCAGGACCTCCCAGGATATAAAAGTGTGTAGTATGGTCGGTTACATAAAATGCATTGTATAACAGTTCTCGCAGTTTCCTGGCAGTGCTGGTCGGGGTTACATGGAAAAGTGCATCCAGCGTTTTGGTCGATGCCAGATGATGCGCCTCCGGGCATACGCCGCAAACCCTCTGTGTAATTTGAGGCATATCTTCAGCTAATCTTCCTTCCGAAAACTTTTCAAAGCCACGCAGTTCAGGTACCTGAAAATAGCTGTTCTCTACCGTTCCCTCATCATTAAGGAATATCTCGATTTTTCCATGCCCTTCAAGCCTTGTAATCGGGTCTATACTAATCTTTCTCATTAAACTCTGGCCCTCCTTAATATGGAATCAGGTAAACTGTAGCGATAGAATGTACCGGCAGGATCTCTGATATCTGCAATGATTTTTCCGATTTCATTCGGGTCATTTGAATCGATAACAGAAGCTATAGCATTCATAAAATGCGCCCCCTGGTCAATTACACCATCCACCGGGCCATAACAACCGGTACAGGGCATCCCTGCTTTGGGGCATCTGGCGTCGCAGCCGCCCTTAGTAGCAATTCCGGCACACGGAAGTCCCTGTTCTAAAAGACATATCTCGGGGTCCGGATCAATTTCATAGGTCCTATAAAATTTCTTTACTTTCTTAACATCACGCTTACGCGGGCACTCGTTACAAACAGCCTTAGCGTTACCGGTAATAACCGTTCCCACAGGAGGCATTTGACCGGTTATCAATGCTTCAAGAGCCATCCATGTTGTTTGCGCTTCGGGTGGACAACCGGGAATTATATATTCAACCTTTACTGTCTGTGCCAGTGTTTTAACCGTATCAAAAAGCAATGGTAAAGTAAGCTCTCCTTCCGGAGCCTGATAGCTCGTCTGGGGTAGAACTTTATCGGGGTTCTCAGTAGAAGGTGTCTCCAGATATGCTCTCTCCATTATCATTTCCCTGTTATACATATTGGCCAGACCCGGAATACCTCCCTGATAAGCACAGGCTCCGTAAGCTATCATAACCTTTGATTTTGCCCTCAAAAGCTTTGCAATGTGCTCCTGTTCAGAGCTGCGGATCGCACCATTGAACAGGCAGACATCAATACTCCCATCCTCCATAGCTTCAACGTCCTTATATTTAACGTCAATGGCAACCGGCCAAAATACAATGTCCACCGCCTCAATCAACTTGAGCAGGTTTTCACCAATTTCCAGAAGGCCGATATCGCAACCCCCGCAACTGGCAGCCCAATATAACGCCACCTTTGGTTTAGCCATTATCTCCTCCATCCCTGGGGAAAGGCCCCAACTGTTTAATTTTTTCTGTCATATCTTTTATTATCTCTGCAAATCTATCACCTTCGGATGCCGCTACCCAATCAAGGCGAATGCGATCGTCTTCGATCCCCATCTGCTCCGCCAATTTTTTTAACATTTCCATGCGCCGCAAGGCCTTATAATTACCTGAAGTATAATGGCAATCCCCGGGATGACATCCAAGAATTAATACTCCGTCAGCCCCCGATTGAAGGGCTTTCAGGATGAATACAGGGTCAACCCTGCCACTGCACATCACCCTCACTATCCTGATATTTGCAGGATACTTTTTTCGTGAAGTCCCTGCCAAATCAGCACCCGAATAAGAGCACCAATTACAGAGGATACCTAGTATCTTAGGTTCAAAACTCATGCTAACACCCCCTCAATTTCTGCCATTATCTGTTTATTGGTAAAGTGATTGCCCGTTATAGCGTCGCTAGGACAGGCAGATACGCAAACCCCGCACCCCTTACAGAGAACAGGATTGATTTCGGATACCTTTTTAGTTTCATTAAATGTAATCGCACTGTACGGACACAGGTTATTACAGATACGACATCCGGAACATAATTCTTCAATGATCTCCGATGTAGCCCCATCGATTTCGACTTTATTGTTACTTATCATAGCCAGCGCTCTGGCGGCAGCCGCCGAAGCCTGAGCCACCGTATCGGGGATATCCTTCGGCCCCTGGCAGCAACCCGCTATGAATATTCCATCGGTCATTGTTGATACCGGGTCCAGTTTGGGGTGTTTCTCAAGGAAGAATCCATCCGCTTTTTTACTGATTGAAAGAACTCTCCCAATTTGTTCGGCACCATCGCTCGGCTCAAGAGCACAGCTCAGGATTACCATATCTACAGGCAACCTTCTTTTCTTACGTATCAGAGTGTCCTCACAATGAACAATAAGTTTATCTTTCTCTTCCGGCGTTTCAGCCGTATTCGTGATTTCTGCTCCTCGTCCTCTTATAAAATTGACACCCTCTTCCTGTAATCTGAGGTAGAATTCTTCATATCCAGAACCGGCGCAGCGCATATCTATGTACAACTGATAAACATCGGCTTCGGGTAATTTTTCCTTCAAAAGATGGGCATACTTTAATGAATACATACAACATACACGAGAGCAATACTTGTGGTAGTTTTCATCACGACTTCCTACACAGTGCAGTATAGCTACACTCTTTGGTTTCTCTCCATTCTTTTTAACGACAACACCATCGGTAGGACCCGACGCATTTGAAAGCCTTTCGAACTCAAGACCTGTTAAAACATCATCGAAGCGGTTATATCCATAAGTGTACATTACCTCAGGGTCGAATTGCTTCATTCCGGTAGCCACAATAATAGAACCTACTTCGACTTCGAGCGTCTGTTCTTTGACGTCATGAACAATTGCTTCGGCTTCGCATGCCTTTACGCATAACATACATTCAGAACAAACAGCGCAATTCAAACAGCGTTTGGCTTCTTCTATAGCAAGGCTCTCGTCAAATCCGAGTTCAACCTCATCGAAATTATCATTTCGTTTCGAGGTTTCCAATTTAGACATAACTACTCTGGTCTTTGTTTTGACTTTATCCTTGTTAACCTTAGTTACACGAGGCATCTGCTCGAAGCGTCCTTCACGCATATCGTTGCCACTTAAATATCTGTCAATACTTTCAGCACCGGCTTTACCTGCAGCAACAGATGCAATCACATCCAATTGTCCGGCCACTACTTCACCACCGGCAAATACCCCTGAAACATTAGTTTCAAGTGTAACCGGATCGACTTCCAGATAACCCAAATCGGTAAACGCCAGTTCTTTCGACAGTTCGGTTTTTTCGACCGCCTGTCCGACTGCATTTATTACATTATCGGCATCTATCACGAATTGATCGGATTTTTGCCCTTTAGCTTCGCTGACACATTTAACACCCGTTACTTTACCATCGCGCACTACGATTTCATCGGCGGTAGTGTCGTATTTGAATTTAATGCCCTCTTGTTCAGCTTCTTCAACTTCACTGTCACTGGCTGGTATTTCGGCTTCGGATTTTTTGTAAACAATCGTAACATCATTTGCTCCCAATCTCCATGCAACCCTTGCCGCTTCAACCGCAATATTGCCACCGCCAATAATAACAACCTTATTACCAACCGCTATCTTTTCGCCCGAATTGATTTTTTTCAGGAAATCAAGAGCCGGGAACACATTATCGTTTTCTTCACCGGGAATACCGAGTTCCTTATTTTTACCTGCTCCCGTTGCTAAAAATACTGCTTTATAGCCCTTATTGAACAGATCGGGAATATCGTTAATCTCAGAGCCGGTTTTTATTTCAACACCCATTTCTTGGATACATTCTATTTCGTTATCCACGATATTCTCAGGCAATTTGAAATTCGGTATACCGTACCTCATCAAACCACCGGCTTTCTCTGCCTTTTCGAATACGGTAACACGGTAGCCGTTCTTTATTAAATCAAAAGCGCATGCAAGCCCTGCGGGACCGGAACCGATTACAGCCACCCTGTCATCTTTTGTGATTTCAACAGGACCGGCCTTTTCCCTGCCGATTTTCATTTCATAATCAGCGACAAAACGCTTCAGGTCGCGTATCATAAGTCCTTCATCAACCGTAGCTCTCTCGCATTCAGTTTCACAGGGATGATAGCAGACCCTACCGACTACCCCTGCCAGCGGAATCGATTTGCGTACCACCTCCAACGCTTCCTTAAACTTTCCCTGGGATATCAATGCAATATAGGCATGAGCATTTACCCCGGCCGGACAGGCAACACGGCAAGGGGATACACCTTTTTTATCGATAACAGCCTTGTTAGGTACCGCATAAGCAGATTGAATGTATGCAGCACTACGCTGGCTTAAACCCATATCGAATTCATTATCTACATGTACCGGGCATACTTTAGTGCATTCACCGCAGCCGGTACACTTCGTTTCATCAACATAGCGCGCCTTTCTTTTTATCTTTGCTTTAAAATTGCCAACGAAGCCGGATACCTCTTCCACTTCACTGTAACTTAAAAGATCGATATTCGGATGTTGCCCAACCGTGGTCATCTTCGGAGTCAGAATACAGGCCGCACAATCAAGTGTAGGGAATGTTTTATCAAACATTGCCATATGACCGCCGATGCTGGGATCTTTTTCCACCAGATATACCTTCTTTCCGCCATCGGCAATCTCCAGCGCTGCTTGAATACCGGCGATACCGCCACCAACTACCAGCACATTCGGGTTGACCGGCACTTCCCTGGTCTGCAAAGACTCATGATATGCTACACGACGCACAGCAGCTTCAACCAGAGCCTTGGCTTTCTCGGTCGCCATTTCTTTATTCTCGTGCACCCATGAACACTGTTCGCGGATATTTGCCATTTGGAAATAATATTTATTAATACCTGCGTCCTGCACAGCTCTACGGAAAGTCGGTTCGTGCATCCTCGGAGAACATGCTGCTACTACAACCCTGTTAAGCTTCTTTTCCTTGATATCATCTTTTATCAGGTTTTGACCGGGATCAGAACACATATACTTATAATTACGCGCAACAACCACCGAATCCAATCCCTGGGCAAATTCAGTTACTTTTTTTGTATCCACTGTAGCTGCGATATTGGTACCGCAATCACATATATAAACGCCAATTCTTACTTCATCCATAGTTCCGCTCTCCTTTACAGATATTTCGCCAGGACTTTATTCGGGTTGACAATATTCTTTTTCAAGCCCAATTTATCTTGCTTTAATCCGAGTGCAACACCAATTAGCTGTGTAACAAACAAAACCGGTAAATTAAAATTGGTATTGTATTTGCTGTTTACTTTAGCCTGATAGGCATCAAGGTTCATCTGACAGAGCGGACAGGGGGTAACGATACATTCGGCTCCGTTTTTTGCAGCATCGTCCAGTAATTTGTACATCAATTCAATACAAAGGCCTTCTTCTGCTATCACTGCCGAGCCGCCGCAACATTTGCTCTTCGAAGGGTACGGGACAGCATCAGCGCCAACTGCTTCTACTATGGTATCCAACGCAATGGGATTTTCCGGATGGTCAAAACCAAACCTGGGGCGAACCTCCTGACATCCGGTATAGGGGGCCACTTTCAATCCCTTAAGGGGCTTTTTAACTTTGGAAGTAATTGTCTCCGCAGTAATGTCGCTCATCAGAGCTTCAATTAATAACCTTACCTTTACAGTACCCTTATATTCCAATCCCACAGCCGCTAAAGCTTGATTGACTTTGGCTTTTAACTGCGGTTTTTCCATCATATGTACTCTGGCTTTACTGAGGGTGACAAAACACGAACTGCATGGGGTAACCAAATCCAGCCCCGTTTTTTCTGCCAGAGCCAGATTCCGCGCTGCGACGGCAATTGCTTCCAGCTCATCCAGTGAGCCGTAAGGAGTAGAACCGCAACAATTCCAGTCTTCCAGTTCTTTCAATTCCATTCCCAGAGCTTCCGCTATGGACCTGCTGGAAACATCCAATCCTACAGCAGTAGCTTCCGATGAACAGCCGGGGAAATATGTATAGCTCTTCATTGGGCACCTCTAACTTCGTTCAGTTTTTTCACAATTTTATCAAGGTCCTTTTTACCTTTAATCTTTCTCGCTGAAAGCGGCATACGTCCATGCGATAACAGTTTCCATGCCACCGACATCATACCCAAGGCACTAAAAGGATTGGTGGAAAGATAATACCCCATCATCATCTGAAACTCGCTTACCCTGCCGTTCTTTTTGATGGACTTCACAAAACTGTTGTACATTACCGGTGTAGTTGTATTTTTTGGCTTGTAACCATGCTTTATCGCCAGGGATTCGAGCGCGTGAAACAAACTTGTAGGCTCGACGTCCCTTGGACAGCGGACAGTACATGAATAGCAGGAAAGGCAACACCACATTGAACTGCTTGAGAGCACTGCATCGCGCATGTCTGCTCTGACCATAGCGATTACCTCTGAAGGAGTGTATTCCCATATTTTGGCGCTGGGACATGACGCGGTACATGTGCCACACTGAATACACAGATTTACTCCTTCGCCACCGGGGACCTGACTAACCTCTTTTAAAAAGCTCATAGTTTGAGTTTTTTCCATTAAACTCCCCCCTGTTAAAAATTAATATCCGAATGAATCCAACAATTACTTGTCAAATTCGTAGTATTTCAGGTTGGTATTATTTCTTTTAAATTCGATATACATCTTTATATCATTGTTGATTGGGTATAAATATCAATGCATATTACAATAATATTTCAGTTACGTCAAGTTTTTTGATACATTCTTTGTAGGACAAATACGTACATTTATCGATAATGACAACAAATTATTTTTATCCGGGTTAAAAATATAGCATAACAACCGCTTGACACAACTATATATTACTGCTAATATAGCGTTCGAAGATATACTGGAAGCCTTATGTGATAGGCGCTATATTAATATTTATAAGGACACTATTCATGACTATAAGGAGGGTTACTGCAATGTTTTAATTAACTATGCAAATACATGTGTTATATCTCAGGTAATATTACGATATTGCCTATTTTAAATCTTACGGTTATATCACACTTAATATTTGGTATGCTACA
Organism: Dehalococcoidia bacterium UBA5748; assembly: GCA_002419135.1. Classification (GTDB taxonomy): domain Bacteria; phylum Chloroflexota; class Dehalococcoidia; order Dehalococcoidales; family UBA5627; genus UBA5627. The sequence goes on along the minus strand of DIFM01000041.1, from coordinate 56,220 downwards.
AGATAAATCAAGTTTATTAATTCAATGAAGGGAGATTCAATATTTTGAAGATAAATAAGATAGCCGCTGTTCTGTTTACTCTGGTTATCTCCGCTTCTCTGCTCTTTTCTCTCGCCGGGTGTAAGGAAGTACAGACAACTACAGTAACAAATGCCACCACAAAAACAACCACACAGACAACCACCGTTACCGACATATCAACCGTAACTGAAACAACAACAGAAACAGTCAGCGGCCAACCGGCTACCAGAACAATAGTCGATGACGCCGGCAGAACCGTGGTAATCCCAACAACAATTAATAAGGTGCTCTGTTGCGGACCAGTCGAATGCATACTTACTTATATGCTGGCGCCCGAAAAACTTGGAGGTTGGTGTTTTCTTCCCAACAGTACCGAGGGTGCCGACTATTTCGATACGCAATATGCAAATCTGCCGGTTGTTGGCGGTTGGTATGGTAAATCAACAGGCAATTATGAGACATTTATATCATTGGAGCCAGATTTAATACTGGCCAGTGATGCAGCCACTGTAGAAGAAAGACAGAACAAATTCGGCAGTATTCCCGTTGTAAGTATCAATGTCTTCGACACTTACGATACCATGCCTGAATCAATACTCAAGATGGGAGAGCTTCTCGGCGTAGAAGAGCATGCACAAAACCTGGTCGATTACTATACCGAAGCCGTAAATTACGTTACTTCGGTAATGGCAGACATTGCCGAAGGAGATAAAGTCACCGTTTACTATGCCGAAGGAGACGGCGGGCTAAGTACCGACCCCTCCGGTTCTCAGCATACCGAGCTTATCGATTTCTGCGGTGGGTCTAATGTAGCTGTAGTCGAAGACCAGACCGGATACGGCATGACTTCGGTTTCGATGGAGCAGATTCTTTTATGGAATCCGGATATCATTATCATCGGCAGAGCTGCAGATGCGACTCTTTATAACCAGATACTTTCAGACCCGATATGGGCTAATTTGCAGGCAGTTCAAGACGGAAGAGTCTATCTGAGACCGAACAATCCCTTCTCATGGTTCGACGGGCCTGCCGGAATGAACGAAATTGTCGGTATTTACTGGATGATTCAAACACTCTACCCGGAACAGTGCGCAGACCTTGACTTAAAGACAAAAGTACAGGAGTTTTATCTGGATTTCTACCACTATACTCTGACCGACGCAGACTATGATGCTTTAATGGCGAATACAATTAATACTGCTTAATATCGATAGCGTTAATAAATAATTAAAGACAGATAAATGACTACTCAAATAGAAACAAAATGTACGAAAAATTTTAAAAAGCCGGTTTCTTTCTGGAAGAAGACACCGACTATAACCCTTATCCTATTCATATCTCTGATATTACTGTTCATAATATCCTTTTGGCTGGGGAGATACGGTATTTCCCCAGCCCAGGTAGTCCAGATTTTCCTCTCTAAAATATTCCCGATTACCCCGACATGGCCGGATATTATGGAAACGGTAATCTTTGATATCAGGCTTCCGCGTATACTGGCAGCAATACTGATTGGCGCAGCACTGGCGACTGCCGGAGCATCCTTTCAAGGTTTATTTCGCAATCCGCTGGTTTCCCCACAAATACTGGGTGTTACTTCCGGAGCGGGTTTCGGCGCTGCCCTGGCAATCGTAATTTCCGGCAATCCGGCGGTTATTCAAATCAGCGCTTTCGGAGTGGCCCTTTTAGCTGTTGGCACTTCGTGGTTGATAAGCAACCGCGTCCGTGGCAATCCGACTCTTACACTGGTACTGGCAGGCATGGCAATCGGAGCCCTGTTTTCAGCGCTGACCTCTTTGATGCAATATATGGCAGACCCTGAGGATGAACTGCCTGAAATTGTATTCTGGTTAATGGGCAGCCTTAATTCAATATATATGAAAGACCTGATTCCGGTAGCAATCATTATTATTGTCGGTATTACAATACTGATGCTGATCCGATGGCGTATTAATGTACTTTCTATGGGAGAAGAAGAGGCTAAGGCGCTGGGGGTAAATACTACCCAGTTGAGAGCAATTATAATAGTATGCGCCAGCTTGATAACCGCAGCCGCTGTTTCTATCAGTGGAATGATAGGCTGGGTAGGACTGGTTATGCCGCATATCGGCAGGATGCTGGTCGGGCCCTGCAATAAAAAACTGCTGCCGGTTTCGGCGCTTCTCGGCGGAATATATATGTTAATTATCGATAACATCTGCCGTACCGCCCTCTCCGTGGAGATTCCAATCGGCATACTGACCGCTATAGTAGGAGTTCCGTTCTTCCTCTATTTAATAAGAAAGGGGAAACAGGGATGGGTATAAAACTGGAAGTTAATAATGCTGCTTTCAAGTATTTCGGCAGCAAAGACGACGTATTCAACGAAATCAGCTTCAGCCTTTCAGACGGGGATAATCTATGTATATTAGGGCCAAACGGCTGCGGAAAAACAACATTATTGAAATGCATTGCCAATTTGCTCACCATCACAGATGGAACAATAGTAATTGATAATCATAATATCGGGCATATGAAACGCCATGATATCGCCAAAAATATAGGCTACATACCGCAATTACACGCCCCGACCTTTCCTTATACGGTTCTGGATGCCGTACTTATGGGAAGAACCGCCTATATCGGGTTGATGTCCACTCCATCAGAAGACGATATTGAAATATGCCGCGAAGCATTAAAACAACTGAATATTTACCACTTGAGGGAAAGGCCGTATACCAACATCAGCGGCGGGGAGAGACAAATGGTGATGTTTGCTCGCGTGCTGGCTCAAAAAACTTCCATATTACTACTGGATGAGCCTACTTCACACCTGGATTTTGGCAATCAAAACCGCTTTTTAAGTATACTTAAGGAAATAACCAAAAACGGTTTGCCGTCGATTATGACTTCCCATTTTCCCGACCATGTCTTTTTGGTAGCGAATAAAGTAGCTATTATGAATAACGGAAAGTTTTTGGCTTTCGGCACACCGGATGAAGTGCTAACCGAGGAAAACCTGTATAATATTTACGGAATCAAAGTAAAAGTATTACAATTGGATTCGGGTATAAACCGCAGGATTTGCGTTCCAATCGATTAGATATATCAATTATTAATAATGAAAGGGGATTTAATTAATGACAGTAAGCGCCAAAGAAATCGAGGATTTTTACTATTTTGTAAAAAAAATTGAGGAATTCCACGGGCATGTATGTGTCGGAATTGCAATGGGCACCAAATCCGCCTTAGCGGCAATGCGCGTTCTCGGTTTCGACCCATACGTAAAAAAACATAAGGATTTAATTGTGTATGTAGAAACTGACAGGTGTATGACCGATGCCGTACAGGGAGTAAGCGGCTGCGGGCTTGGTAAAAGGTCGTTAAAATATGTGGATTACGGTAAATTTGCAGCCACATTTGTGCGTTTATCCACGGGAGAGGCATATCGTGTAACAACTACCAAGGATTTCCCCAAGGAACTTTCTGTCGATGAGGTTCTTAAACTGGTTTCCGAAACGCCGGACGAAGAAATGCTGCTTTTAGAAAGGGTTGAAGTGGATATACCTGAAAATGACTTGCCGGGCAGCGCCAAAGAAAGGGCGGTTTGTTCTGTCTGTAATGAAAGGGTTATGGATGGCAGGGCTGTCTATAAAGATGGGGTACCCTATTGTAAGGCATGCCTTTACGGAGCTTATTACAGGGTTAAGAATTAATATCAGGAATTTAAATTTTGAATGGGGTTTGTTTATATCTACCTGTAACAGCTCGCACCGGTTATTTTAGCGACAAAAATATTTAAAAGATTTATTTTATGAACAAACATGCCGATATAGAAAGATTAAGCCTCCTTTTTTCAGAGGTTTATCCATACCTTGCTCATTATATTACCGATAAGTACGGGATTAAAACAGGTTATTGCCTTGATGTCGGTTCAGGAGCGGGTTTACTTGGGATATCTCTGGCAAAAATAACCGATCTTAGTATTGTTTCAATTGATGATGATTCGGCATCAATTGATATTACGGTTAAAAACATTCTGTTTGAAGGACTCGCCCACAGAAAGACGGTAATTGAAACCGATGTCTATTATATTCCATTTGTTGATAATAGTTTTGATTTAATCGTCAGCAGAGGCTCTGTTTTTTCCTGGCAAGACCTGCCCGGCGCTATAAAAGAAAGGTATCGGGTATTAAAACCGGGTGGGAAAATTTTTTGCGGGGGGGCTTGGGCAGCAGCGAAATAAGCATCAGAATACAACAGGCGATTAAGGCAGACCCTCTCTTTAAAAAGGTACGCAGCAGATGGCGTGAAGAGCCTTTAATTAGGGATAAAGGGCAAAATACAGCTTATTTTGTTAACGCCATCGCCGCCGCCGGGCTAAAAGGAAGCGTTATCTTTGATTGCGAAGGCATGTGGATAGAAATGTCAAAATGAAAGGGATATCTTAATAAATGGGTTATAAATACACTAAAGATATAAATTGGGAAAACATGTGGAAAATGCAAGCCGGGCACACATTAGACACCGGAGAAGAAGCCGCCGCATTTTGGGATAAGAGGTCGAAGACCTACGAAAAAAATGTCGGCAAAAGCACTTATACGAATGAACTTTTAGCACGAATGTCACTTTCTCCCGACTATTCCGTTCTGGATGTGGGGGGAGGCAGCGGACTTATGGCAATACCCATTGCGAAAAAAGCGAGCCGTGTTACCGTATTGGATATCTCAAACGGCATGCTTAATTTGTTAAAAAATAAAACAGAATCCTTGGGAATATCCAACATCGATATTATAAATAAGAACTGGTATGAGATTGATGTTAAAGCCGAAATCGAGCCGCACGATGTAGTACTGGCTTCGCGCTTTTTACCAATGGGTAACAGATTACAGGCTTCATTGGAGAACATGAATACAGTAGCTAAAGGCAATTGTTATGTAACATGGAGAGCCGATAGTTTCGACCCTGTTGAAGCGGAATCCTGTCGTTTGCTTAATAAAGAGTACACACCCTACCCCGAATATCCGGTTATATATAACTGCCTCTATCAAATGGGAATAAAGGCAGATATCGAAATCTTTGAATCGCAATCCGAGATGTATTTTCAAGATTTAGATGACGCAGTCAAGTACTTTTCAAGAAATTTCTTGCCTGATGATTCGGATTTGACTATATATAAGACCTTTATTAAATCCCTGCTGCTAGAAAAGAACAATGGATTTTACCGCAATTCTTCTACCGAATGGGCTTTGACGTCATGGGAAGTAAAAAAATAAATGTATGAATTGATAGACTCTCATTCACATATCGATGAGATAGAGAATACCGATTCCGTCATTGCAGAAGCAAGAAAAAATCATGTTATGGCTGTTATCGCCGTAGGTACATCTTTTCTGTCCAATCAGAGAATAATGGCTCTTGCCGAAATATACCCCGATTATCTTTACCCTGCTCTTGGTTTATTCCCCTGGAATATCGCCGATGAAGATTTTCAGGACAATATGAATTACATCGGAGAGAATATTCACCGGGCGATAGGCATGGGTGAAATCGGTTTGGATTACAGTAAAGGAGTAAAAGAAAGAGCCTCGAGGGAAGACCAGCAAAGTGTTTTCAGGGAACTTTTGGCAACTGCTAAGGCTAATAATAAGCCCGCTTTAATCCATTCCAGATATTCGTGGAAGGATTGCTTTAATATCACGCAGGAAGTTGAAGTTGAAAAGGCTGTTTTTCACTGGTATACAGGACCCCTAAGTATTCTGAACCAGATTATAGAAAGCGGATACTATATCTCCGCCAGTCCGGCTGCCGAATACCACGAAGAACACCGAGCGGCAATTAAAGCAGTTCCACTTGAAAGGTTAATATTGGAAACTGACTCTCCTGTTACCTACCGCCGCGGAACTGAATTTGAATACGATTCAAGGCCGGCAGATGTAGTAAGAACGCTCTATGCAATATCGGAAATTAAAAACATAGACAGGGTGACCGCAGCAAAAATAACACTTGAAAATGCCGTCCGGCTATTCAACCTTTAATACCGTGCATTGTATTACTTAAGTTCTACCCTATTTCATTCAATATGTAAGTTATCATTGTTTCCGAATAAATGATTAAATTTTCAATAATATTTATGATAAAATCCCCAAAAACTATAGTAATTTATCACTAAATGGATATATAATTACCGTGGTAATAATTCAGACGGTAATTATGGAAAATAAAACAGGTAAAAAAACAGTTTTAGTTGTAGACGACGAAGAACATGTAAGGTCTTTACTAAAAAGAATACTCCGGAGTCGTTATGAGGTCATCGAAGCCAGCGATGGGAAAATGGCTGTTGATTTAACCCAGAAGCAACGACCTGATATCATATTAATGGATATTATGATGCCCAAAATGAACGGTGATGTTGCCTGTCATATAGTCAAAAGCAATCCGCTTACCTCCAATATACCTGTCATAATGGTGACAGCTGTCGACCATGACTTAAACAAGAAATTAAGCCTTGACGTCATGGGGGCAAATGAATATATAACCAAGCCTTTTGAAATTGATGGGCTTTTAGACACAATTAACAAACTGCTTGATAATAAATAGTCGTATGACTTCGATAGTATAGTATTATAATTTGTTGCCTTCGTCTAATCGTAAAATTGATGGTATAGTACTTATTTACTATATATTTCACCGAAAAAAAGGCCATTTTTTATTGACCTCATCATTTTTTCATACTATACTCTATTCATAATATTTTATGAGTATCAGCTCACAAGACCACTGAGGAGGTTGACCATGAAATCACAGTCATTGCAGGAAATGGTAAAAAGCATCTTCATCGACGAGACTATCAAGGAACAGTTTATGGCAAATCCAGACAGCGTAATGAGCCGCTATAATTTAACCGAAAACGAAAGAGCGGCCGTTATAAATACCAGCAGCAGATACGGACTTGCCACCTCCGATTCCCCGGCATTAGCTGTTGGCATTGAAGCAATACTTTATTGGCTCTAGTAAGCTTACAGTAACAAAATATTTTTTAGAACCATTTAATGTGGCAAATCAAGTATACTAACCTTATACAAGAGGAGCTGGAGTTTTTCATCTCCAATTTACCTGTAGATTTTCAGGGTCTTATCAGAGAGCCATTATCAGTACGTAGGCGCGGCTTGGCTCCTGTGGCTGAGCCTGAAACCCCTTGGGTTTTATTACCGTTGATTATTTGTGATTCTATTGGAGGTAATTGTGAGAAGGCATTACCTCTTTGTGCGGCACTTCAATTTTTTATGGCTGCCGGCGATGTTTTCGACGATGTTGAAGATAGTGATACGCCACTTTCGTTATCTTCCAAATATGGTACAGCAATAACAAACAATGTTGCTACTACCCTGCTGGTACTGGGCGAAAAAGCTATAGTTCGGCTTAAAGAAAATAAAATAAACGATTCCGAAATAGTCCGTATTCTGGATATCATTAATTCCTACTATCTTAAAGCCTGTACAGGTCAACACCTGGATTTATCGCATTGTAATAAATTAGATATTTCAGAAAAAGACTATCTGGATATTCTGAGTTTGAAATCAGCATCACAAATAGAATGCGCCTGCTATACCGGTGCTTTGCTAGCCACCGATAATAATGAATTACTTGATTTATTCAAACAGTTCGGTTATAACATTGGGATGATGTTACAGATAACCAATGATATTGCGGGTATTATCAACAAAAAGGATATTATAAATAAAAAAATAACCTTCCCTTTAGTATTCGCTCTATCACAAACAGAAAAAGCTATTCATAAAAAATTAGAGCAATACTATCGGAACCAATCCGGCAACGAACTTTCAGTAGAAAATATTTCTGATATTCTTTCCAACACAGGCGCCCTGCATTACTCTGCAATTATAAATGAGTCATACAGATTATTAGCCACAGAAGCAGCCGAAAAAGCTGAAAGTTACGGAGCTAATCCGGACAAATTGAGAGTATTCCTACAATGAGTTCCCGACCGCCCATTGCTAATGAAACTTCAGGAAAATCTACGTTACCAAATATAATTTGTCATAAGCGGGAATTTGCTATCCTACTTTTCAGTTTGTTAGTTATAGCCTTTTCATTAATTTTATTCTTCTCCAGCTTGAATAAAACATATATCGGGGTATTGTTACAATTAACTGAAGACGGATGGGTTGTTCAAAGCTTGGATTCAGCCGGCTTAGGAGCTCAGGCTGGTATAGAAACAGGTGACATTCCTATCATAATCAACGGCCAACCGGCAAACGATTTTTTACAACCGTACGAAAAGCAAAAGCAGTGCCTGGGTGTCACTTTAACAGATTTGTCTGTGGTAAGTACCACAGGCCAAACAATTTCTGTTACTGTTAAAAATAGCACTCCCCCGCTGCAATATATAACTGAATTAATTCCATATTTAATCGTATGTGTTATCTTCTGGCTGACTGCATATTATGTGTTTTTTTACAAACCGAGAAGCGCAATTGCGATTCTTTTATTATTGTGTTCATTAGCCTTTGGATTGGCAATAATTGGTAACGTGGCTGGGATCGTAAGAATTCCCGGTGCTGTACACCTTGCTGTGATTGCCACTACTTTGGGACCCTGGTTTTTACTTCATTTCTTCTTAATACTACCGGAAGAAAGAAGCTCGTTAAGGCATAATCCGTACATATTTCTGATTTACTTACCGGCAGTAATAACATTACTTATATACCCCATCATTGGTTATGCGAACGGAGAACCAACGATGGGATTCCGTTCTATCAGGTCTATAGAATTAGCAGTTGCATTTCTGGCAGTGATTGGTGTAGCCATCTACAATTATGTCAGCGCCGTTTCCCCCAGAACACGGCAACAGATGAAGTTATTATTATATTTTTGTATTGCTGCCGTAGCTCCTTTTCTACTACTCAGTATTTTACCGTCAATGATTACCGGTGATATCCTCATATCTGCCAGCTTTACTGTTATTTTCATTGCCTTCATACCCATCGGTATGGGTTACGCCATTATGACACAAAAACTCCTGGATATAAATATATTCGTCAGACGCAGCGTGATATACCTGATAATTTCTATCATAATTGCCTCAATTTTTTCACTTTTTATAATACTGATTCTCTTTTATGTAAAATCATTGACAATATTGCAGGCAGTTTTAATTGCATTGCTAATGGGACTCGTTGCAAGCATGCTTTTCGGTCCGGTTAAAAACGGAATCACTGTCATAGTAGATAAATTCTTTTATAAAGATAAATACGACTACCAAAAAACCCTTCGCGAACTGAGTTCATCACTTAATTCCATAACCGACATTAATACCGGGTCTACACTTATTGTGAATATATTGACTGAAAGATTCAACCTTGACGGAGCCTGCTTGTTCACTACATCCGAACAGGAAGAGTGTACTCTTATTGCAGCCACCGGCAGCTTTAACGAAGAGGAACGACAGCACGATTTAAAAGCTTTGCTTTCGAATCACAATACCCGTATTATCTTCCCCAATTCTGCTATTTTAGTTAACCCAAATGTCGAATTTTTAATTCCTCTTGTAGCAGATGGTAAAGAAATCGGGTATATTTGTTTATCGCCCAAAGCCACAAAACAGCGATATTCATCAGACGATTTGTTTCTTATACAAGGACTGGCGCCTGTTGTTGCCATATCGCTCAGAAGTTGGCTGCTGATAGCAGATGATATTGCAAAACGTAAACGAAGTGAAGAAAGGTTAAGACAGGCAGCTGAGGAATGGCAGATAACGTTCGATTCAATCCCTATGCCGGTTACTCTTCAAAGCAAGGATTTTAAAATAATTCGTTTTAATAAAGCATATGCAGACCTTTTCAGTATCAGTCTTAACGAGGTAATGGATAATCCCTGCTATAAAATAGTGCATCAAAGTGACAACCCTATACCAAACTGCCCTCATTTAAAGATGTTGGATACTGACAGGGAAGCAACGATTGAAATTCATCACGAACTACTGGACAAGTATTTTGAAATAACCGTATCCCCTATTAAAAATTCGAGCGATGAAATAACAGGCTCGGTTCACATAATGAGAGATATTACACAGGTGAAAAAGGCTGAAGAAGAAAAACGCCTGCTCCAGGAAAAAGCAGAGATATCAAGCCGCCTTGCTTCCGTGGGAGAAATGGCGGCCGGTATTGCACACGAAATCAATAACCCGCTAACCGGGGTTATCGGTTTTTCCGATATGCTTATGGAAAGAGAACTCCCGCAGGATATGCGGGAACAGGTAGAAATCATCGCAGACGGCAGCAGAAGAGTGGCTGATATAGTTAAAAGACTGCTTACTTTTGCCAGACAGCATAAACCGGTCAGAGCGATGGTTAATATCAATGATCTGATAGCCAATACACTTAATATGCGAATTTACGTACTTAAAACCAATAACATAAATGTTATTACGGAGTACGATGAGACCCTGCCCTTAATAACAATCGACCCGGGGCAAATTCAACAGGTATTTTTAAATTTGATTGTTAATGCGGAATATTCTATGAAAAAGAGGGACAGGCTGGGTGAATTAAAAATCACAACTAAAAAGATAAATGACAAAATAATCATATCATTCCGGGATAACGGACTGGGTATTTCAGAAGAAAACATGAAACGACTGTTCCAGCCATTTTTTACAACCAAACCTGTGGGAGAGGGAACCGGTTTGGGTTTAAGCCTTTCACGTTCAATAATTACCGAACACAGCGGAATCATTTCTGCTGAAAGCGAATTAAATGAGGGTGCTACCTTTAGAATAGAACTGCCTGTCATAAATGATTCTAATCTTTATGAGTACACTGAGCCAGCTCTACCGAAAGAGAATCAAATTAGTTCCAAAAGGATAAATATTCTTGTTATCGACGACGAAATGTCCATCAGACAATTCGTTAAATCTACATTGAATTCATCGGAATATTACGTAGATACTATTTCCAACCCCTATGATGCATTGCAAAAAATCAACGATAGGAACTATGACATTATTATTATAGACATACGTATGCCGGACATGAGTGGACAGGAATTATTCGAAAAAATAGTAAATGACAAACCGTATCTATCAAAAAATATCCTCATGACCACAGGCGATTCTGCAAACATAGAAGTAAAGAATTTTCTTCAAAAATACAAACTACACTTCATAAGCAAACCCTTCGATCATAAAACACTGGAGAATAAGATTCGAGAAATACTGGGATAAGCATTATCGTATTAACGCCCATTGATAGTTTATCCCGAAACATGATTTTACGCCAAGTAGATATTTTTGATATAATATCCCGTCATATAAGGATAAGTAGCGTCTTGACCTTTATGTTTCTATAAGTCTTCAGGAGAACTTTCATATGAATAAGCATAAGTACATATGGACATCAGTTATTTTGGCATTATTAATCGTGATATCTGTATTGCCAGGCTGCAGTGAACCCACTCCGGAAACTATTACTCTCACAAGTACGGAAAGAATAACCGATACAATTACCACTACCTTATCGATCCCTACTACAGTAACCGTAACTCATCCGACAACAATAACAGTTACTCCTGCCATTATCACCACCGATACAACTATAGCATCCACAACATCAAGCGCAACAACCTCGACCGACCCCTATAGCCATTATCGGGGCTATCTGCTGGGCGGATACCCCGAAGATATCTGGCCTTTATACGGCAAGCTCGCCATAGATAGCTGTTCATTCGATATTATGTTTCCAGCCTATAATAATACCGGGCATTTTACTAATACTTATAACGTTGTTTATGTTACCGACAAAACTCAAAAGGAAATAGCCGAGTATTATACCGCGCTTCTCGACACGAATGAGGAATCATCTTTTTGGGATGCTAAGGGAACTGTTAATGGCTATGAGGTGGATGCACGCTGGGATTACTGGAGCGGTGAGAATATAGTTTACTTATCAGTACTTCTACCCAATACTCTTAATATAACGAGTAATCCGTTCCATACCGACTTCCCGGAATCACTTTTAAACCCGTATAAATTGGGAGATATGTGGGACGAACACTATGCATGTACCAGTAATCCTCCAAATGGAACTATAATGGCTTCTAAAATGTTCAGCCATACCGGTTCGTATGAAGAAGCTGTAAACTACTACCGTGAACTTTACGGTGAAACGCAGGATTATAAAGAAACCGTTGTACAGGAATATAGCGGTCCCAGTACCAGAATGAGTGGTGTCATTGATGATTTTAAATTTAAAATAATCGTCGGTGTTTGGGGGAAACAAGATATGATAAGCGTTTCCTATGAAAGACCTCAAGAATAAATCATAAACCTGTTACGAATTGATGATAATTTCATTACATCATTGCGGAGTTTATTCTTGCAAAACAATGCTTAAAAAATAAACTTCCGACGACCTTGCAGTCGGAGTATTGGCTGGTTTTAAACCCGGTTTTCCATAGATCTGACGCTCCGGATATGGAGTTCAATTAGATAAAGTTAACGATATTACTAAGAAAATAACAAAAAATACATTCAGAAAACAGATTTTTGCTTCACCAACCGCTCTAGCCTTTCCCTGTTTGAGCATTTTGTTACTGCTACATCCTTTTTTACTATATCCTCATTAACAAGCCTCGCCAAATCAATATCCAATAACATCATCCCATTTAGCATATTCATCTGCATTGTATTATGCAATTCAAACGTCCTACCTTCACGTATTTGGTTTCTAATTGCGTCATTAACCAACATAATTTCAAATGCAGCAATGCGGTCATGCCCGCAAGCTTTTGGTAGAAGTGTTTGGCAGACTACAGCTTCTATAATTTGAGAAAACTGAACTCGAACCTGACGCTGCTGAGAAGGCGGGAACAAATCCACCAATCTATCAACCGCTTGTGGGGCATCGATTGTGTGCAATGTTCCAAGCACTAAATGTCCGGTTTCAGCCGCAGCTATCACTGTTGATACTGTATCATAGTCACGCATCTCACCTACCACTATTACATCCGGGTCATGTCGCAGGGCACTGCGTAAAGCATCCGGAAAAGACCTGGTATCAACACCTAACTCTCTTTGAAGTATAACGCAATTATTATCAGCAAAAACGTACTCAATCGGGTCTTCAATTGTGATGATTGACCGATTACCATGATTATTTACATGGTCTATCATTGCAGCTAACGTTGTCGATTTACCCGAGCCTGTCGGACCGGAGACAACAATTAATCCACGGGGTTTCATTATTAAATCTTTCAAAATATCCGGTAGCTGCAACTCCTCTATTGTAGGAACTTGAAAAGGAATCATCCGTATTGCAAGAGACAAAGTTCCCCTCTGGCTTTCAACATTTATACGATAACGCGCTACACCCGGTATCGAATAGCTAAAATCTAATTCCAGATTTTTATAAAACTCAGCCTTCTGCTTTTCTGATGTAATACTGCTAAAGGCGGCCTCTACGTCTTCAGCTGTTATTTCTCCATCTTCACACTTACACAGATATCCATCGATTCTATATATAGGTCCGGTAGGCGCTTTTATATGAAGATCAGACGCTCTAAGCGCAACCATTTTTTTTAAACATTCTATAATATCGACCATAGCCATTATATTTACCGCTTATGTAATTTCTAATTAGAGTAAGTATACAACAGCATATTTATAGATTAAAAGATGTCGGATGTTTTCGCCCATTATCGCTGTTTTTTTAAATTAATATTGAAAATAGCTTACATATCCATCCCTTTTTATTTCTTAGAATACTAATCAATCTTTTTGACGAGGTAATCTCTACCCAGTATAATAATCCCGATGATTAATAGTGAATTGATTGTTAGCAGAACCGAGCTATCTGTTAGCAGTATTTATTCTCATGTTCGCAAAAGTACTTTATGTCAATTGTAAATCGTCTGTAAATTATCCCATTTTAGCTTTATTTTAGACAGTTGGAGAGGTGTCCGAGTGGTTCATGGTGCCGCTCTCGAAAAGCGGTCTTCACGTAAGTGAAGCGTGGGTTCGAATCCCACCCTCTCCGCCATCCGTTCTAATCCTTCCGCTGTCGTAACTGGAATTAAAACACAAAATATACTACAATATTCGGGATTCATTTTTTCTATGAGGCCGATTTGGAGAGGTGCTGGAGTGGCCGATCAGGCACGCCTGGAAAGTGTGTGTTGGGGAAACCTAACCGTGGGTTCGAATCCCACCCTCTCCGCCATTTCCCCCAACATCTTCAACAGATTCTTTTAATTATACACTTAATTTTCAAGCTATCTTTTTCATTATTATTTATTATTATGCTAGAATGATAGCGTTTTGACAACCAAGAATGAAAAAAACAAATACTGGATAGGTTTTAATCTGATTGCGGGCATCGGCAGAGTAAAGTTTACCCGGATTGAAAACTACTTCGGCGATATTGAAAAAGCTTGGAATGCCGGTATCGACGAGTTTAAAAAAGCCGGGCTTGATGATAATACAGTCAACTCCATTGCAAAATGGAGACCCAAGATATCGCTTGATACCGAGTTGGAAAAACTGGAAAAGCATAATATAAAAGCATTTAATTACCACGATAAGGATTATCCGTACCGTCTTAAAGAGATACACGATTTTCCACCTGTAATTTATATCAGAGGGGAAATACTTGCCGAGGATGAGTATTGTCTGGCGGTAGTCGGCACCAGAAATCCCAGCGTTTATGGGCGGCAGTTAACCGAAGAAATAGTATCAGAATTGGCAAAGAACAGGATAACCATCGTCAGCGGTTTGGCTAAAGGTATTGATACAATCGCTCACCGTTCTGCGCTGAATGCCGGCGGCAGAACCATTGCAGTAATGGGGGGCGGACTTGATAGCGTCTATCCGGCAGAAAATGCCAATCTGGCACGCCAGGTTATTAAAAACGGAGCTATGATAAGTGAATATGCTGCCGGTACAAAACCCCGACCAGAGAACTTTCCCCGCCGCAACCGCATAATGAGCGGGTTGTGCCTGGGTGTACTTGTAGTAGAAGCCGGAGAAACCAGCGGCTCTCTGATTACGGCACATCTGGCATTCGAACAGGACCGCGAGGTATTTTCCATTCCCGGAAGTGTCTTGTCTCCGGCAAGCATTGGTACAAATAAACTGATTATGGAAGGCACAGCCAGGCTTGTACGCAATGCATCGGATATTCTACAGGAACTTAATTTAACCGCCATTACAGAACATATCGAAGCTAAAGAAATCATTCCCGCTTCGGATACTGAAGCAGTAATTCTCAAGCAACTGGGATCCGAGCCTGCCCATGTGGATGAAATCTGTCGTGCCAGCGGTTTTCCGATATCCGTTATCAGCAGTACACTGGCTATGATGGAACTTAAAGGTATGGTAAAACAAGTAGCGACAATGAGTTATGCTCTTTGCCACGAAATACGCGAAAATAAAGAATTCTATAAGATTGAGATTAATTAAATGAAAAACAACCTTGTAATAGTAGAATCACCGGCCAAAGCAAAAACTCTTTCCAAGATTTTGGGTAGAGGATATACAATCAAGGCTTCTCTGGGGCATGTCAGGGACTTGCCGAAAAGCCGTTTGGGCGTTGATATCGAAAATAATTTCGAACCCAAATACGTTGTTGCCAGAGCTAAAAATAAAACCGTAAAAGATCTCAAGGATGCCGCTAAGACGGCTTCTACCGTATATCTGGCGACTGACCCCGACCGTGAGGGGGAAGCCATTGCGTGGCATCTTTTCGAGGCTATTAAACTAAAGGATGTAAAATATCGTCGTGTCACTTTCCATGAAATAACACAGGAAGCAATCACAAATGCCTTTAAATCCCCCCGCGAAATCGATATGCAACTGGTAAATGCGCAGCAGACACGCCGAATACTTGACAGGCTGGTCGGTTACAAACTAAGCCCTCTGTTATGGCGCAAAGTCAGAAAAGGATTATCGGCAGGAAGAGTACAATCCGTAGCTGTAAAAATTATTGTAGACCGCGAACGCGAAATTGAAAAATTTGTTCCTGTTGAATACTGGACTATAGAAGCGGAATTACTGAAAGATACAAAAGAAAAGAGCAACTCTTTCCGTGCATTACTGGTAAAAACCTCAGACAGTAATAAAGCAGAAATTAAAAACCGGGATGAAGCGACGGCAATCAAGTCAGATTTGGGAAATGCTGCTTACAGCGTCAGTAAGGTGGATATAAAGAAAGCACCAAGACAACCGGCGCCTCCGTTCATTACCAGCACTTTGCAGCAGGAAGCATGGAGACGTTTTCGTTTTACAGCAAAAATGACTATGGCTACGGCACAGCAGCTTTACGAAGGTTTACCTGTAGGAAATGAAGGTAACGTCGGTCTGATTACATATATGAGAACAGATTCGACGCATGTCGCTCCGTCAGCACTGACGGAAGTAAGAAATTACATTTCTGAAAAATACGGAGCGGATTACTTGCCTGCTCACGCCCGTTCTTTTTTCCGTAAAGTAAAGGGCGCCCAGGAAGCTCACGAGGCAATTCGTCCGACCAAAGCGTGGCGGACTCCTGCTTCAATTAAGCAGTACCTTAATGCGACACAATATAAGATATATAACCTGATATGGCAAAGGATGGTAGCAAGCCAAATGGCAGCAGCTTCCTTTGAAAACACAACTGTTGATATCGACGCCAAATGCAGCCTATCTAAAAATAAATACCTTCTTAGAGCAACCAGTTCAGTCAATGTGTTCCCCGGTTTTATTATTCTTTACAGTGAAAAAAAAGACGATGATGAGGAAGAGAAATCACCTGTACTGCCGCAGATGGTAAAAGGCGATACTCTAAAACTTTTAAATCTTTTTGACGACCAGCATTTTACTAAACCGCCATCACGCTATACTGAAGCGACGCTGATTAAAATGCTTGAACAATGGGGTATCGGACGCCCGAGCACTTATGCCCCTATTTTGTCCACTATTCAGGACCGCGAATATGTCACCAAACCCGGCGGCAGCTTTAAACCGACCGAACTGGGCATTATTGTTAATGATTTACTTTTTCAGCATTTTTCCAACATCGTAAATATAGATTTCACGGCTCATCTTGAAAACGACCTGGATAAAATTGCCGCTGGAGACAGGGACTGGATAGAGGTAGTAAAAGAGTTTTACGAGCCGTTTAATGTCGATCTTCAGAAAGCTGCCGAAGCTATAGAGAAGGTAAAACTGGCAGACGAAGAAACCGACGAAAAATGCCCTTTATGCGATAAACCGGTTGTTGTAAAAGTAGGACGTTTCGGCAAATTTTTGGCATGCAGCGGATATCCAGATTGTAAATACACCAGCTCATTTAAAATTAAGACCGGCGCCAAATGCCCTGAATGCGATGCAGATATCATTGAAAAGCGCAGTAAAAAGAAACGCACCTTTTACGGTTGTAGCAATTACCCGAAGTGTACCTTTGCTATAAACACAAAGCCTTTGCCCCCACCCTGCCCGAAGTGCGGCGGACTGGTAACAGTATATAGAAGCAAGTGGGGTAAATGCACCAAATGCGATTACAAAAATAAACTCCAGCAGGATTAATATCAATGCAGGAAGTTTTTAACAGGTATATTAATTACCTGGTAGCTGAACGCAACGTATCGCCTTATACGGTGCGCAACTATACCAGCGACCTGATCGGCAATTCCAAGCGCGGTACGGAAAAAGGCTTTTTCCAGTTTTTACGTATGAAAAAAATAGAATCGTTGGACAAGGCTGATAAGTGGGTATTACGCGAGTATCTGGCATATTTAGCCAATCAGGGTGTAGCCAAAGCCAGCATTGCCCGTAAGCTTTCGGCTATCCGCTCTTTTTATCGCTACCTTTCCAGAGAGAAAATATTGGATACAAACCCGCTTGAACAATCCGTTTCCCCCAAGCTGGATAAGCGTTTACCTGAATTTTTAACAATCGAAGAGGTTGTAAAATTATTGAAGGCTCCTGATTTGTCCACTCCGCAAGGCTTACGCGATCGCGCCCTGATAGAACTGATATACGCTTCCGGTTTACGTGTAAGCGAACTGGTTAACTTAAATATTGATAATATAAACACCGAAAGCCACGAAATACGCGTCTGGGGCAAAGGCTCCAAGGAACGCATGGTTCTAATGGGCGAACATGCCGCCACAGCCATCGTTAATTATTTACGCAACGGTAGACCTAAATTACAGGTAAAGAGGACCGGAGGCGGTGCCCTGTTTCTAAACCGGGATGGCAACAGGCTTACCGAGCGTATGGTACAGCTGCTTATGCACAAATATGCCGGTTTGGCAGGTATTGAAAAAGATGTACATCCACACCTGTTGCGGCATACCTTTGCCACACATATGCTCGATGGCGGTGCTGACCTGAGAGTGGTGCAGGAACTTTTAGGACATTCAAACCTGTCAACTACGCAGATTTATACCCATGTCACACACGGACAGGCTCGCAAGGTATATCTTGCAGCCCATCCGATGGCAAAATCAGAAAGGAATATTGATGAAAATAGACAAGAGGATAACCGAGCTTAGACAGATACTCAAGGAAAAGAATATAGATGCAATTTTAATATCCCGACCTGAAAACAGGTATTACCTTTCCGGCTTCAGCGGCTCAGCCGGCTATCTTTTTATAACGTATAACAGCCTGGTACTGGCTACTGATTTTCGTTATGTCGAGCAGGTTAAAGGGCAGGCACCGGCTTATACCCTATTCCGGATTTCAGGCAGTACCGATAAATGGTTTCCGGAAATAATTGATGGACTTAAGATCAAAAAACTCGGATTCGAATCCGGTGATATTACTTTTGAGAGATATCAAAACTTTTTATCTGCAATTGACAAAGCCGGGATAAAATTAGAATTGACACCTTTAACTGACGCCGTTGAAACAATCAGGATGGTAAAAGACACCGAAGAAATGGCTTGTATCGAACATGCCGCAGAAATCAGCGATAAATCGTTCAAACATATTGAGGAAATTATCCATGCCGGAATGACAGAACTCGATGTTGCATGGGAACTGGAAAAATCTCTGCGCGAAGCCGGTAGCCAATCCATTCCTTTTGAGATAATTGTGGGCTCCGGTCCCAATGCGGCATTACCGCATGCTCAACCTTCCGGGCGGGTAATACAAGAAGGTGAACCGATAGTTATCGATTTCGGTGCCAAAGTAGAGGGTTATTGTAGTGATGTAACCAGAACGCTGTGTATCGGAAAGCCAGACAACACTTTTAACAATATATACCGGATTGTGCTGGAAGCCCAGTTGAATGCCATTACTAAGATTGTCGACGGAACAACCGGGGCAGAAGCCGATAAATTTGCCAGGAGCATCATCGAAGAAGCGGGATACGGCGAAGCATTTGGGCATAGCCTTGGACATGGAATCGGTCTGGCAGCACATGAAAAACCCAATCTTCATCGCATTTCCGGTGATATTCTGACTGAGAACATGGCTTTTACCATAGAACCGGGCATTTATTTAGCCGGGTGGGGAGGAGTCAGAATAGAGGATACAGTTATGGTAAAAAATGGTAAAATAAGCGTAATTTCAAAGTCGACAAAATAGTTAATCAGGAGATTATATGTTAAGCGGTTCGGAATTAAGAAAAGGTGTAGTTATTGTATTAAATGATAAGTTGTATCAGGTTATAGATTACAAGCATATAAAAATGAAAAGGACCGCCCTGGCGCATGTAAAACTTCGTGATATCGTAGCCGGACATACCATTGAACAAAGCTTCCAATCGGATGATAAATTTGTAAGAGCCCACCTGGATACACGTGATATGCAGTATCTTTATAACGACGAAAAATTATACCACTTTATGGATACCGAGAACTTCGAGCAGATTACTGTGGACGAATCACAGCTGGGAGATTCGATTGCTTATCTTAAAGAGGGAATGTATGTGCAAGTTTCCAGCTATAAAGAAAAGATACTTTCTGTCGAAATACCCGTCGCCGTCGAGCTGGAAGTCGTCGAGACGGAACCCGGATTTAAAGGTGATACCGCAACAGCAGGCACAAAACCGGCGAAGCTTGAAACGGGAGTTAGCGTTCAGGTACCTTTATTTATCAACATCGGAGATATTGTTAAAGTAGATACCAGGTCGGGGGCCTATCTGGAAAGGAAAAACGGATAGATGCTGAAAGCCGACCTGCACGTTCATACCTGCTATTCTCCCGACTCCAACAACTCACTGGATGACATCATTAAACGTTGTTTAAAAATAGGGATTAACTGTCTGGCAGTGTGTGACCACGGCACAACAGCAGGAGCACTTAAATTACAGGCAATAGCTCCTTTTAAAATAATCGTAGCCGAAGAGATACTTACTCCTCACGGAGAGATAATGGGAATGTTTTTAAAAGAAACCATACCCAGCGGAATAACACCGCAAGAGACGATTAAAAGAATAAGGGCACAGGACGGACTGGTATGTATTCCGCATCCTTTCGATAAGTACCGTTCATCGGCATTTCAGGGAATAAACCTTGAGGCTATTAAGCGAGATATTGATATAATCGAAGTTCATAACGGGAGAATGCTTGCCTTCCAGGACCGTACGCAGGCGCTTAAATTCGCCATAAGAAATAATTTGAGGCAAAGCGCAGGCAGCGATGCACATTCAATATCCGAAATAGGAACCAGTTTTATAGAGATGCCCGATTTCAATGTTAAAGAAGAATTTTTAAGCGCACTGGATGAAGGGAAAATCAACGCTCACTCCTCCAGCCCGTTTGTTCACCTTCTCAGTGTAAAAAATAAATTGATGAAACGGTTTAGATAAAATGTATCAATTCGGCTGGTTTTCCACCGGAAGAGGAAAAGGTTCAAGGGAACTATTTAAAACTGCTTTGGATGGTATAGCCAGCGGACAAATAAAAAACGCCCGCATTTCTTACGTCTTTTGCAGCCGTGAACCCGGTGAATCTCCGGAAACCGACCGCTTTATCGAACTCGTAAAAAACAGCGGCGTTCCGATAGTATGCTTTTCTTATCAGAAATTCAAAGGCGATAGGCCTGACAACGCCGTAGATGAACCGCTACCGGAGTGGCGACTGCAATACGACCGCCATGTTATGGAATTACTAAAGGATTATAATTGTGACCTGTGCGTACTTGCTGGTTATATGCTCATTGTCGGCAAGGAAATGTGTAAAAAATACAATATGCTCAACCTGCACCCGGCGGCACCCGGCGGCCCGAAGGGTACCTGGCGCGAGGTTATCTGGCAGTTGATTGATACTAAAGCTAAAGAAACCGGGGTAATGATGCATATGGTGACCCCAGAACTGGATAAAGGACCGGTTGTCAGCTACTGCAGATTTCCGATTAACGGCAGGTATTTCGATGCTCACTGGCAAGCAGTTGAAGGAATGACAGCTGATGAAATTAAAACAACTCAGGGAGAAGATAACGAACTTTTCAAGGCTATCCGCCAACACGGAATAAAAAGAGAGCTTCCGCTTATTCTAACAACCATGTCCGCTTTCAGTTCGGAGAAAGTAGTCATTTCCGACGGCAAAGTTTTTGACTCGCATGGAAACAAAATCAACGGCTATAATCTCACAGATGAAATAGAGAAGTTGTTAAAAGATAAGAACTAAAAGCGTCATTCAAATAATTTCTTAATCATTACAGGCTATCCGCAGTATGATTTTGGCCTGCAAACTTTTAATCTTTAACTCCCTAGGTACGGGCTATTCACCGCCGTTATGATTCGACAAGCGCACCACGAACGGCTTGATCAATATAATGCTGAAGTCGGCGAAGAATCTTGGCGCAATTCAATATTCACAAAAACCATGAATAATGAGATGACTTTATGTAATCTCATTAACAAAACAAAACCGGCAGGATATCACTACCCCGCCGGCTCTTGTGGTTTACAAAATGATTGAAGTTCCGCTTATTTCTTGTCTTCTTCCGGTTTTGTTAATATCTCATCGATTAAACCGTATTCGACAGCCTGTTGAGGATTCAAATAGAAGTCACGGTCGGTATCGTGGATAATTTTCTCCACGGGTTGTCCGGTATTTGTTACCAGAATACCTCTTATTAAATCCTGTAATCTCATAATTTCACGGGCGGCAATTTCGATATCGGAAGCCTGTCCCTGAGCTCCGCCGAGAGCCTGGTGCATATGTATTGTAGAATTAGGCAGGGCAAATCTCTTGCCTTTGGCACCGGCGCTCAGTAATACCGTAGCCATACTGGCTGCCATACCGACACATATTGTCGATACGTCCGGTTTTATTAAATTCATTGTATCGTAAATAGCAAGGCCGGAAGCAATCACGCCGCCCGGCGAGTTTATGAAAAGCTGTATATCCTTATCGGGGTCTTCCCTCTCCAAGAAGAGAAGCTGGGCAACAATAACATTGGAAACCTGGTCGTTTATCTGAGTACCCAGTATGATGATACGCTCTTTCAAGAGTAATGAATATATATCGTAAGCCCTCTCCCCTCTTGCACCGCTTTCAATCACCATGGGTATTACATTGCTCGGATTTTCGTACATTTTTTACTCCTTTTTTATATTAATTTTCGGACGGGGTGTTAGCTTTCACCATCTCCACCAGCTGTTTAATGGTTTTCTTGGCCTGTAAAAAGCTTCCAACTTCCCTTCGCCCGTTGCTTTCCTGTAAATATTTTCGCATTTCTTCTTTTCCTTGCCCGGCATCTTTTAACATATTCTCTATTTCATCATCTACTTCCTGATCAGAAACGGTTACCCCCTCCTGTTTGGCAACCTCACTTACCACCAGTGTCCACAAAACTCTCTTTTTAGCCATAGGCTTGCCGTTTTCTCTTAACTTCGCTTCGGGCACCCGCTTCATTCTCTCTTCGAATTCCTTCTCATCACGGCAAGATGCCTGTAGCTGCCGCTTGTATTCCTGTATAAGATCCTGTAATTCCATATCAATCATGACCGGAGGATATTCCAACTTGCTGATTTCTATCAATTTCTCAATAACTTTTTCCTCGTAATTGGCAACAGCATTGCGTTCTTTTTCGCTTTTTAAGTTAGTGCGAATTCTGTCCTTTAAAGCTTCAAGAGACTCTATGCCGGGTGAAACCTTCTTGGCAAACTCATCGTCGAGTTCCGGTAAAGTCATTCCACGCACATCCTTGATAGTTGCGGTAAATTCAATCTCTTTTCCAGCGACCACTTTATTCTCATAATCATCTGGAAGAGTCAATTTAAATTTAGATTCTTCCCCTTTTTTCATTCCCACTAACTTATCGGCTAAACCCGGTATTTCCTTGGCAAATTCCGAATTCAACTCAAAGGTGATGCCCTCATTACGAATAATCGGAGTCTCATAAATCTCTCCTATTATATCCGCCGTTACATTATCCCCGTATTTAATCGGGCTATCCGATGACTCGGAACTACCGCCATACTGCTTGCGCAGATTATCTAAAACCTCATTAAGTTCTTCATCGCTGACTTCGAGCGGCTCCGGCTCTACGACCATACTTTTATAATCACCCAGTTCGACTGTCGGTTTCAATGCGACAATCATTTCGAACTTCAACGGTTCATTCTCCACAATTTTAACCATCGGCTGCATTACCGGTTCCAAATTGTGTTCTTTAATTACGTCATCGCATATAAAAGGAACAGCTTCCCTGATAGCATCCTCAAGCAGTTTTTCCCTGCCGACATGCTTTTCCAGAATATCTCTGGGTGCGTTACCTTTGCGAAAACCAGGCACTTCTGTTCTTTTAACCAACCGTTGATACGCTTTTTCCATGTATCCTTCCATCTCGGAAATTTCGTTCACAACGGTCAGATAGCTCATATGGTTTTCTGTTTTATCCAGTGTTGACTTCATCGTTACCCCTTTATATTATTTATTCTTCTGCCTGTTCATCCAATAGTTTTATATGTAATACGTCTATATCCTCCCGGCTTACAACATCGGGCGCATTAAAACATAAATCATAAGCATTTTGATTCTTGGGGAAAGGGATTACTTCCCTGATGCTGTTTTCACCGGCAATCAGCATCAACATACGGTCCACCCCTATGGCTATTCCCCCGTGCGGCGGCGCTCCGTAGCTGAAAGCCTCCAGTAAATGCCCGAACAGCTGGTCGATGGATTCATCCGTGTGACCCATGACCTTAAAAACTCTTCTCTGCAATTCGGCATTATGAATCCTTATGCTACCACCACCAACTTCGTAGCCATTTAATATTATATCATAGCTCTGGCTGAAAACATCTTTCGGATTCGATTCCAGAATGGGGATATCTTTTTCCTTCGGGGATGTAAAAGGATGATGCATTGCTTCCCAGCGATTCGTTTTATCATCCCATGTAAATAATGGGAAATTGACAACAAAACAATAGGCAAATAAATCAGGGTCTGCTAATTTCAAACGGTTTCCCATTTCCAAGCGCATCCTGCCAAGAACATTGCTGACGGTAGCGTCATCACCTGCGGCAATCATTAACATATCGCCGGGAGCTGCCCCAAGACGTTTTGCCATATTTTTTATCTGTTCCAGCGTAAGAAACTTGGATATCTGAGATTTAATTGTCTCCGGAGTTAACTGCTCGATACTTGATACCGAAGAATCCAATATAATGGTTGCCAGCCCTTTAGCACCGAAGCCTTGAGCCATCTCGTTCAGCTCATTTATCTGCGCACGAGAATAACCGGCACAACCGGGAGCACTAATACCTTTTACTTTGCCTCCGGCGGCAACTGCCGAACTGAAAACGGCAAATTCGCAATCGGCAACAATATCCGAAAGGTCTTTTATTTCCATTCCGAAACGTATATCCGGTTTATCGGAACCAAAACGTTCCATTGCATCGGCATAATTCAAACGCGGGAACGGCTTTATAATACGCTTTTGCGGTTTTAATTCTTCCATTATTTTGACGAAGAGGTCTTCGATTAACTGCATAACATCCTCTTCTTCCGCAAAACTCATTTCTATATCGAGCTGCGTGAACTCCGGCTGCCTATCCGCCCGCGTATCTTCATCGCGGAAACACTTGGCAACCTGGTAGTACTTCTCTATACCTGCCACCATTAAAAGCTGTTTCAACTGCTGAGGTGATTGCGGCAGGGCATAAAACTTACCGGGATAAACGCGACTCGGTACCAGGTAATCGCGAGCTCCCTCAGGAGTCCTTTTTATAAGGATAGGAGTTTCTACTTCCAAAAACCCCCTGTTATCCATAAAATCACGCATCATCTTGGTCACCCGATGACGCAGAATAACATTGTTTTTCATTCTTTCGCGCCTGATATCCAGATACCGATATTTCAAACGCAGGCTTTCATCTATTTCGATATCTTCGTTAATATAAAAAGGAGGAGTTTTAGAAGTATTCAATATCTTGACGCTGTCGGCCAATATCTCAATTTCCCCGGTCGGTAATTTGATATTTTCCGTGCCCGGCGGACGCAAATAAACCTGCCCAACCACCTGTACTACATATTCGTTTCGTAACTGGCTGGCAACATCATGGCACTCTTTCGAGCTTTCAGGATTGAAAACTACCTGCACCACTCCTTCCCTGTCCCTTAAGTCTATAAAAATCAAACCACCATGGTCACGGCGACGGTCCACCCAGCCACCAAGGGTTACAATCTGTTTATTATTATTCCGGTTAAGTTCCCCACAACTGTGACTCTTAAGCAAACTTCTTCCCCCTGACCTAAAATATGTAATTTACGTAAAGCTAATTATAACTCAGGGCTATATATTGTTCAAACACAAAGCGATAAAATAAAGCGGCAATTTTATTATGTGTTGCCCGATAAAATTATTTGACCATATATTAGCTTTAACTTATACTATCATTTCACCTTGTTGCATATTAAATATTCAGAAATATACCGGAATGCAAAATTGTGTCAATATAATTTTAGAATTTATTGTTTCCGGCAAACAATATAAACAGATATTCCTTTATACCGTCAAACAAATGTATAATTAGTTGGTATTATCTTAATTATCGGCAACCTTTTGTGAGAGGAGTGAAAGATAATAAAATGGCAATATTCGATATTACATCACTCGACCCCACCAAACTGAAGGATTGGGAGATAGCGGAAGAAGCAGAAAAGTATATGAAGCCGATTTCGGCACTGGCAAATGAATGGGGCATAAAAAAAGAGGAGCTTCTACCTTACGGCCATTTCATAGGTAAAGTGGATTTTCCCCTCATTCTTGACCGTCTTAAGAATAAACCGAACGGAAAATATATCGATGTTACCGCCATAACTCCCACCCCCCTCGGAGAGGGCAAGAGTACCACTACTATGGGTCTGGTGCAAGGATTGGCCAAGAGAAACAAAAATGTTTCCGGAGCTATCCGACAGCCCTCGGGCGGACCCACCTTTAATATTAAAGGCAGCGCTGCCGGCGGCGGGCTTTCCCAGTGTATTCCTCTAACTCCGTTTTCGCTGGGATTAACCGGTGATATCGACAACGTAACCAATGCCCATAACCTGGCGATGGTGGCTCTGACCTCTCGTCTGCAGCACGAATTCAATTATGATGATGAGATACTTGCACGGAAAAATTTAAAACGCTTGAATATCGACCCGCGCAACGTGCAGATGAAATGGGCAATGGATTTTTGCGCACAATCGCTGCGAGATATCGTAATCGGTATCGGCGATAAGATGGACGGCTTTATGATGCGTTCCGGTTTTGCCATCTCGGTCAGTTCAGAGGTTATGGCAATACTTGCCGTTTTTAACAGCTTGAAGGACCTGCGGGAACGCATGTCTAAAATCGTGGTTGCCTATGACAAACAGGGTAACCCCGTAACTACGAAAGACCTTGAGGTCGATGGCGCTATGACCGCCTGGATGGTAAGAGCGGCTAATCCCAACCTGTTACAGACGCTCGAAGGGCAACCTGTGATGGTTCATGCCGGTCCTTTTGCCAATATCGCAGTTGGGCAGTCATCGATTGTTGCCGACCAGGTGGCACTGAAGCTTTCCGACTACCACGTTACGGAGAGCGGATTCGGCGCCGATATCGGCTTTGAAAAGTTCTGGAATATCAAGTGCCGCTTAAGCGGTCTTATTCCCAATTGTGCCGTTATTGTTGCCACCGTTAGGGCGCTCAAGATGCATGGAGGCGGACCAAAAGTCGCCCCGGGAAAACCGCTGGATAAGGCTTATACAACGGAAAATGTCGGGTTGGTTGAAAAAGGATGTGAAAACCTGATTGCGCATATCGCGACGGTAAAAAAAGCCGGCATCAATCCGGTGGTATGCATCAATAATTTTTATACCGACACCAAAGATGAAATAAATACTATTAGAAGAATGGCGGAACAGGCAGGAGCCAGAGTTGCCCTTTCGCAGCACTGGCTAAAGGGCGGAGCGGGGGCACTGGAACTGGCTGATGCAGTTATAGAAGCCTGTGAGGAAAAAGTGGATTTCAACCTGCTTTATGAAAACAATACTCCCATAAAACAGAGGATAGAAACTATAGCTAAAGAAGTATACGGAGCCGATGGGGTCAGTTATTCTCCCGAAGCCAATGCCAAAATAGAAAGGCTTGAAAAAGACCCTGATATCAATAATATGGCAACCTGCATGGTAAAAACACACTTAAGTCTGACGCATGACCCCAATATCAAGGGGCGTCCGAAAGACTGGACCTTGCCTATCAGGGATGTGTTAACCTACAACGGAGCAGGCTTTATTGTACCGGTTGCCGGTGATATCAAGCTGATGCCCGGCACATGCTCCGACCCCGCATTCCGCAGAATAGACTTAGATGTGGAAACGGGGAAAATAAAAGGATTGTTTTGATATGACGGAAGAAAACGCAGAACTTAAGTATACGGTACACTTCGAACCGGATAATGTGGATATTGTTGTAAGCCACGGGGATAATCTGATGGAAGCAGCGGTTGCCGCCGGGGTGCATATCAACGCCTCATGCGGCGGCGCAGGCGTCTGCGGAACCTGTAATGTTATTATCAAGCGCGGGCAGGTTGAAAGCATAAGGACAGATAAGATTTCCGGGCATGATTATAAAAAGGGTTTCAGGCAAGCCTGTAAAAGCAAGGTTATCTCAGACCTTATAGTCGAGATTCCGGCAACATCAAAACTGGAAAAAGCGGTTCTCTCAAGGGAGGAACTTTTATCGTCTTGTGAATTGGCAAGCGGCTGGAAGTTCGACCCGCCGGTAAAAAAGGTATATTTAAAATTAATACCACCCGGCATGGAAGATAATACCGGCGACCTTTCGCGGCTTATTAAAGGCTTAAAGCAGCAAGGCGGTTTCGACAAAGTTTCCATTGATGACGATGTACTCTACGGACTCGCTGATGTTTTAAGAAAAGATGAATGGAATGCCACCGTCACTTTGCTTGAGGATACCGATAGCAGCTTTAAGTTGATAAATATCGAAGCGGGCGATACCAGAACGAGAAATTACGCCCTGGCTTTTGATATCGGTACTACTGCTGTCAGAGGGCAGTTACTGGACTTAAACCGCGGGCGTATTCTTGCACAAGGCATCGATTATAACCGCCAGATCAGTTACGGAGAGGACATTATCAGCCGTATTGCCTGGGCACAAAAACAGGACGGTATGGAGAAATTGCAAAAAGCGCTCGTTGCCACCATCAATGACATGATAAAAAGCATCATAAAGAAGGCAAATATCGATATCGCGAGTATAACTTATGTTGTATTTGCGGCAAATACCGTAATAACTCATTTACTGCTGGGGTTAAACCCGAAATATCTAAGATTATCGCCGTACGTGCCTACGGTAAATTTCCTGCCGCTTATAAAGGCGCGAAGAATAGGCATAGAGTTACCTGACTATGTTTATCTCTACTCTCTCCCCTGTGTGGCCAGTTACGTCGGCGGGGATATCGTTTCCGGGATACTGGGTACCGGCACCTATCAAAAGGACAAATTAACTCTTTACATAGATATCGGCACCAATGGAGAAATAGTGCTTGGAAATAAGGATTGGATGGTTACCGCAGCCTGTTCTGCCGGACCGACATTTGAGGGGGGTGGCATCAAGCACGGTATGATAGCCACATCCGGCGCTATTGAAGGCTTCGATATCGATGCACGGACATACGAACCTTTAATTACCACCATTGACGATACTAAACCAAAGGGAATCTGCGGCTCAGGATTGATAAACATAGCAGCCAAGTTATTTGAAAAAGGAGCCATTGACCGGAACGGTAAGTTCAACAAGGGATTGTTGAACCGCAGAATCCGCGAAGGCGATAGCGGCTTCGAATATGTACTGGCTTACGGCGCTGAAACGCAGACATATAAAGATATAGTTCTTACCGAAACCGATATTGCAAATATGATTCGCTCCAAGGCAGCTATGTATGCCGGATATCGAACGCTTTTGCAAAGTGTCGATAAAAAATTCATTAACCTGGAAGAGGTGATAATCGCCGGGACTTTCGGGAATAACATAAATATAGAAAATGCGATAACCATCGGGCTTTTGCCCGAAATCCCCAGAAACAGGTTCCTGTTCGTCGGAAACGGTTCGTTACTGGGAGCCAGGTTATCTGCTTTCTCACGCGACCTGTTAAATGACGGAAGGAAAATCGCATCTATGATGACCAATCTTGAATTATCCGAAAACAGCCTCTTTATGGACAACTACATTGCCGCTCTGTTTTTGCCGCATACAAACAGTGAAGAGTTCCCATCGGTAACACCGGGAGGAAAGTAAATTATGACCGCAATAATCATTGACGGAACGGCAACCGCAAAAAACATACGGGAGGAATTGAGCGAGGAGGTCATTCGCTTAAAAAAACAATACGATATTGTACCGGGGCTGGCTACGATACTGGTTGGAGGCGACCCGGCATCACAGTTATATGTTTGTATGAAAGTAAAAACATGCAAAGCTATGGGACTGCATTCCGAAAACTATGACCTGCCCGCCGAAACAAGCGAAGAAGAGTTATTGTCTCTAATCGGCCGGCTGAATAATGAACCCAAAATACACGGAATACTGGTGCAGGTCCCCCTTCCCCCGCATATCCATGAAAACACGGTTCTGGCAGCCATTAACCCCATCAAGGACGTGGATGGTTTTAACCCCGAAAGCGTCGGTAATTTGATGGTAGGAAAAGCCAATTACCTGCCCTGCACTCCGCTCGGAATACAGGTACTTTTACAGAAATACAGTATAGAAACCGAGGGCGCCGATGTCGTAATAATAGGCAGGAGTAATATACTCGGAAAGCCGATGGCGGGCATACTTATGCAAAGGGGCAAAGGCGCTAATGCCACTGTAACCGTATGTCATACCAAAACCAGGGATTTGGCTTCGCACACCCGCCGGGCTGATATCCTGATTGCCGCCGCCGGCAGCAAACCGCGCTTTATAACCGCTGATATGATAAAGGAGGGCGCGGTAGTAATCGATGCCAGTACACATCGCATCGGTGAGACAACAGACGGAAAAGCCGTTATCTGCGGCGACGTCGACTTCGAATCGGTAAAAGAAAAAGCGAGCGCCATAACACCGGTTCCCGGCGGTGTGGGACCTATGACTATTGCCATGCTTATGTCTAATACTATCAAGGCGGCTAAAATTATTAACTTACTTGCTTAAAGCGGAGGTTTGGATGACTTTTAAAACTCCCGAAATTGAATATAACGGCAGAATCAAGGAAATTATTCTCGGAAATGGTAATAATTCAGTAACCGTAGGAGGCGAAACCGCATATCCTTTTTATATTTTCGACGCAAAAATGCCTCATCTTCCCGTCATAGCAATGGAGATTTACGATGTAAAACCGGAAGACTGGGCTGAAGCGGCAATTAGTCCATTCAAAGATGTAATAGATAACCCGGTCAGCTGGGCAAAGAAATGCATCGATGAGTATAAAGCCGAGATGATTTGCCTGCAGCTTTCAAGTACAGACCCTAATGGGCTTGACCGCGGCGCAGTAGAGGCAGCCGAAATTGCCAAAAAGGTGGCGGATTCTATCGAAGTGCCGTTGATTGTCTGGGGGACCGCCAATCATGAAAAAGACACCACGGTATTAACTGAGGTTTGCAAAGTCTGCCAGGGGGAAAATCTGATTGTGGGACCTCTGGAGGAAGGCGATTATAAGAATATCGCCCCCACAGCCATTGCTTGCGGACACACGGTCATCGCCTCCAGCCCGATCGATATTAACCTGGCAAAACAATTGAATATCTTGCTTGGCAACCTGGGTGTACCGGAGGATAAGATTCTTATCGACCCCACGGTCAGCAGCATCGGCTACGGCATAGAATATGCCTATTCCGTGATTGAGCGAATCAGAATCGCCGCCCTGACACAGAATGACGAAAAACTGCAATTCCCCATAATCTGCAATATCGCTGCCGAAACCTGGAAAACCAAAGAGGCTAAAATCCCTACATATGAAAACCCGAACCTCGGCGATGCCACAAAACGAGCCGTTCTGCTGGAAGCTATGTCGGCAATGACACTGGCTACAGCCGGCGCTGATATCCTTATTATGAGACATCCCGAGGCAATCAGGCTTGTTAAAGAAATGCTGGCCGTTCTTACGTCCGGTCGGTCATAATTGTTTTAGGTATTATTTTAATCCACACCCTATAAGGTCAAAGATGTCAAAGATACCAGGGTTTCCATTTTCATACGGTAACGATTTTGAAGGCGAAAGAATACGCCCGGATAATCTGTATGTTGAATTCGGCGGAGAAAGCAGCCGTATGGTCGAATGGCTTACCACCGCAGGCATTGAAGATATTGAGGACGGTAAAATAGAGATAACCGGCTCTGATATAAATGACTTGTCGAATAAAGCCGCTCTTCCGTTAGCGATAGTTATCGAGGTCGCCGGCAATAAAATGCAGCCTGATTATGAACCGGTATTGGAAAAACAGATTCATCGCATCTTAAACCGCATACAAGGCGTAATGCACACCGGACAGAGGGATATGGCATGTCTGAGAATCTCTAAATCAATCGAAAAAAAAGGTTTCACATTGCGTCATATAGGGGTTATCCTTTGCCAAAAACTGCATGAGGATTTCGAACGTATTATTGATAAAATACAGATAAAAATCTACACGGAAGAAAACAGCGTCACAGAAATACTAAATGAAGTGAAACCTGTATATACACAACGCGATGCGCGCATAGAAGGGATGACAGATGAAGAAATCGATACCTTCTACTCTTGTACAATATGCCAGTCTTTTATGCCTTACCACATATGCACCATCAGCCCCGAAAGAAGCAGCCCCTGCGGCTCCTACAACTGGATAGACTGTCAGGCTTCTTACAGCATCGACCCGACTGGGCCTAATAAACCGATAATTAAAGATAATCCTATAGATTTAAGATTGGGACAATGGCAGGGAGTTAATGACTTTATTAAAAAATCCTCGCAGGGAAAAACGGAATACTACAATTTGTACAGCATAATGGATAAGCCGATGCCGACCTGCGAATGGGTAGAGTGTATTTCCGTTGTACTGCCCCTATGCAACGGTATCATGATTGCTGATAAAGACTATACGGGAATGACCCCCTGCGGAATGGATTTTAAAACCATAATCGATAATACCAAAGGAGAATTGGATACTCCCGGCTTTATGGGGCACAGCAGATACAATATTACCCAGCGCAAGTATCTAAGTGCCGATGGTGGTATTAAAAGAATCGTCTGGATGCCCAAATTTCTGAAAATCGATATCCGCGATAAGTTTAGTAACACGGTTGATAAAGCCGGTATCCAGGACTTATTTGATAGGATTGCAGATGAAAATACGGGCACCTCCGAAGAAGAAATTTTGCCCTTTTTGAAAGCTGTTAACCACCCTGCACTTTCTATGAAGCCCCTAATCCAGCTATAATGATGTAAAGGATATTTTTGATGGCTATTACAGGTATAGAAATATTTAAGATGTTACCAAAGACCAATTGCGGCGAATGCGGTGTTCCCACCTGTTTGGCTTTTGCAATGAGTTTGGCTGCCGGTAAAACCGAACTTTCCAAATGCCCATATCTTTCTGAAGAAGCCAGAAACAAACTGGAAGAAGCCTCCACCCCGCCCATCAGACCGGTTACCATCGGAAAAGGTGAAAACGCAAAAACAATCGGCGGGGAAACGGTGATGTTCCGTCATGAAAAAAGGTTTGAAAATGCCCCCGCTATTGCATTGCTGATAAGCGATGCTATGACGGAAGCCGATATAGATAAACGAATTGAGAGCTTCAATACTCTCGTTTATGACAGAGTGGGACAAACCCTGCGCGCAGAAATGGTTGCCCTAAAATGCCAATCAGGTAACGCAGATAAATACAAAACCCTGATAAATAAGGTTATGCAGAAGTGCAGGGCAAGTATTATGTTAATCTGTGAAAACCCAACCCTACTGGAAGCAGTGCTGCCTTTATGTGCGGACGTGAGACCGCTTATTTATGCTTTAACTAAAGAAAATTTCGATAAGATTGCAGCTCTGTCTAAACAATATTTCTGCCCGGTAGCTGTTAAAGGTCAAAATCTTGATGATATCATCGAACTTACCACACGGCTTGAAAAATACGAAATTAAAGACATAGTAATCGATAGCGGAGTAAAGGATATAGCGGGCACGCTGGAAGACCAGGTAGCTATGCGTCGTTCCGCTTTGAATCAGAAAATGCGCTCCCTCGGATACCCAACTATGGTAATGGTTAGCGAGGTTGCCGATGACCCTCTTCAAGAATCGTTGATAGCAGCTACCTTTGTTGCCAAGTACGCCGGCATCATTGTGCTTTCCGATTTCAGCGGAGAAACTCTTTTCCCTCTTCTGGTACTGCGGATGAACCTCTTTTCAGACCCGCAAAGACCGCTGGCAACAACGGAAGGTATTTACGAAATAGGCGGACCCGGCGATAACTCTCCGGTTCTGTTAACCTGTAATTTTTCGCTGACCTATTTTATAGTTTCGGGAGAAATTGAAAGCAGCCGGGTTCCCGGCTACCTGCTTGTCAAGGATACGGAAGGGCTTTCGGTGATGACAGCCTGGGCTGCCGGTAAGTTCGGTGCCGATACCATAGCCTCTTTTGTGAAAAAATGCGGCATTACCGATAAAGTAAAACACCGCAAGCTGATTATCCCCGGTTATATTGCAATTGAAAGCGGCGCGCTGGAAGAAGAACTCCCCGACTGGGAAATAATTGTCGGTCCCAGGGAAGGTGCGCATATACCGGCTTTTTTGAAAACTTGGAAAGCATGAGGTTTAGTTTATGATAATTATCGGAGAAAACATCAATATAATGTCGAAAACAATCGGAACAGCACTCCGGGAACGCCTGCCCGACCCTATCCGTGAGCTTGCCAGAGCCGAAACCGCAGCCGGAATGGACTATCTTGACCTCAATATCGGTCCGGCACGCAAGGAAGGTGATTCTTTAATGCACTGGCTGGTTAATACAGTACAGGAGGTTACAGATAAACAACTTTCTCTCGACACCACCAACCCGCTGGCAACCGAAGCCGGCTTGAAAGCCTGTGAAAAACGGGCGCTTATCAATTCCGTTTCACTGCAGCCGGAACGGCTGGAAAAAGTGCTGCCGTTGGCAAAAGCATACGATGCCGAGATTATCGGGCTGTTGTGGGGAACAGATGGCATGCCGCGTGATGCCAACGAGAGATGCGTGCTGGCGGTTGATATCGTTTATAAAGCCAATGAAATCGGCATTCCGAATGAGGATATCTGGATAGACCCCATAGTTACTCCGGTAAGTGTAGATACAAACCAGGTAAAAGCCTGTTTGGAATTTATGAGCATGCTTGCCGATATCGCACCCGGATGTAAATCGGTGGTCGGGCTTTCCAATGTTTCCAACGGAACACCCGCCAATCTCAGGCCATATCTGAACCGTACATATCTGGCAATGCTTATGAAATATGGCATCTATTCCGCTATTGTGGATGCCTTTGATGATGAACTAGTACGGCTGGCACGAGGCGAAATGCCGGAGATATTAGAGCTGGTGCATAAGATGATGGACGGATATAATCCGGACTTTTCCGCACTCTGCCAGAAAGAGAAAGAGTATGCCAAATCGGTGAAGGTTCTAAACGGCGATAGCCTGTACTCTCATTCGTGGCTGGAGATATAGTTTCAATAAGATAACGAATTATCAAGGATTATATGCAAATAGTAGGGAGTATAAAACAATGTCGGTTTACGATGATATATATTCAAAACGTAAAAAGCTAAGAGAAAATACAGATAAGACTGATATTTATAAGTATGACAATCTCCCGGAAGAATTAAGAACGCAAATAATATTTATTTGGGATGATGCAATTGGACCTTATAACGATGACCTTGAAATAACGGAGAAACCAAATGTAGTTTGGTGGACAATACATTACATTTTATGTAGGGAATTTGGTGTCTTTGCTCTATCTAATGAGTTCTCTGATTCTTATGAGAACTGCCGTTCCTATTTGCTGGTAGAAGAAAATATTGATAGAGTTTTAAGTTTAATAGAACTATCGTTTAAATATATTGAAGATATATGTAGCAAATATGATGATATTGATAAAAAAAATTCTGATGCAAGCATGAGCGCTGATGAAGCTATAGATGAATTGAATACAAGATTTAAAGAACACGGGGTTGGTTATCAATATGTATGTCAACAAATAATCCGCATGGATTCAGAATATATGCATACTGAAATTACTCTCCCAGCACTAACTTTGCTTCAAAAATCTGGTTTTGAGAGCAGTTTAGAAGAATTACTTGAGGCACATAAGCATTACAAAGATGGTAAAAACAAAGATGCAATTAGTTGGGCATTAAAGGCTTTTGAAAGTACAATGAAAACAATTATTAATAATAAGAGGTGGAGTGTAGATAAAAATGCAACAGCAAAACCATTATTGGATGCTTGTTTTAGTAATGGTCTAATTCCTGAGCCTATGCGTGAACATTTTAATACGCTACGCGCAACTCTTGAAAATGGACTTCCTACTGTTAGTAACAGATTAGCAAGGCATGGGCAAGGTCAAAACAAAGTTATTATTCCTAATTATATTGCAGCTTATGCATTACATTTAGCAGCGGTGAATGTTACTTTGCTAATTGATTTATATAATGAATCTAATATGTTATAAAAGCCTCTTCAAATATTATATAAACTTCTGATTAGGGCGATTGGAATAGAGAAACCAAAGCCCCGACACTTTAGGAAATCCATAATTGCATGGTACTATTTCCCTTGACACAAAAAGCTTAAAACATTACTATAAAATGGTACTTGAAATTATAATATAAGGAGATTGCATCATGGTTAATGAAATAAACGACCAGAGTTTTGAAAATGAGGTTTTAAAATCAACTCAGCCGGTACTGTTGGATTTATGGGCGCCATGGTGCGGTCCCTGCCGTATGGTTGGCCCGGTTATCGATAAATTGGCGGAACAGTACGCAGGTAAATTCAAGTTCTGTAAAATGAATGTGGATGAAAACCAGCAAACCTCTGCTAAATATAATGTGATGTCCATCCCGACATTGATTTTCTTCAAAGACGGCAAAGCGGTGGACATGGTCATCGGAGCACAATCCGAATCCGCATTAAAAGCGAAAATCGACAGCATACTCTAACTATGAGGTAAAAGATCTGACGGAGATAATTCAATGAGTGATATTTTAGATGAAGCATACGGAATAGTACAGTGCAAGGAATGCCCCTGGTATAAAACATGCCTGGTGCCGATGAAGTTTACCACCGAGGATATCCGCAGGCAGATGGAAAATACTCCCGGTTTTAATGCATCTGAAAAAGAAAATCCTCAGATGAATCAACTGATATCGAGTATGGCATATTCGGCTCAGCAATCGATGGTTGAGGGGTGTCCCGTTTTTATCGAACGCCTGCGCCAAAACCCGAAACTGGCTCAACGTATCAAGGAAATCATGATGAACTGGAGTAGTGAAGAAGAATAGACGTCACTGCTCCGGCATCAATTCCTTTATCATATACCCGTTTTCCAGTTTATATCCTTCGGCACGATAATATTCCCTTGCTCCAACCCCGCTTAAGATAGCCATTTTGTTTATTCCAAACTCATCTATCGCGATACGTTCAGCCTGCGCCAATAAAGCCTTGCCCATCCCCTTGTGCTGTACCGCTTCGA
Source organism: Dehalococcoidia bacterium UBA5748 (assembly GCA_002419135.1). Classification (GTDB taxonomy): domain Bacteria; phylum Chloroflexota; class Dehalococcoidia; order Dehalococcoidales; family UBA5627; genus UBA5627. The sequence continues at coordinate 19,034 of DIFM01000041.1, read as the reverse complement.
TATCCTTATTGCCGAGCATCACTTCAGGCCCGTATACGTGCAGTTCCCTTATTAGTGCTGTATCGTTATTAAAGACGGAGTTTATAGACGGGGTTTTTTGAATCCTGAGCCTGACTAATCCAAACAGTGTCATAAACTCATCTTCAAAAGAAAGAAATATCTCGTGTCCGCCGGAAGCTTCATAATCAATTCTATCCAATTTGGGCTCTCCGACTGAAAGCCCCATCTTCATCTTATGACCGTATTCACGGCAACGAATACATTTACAACTAATTCCCCTTTTCTCCATTATTAATTTTAACGGCTCACGCAGGGAATCCTTTAAGCCTGCCATTATATATTTAGCCGGAATGTCTCTTAAAACACGAGATATTCGTACATACTTCGGAACAAGCTCCTTGATGTCCGCCAGCAGATTAATCATTGTCTCTTTATCGTAAGGCTGATACTTACCCGACCGGTACCATTCATAAAGCACTGTACCTTCAACAACCATGGTCGGGTATAATTTTAATCCATCAGGCTTGAACGATTCGTTTTCAAACATCACTTTCGACAATTCGAGGTCGTGTTGCGGTGTCGAGCCGGGCAGCCCGGGCATCCAGTGATAGTGTACTTTTAATCCCGCTTCTTTCAACATTCGGGTAGCTTCGACTACTTCTTTAACCTCGTGTCCGCGCCTGACGATTTCATAGATTTTATCGTCCAGCGTTTGCACCCCAAGTTCCACCCTGGTAGCGCCGAATTCAATCATGCGGTAAATATCCTCTTCGCGACACCAATCCGGTCGTGTTTCTATGCATAAACCCACGCATCGATGCTGGGAGCTTTCATTGGTTTTCTGCGCCTCTTTCAGGCTTCCGGAAATTACTCCGTTTAATGCGTCATAACAGCCTTTAATAAATCTATACTGGTATTCCGAGGGATAGGATAAAAAAGTACCACCCATAATTATCATTTCTATCTTATCGGTGGGGTGTCCCATATCGGACAGGATTTTTAATCTGAGCTCTGTTTGTCTTGAGGAATCATAATCGCAGCTTTTCGCCCTTAATACCGCGGGTGATTCCGGCGTATAACTCTGCGGAGTAGCAACATAAGTAGGACAATAGATACATTTACCGGGGCATCCCTGCGGCGAAGTCATTACAGCAACCGGAGTTACCCCCGATATAGTTCTTGATACTTTCTTCATCTATTGTCTCAAATATTTTTTATAAATGCTATAATCAGTCTATCAGTTTTGTAAATCAGGCACAACTTAAGTTTTTATACCCAAGCAATTGAGGAATACAATTTTGGATAACGAATTGAAAGAAGTTTTCGACTGCATTGCCCCTTCCTGGTACAACTTCCGGCACCGTTCAATTTTCAAAGCGGAGCTTGAACAACTGGCGTTCGAATGGAAAACAGGAAAATTAATCAATCTCGGATGCGGGCATGGCGCAGATTTTATACCTTTTAAGGATAATTTCGAACTTTACGGAGTGGATTTTTCCTCTGGTATGTTAAAACAGGCACAGAAATATTCCACTAAGTTTCAATATAATGTTTCCCTGGCACAGGCGGATATCTGCAACCTCCCATTTGCCGATAATTCATTCGACCGGGCAATAGCTGTTGCCACGTATCATCATATAAAAGAGAAAGATGAGCGTTTAAAAGCCCTCATTGAATTAAAAAGAGTATTAAAACCGAAGGCGGAAGCCTTCATTACGGTATGGAATAAATGGCAGCCTGCTTTCTTATTCAATGCAAAAGATGTTAAAATACCATGGAAAGAAAAAAACAGAACACTCTTGAGATATTACCACCTGTTTTCTTATAATGAAATACGACAACTGGCTTCGAAAGCAGGTTTTGAAGTTATAAAATCTTTCCCGGAGAAAAGATACAGATTCCCCATCAAATATTTTTCAAGAAATATTTGCCTGTTATTGAAGAAAAAGAGTTAATCAGGTTTGCCTACGGTTAATTATGCTGTCAATATTATCAGAGGAGGAAAAAGTACAATGGCAATAAAAATTAAATGCCCCGCATGTGAAAACGAAGGGAGTATTTCACTTTTAGATCAGGAGTTTACAGGACCGTACCGTTGCTGGAAATGCCGCGCGCTTTATACAATCAATATCCATGAGGGAGAAATAGTATCAATAGAACCTTTAAGCGAGGAAGCGCTGGAAAAACTGAAACAGCTGGAAGAACTGAAGAAAAAGTTCATGCGTTAACGGTAATTATCCGGTTTAGCGCATAGAGGTATAATATGCCTGTAATAATCATAGAGATGTGGCAGGGTCGAACCCTAAAACAGAAAAAACAACTGGCAGAGGGGATAACCGCGGAGTTTGTAAAAATAGGAGTCCCCGCCGAGCAGGTACAGATTATATTTAAGGATAACCCCAAACAGAATTGGGCAATCGGCGGTAAACTGTCTGAAGAATAAAGCTCTATTAATTAAAAAGGAGCAGTCAGAATAATTTCGGCTGCTCCCCGTTTTTTTTGATAATCGCCTTTCAGTTTTTTATATTCATCTTTAAAGGTTTTGCTGTTTATGTTATCTACAGTCATTATAATGCCGTCTTCCCGGTTATCATTATAGTATCCCTTCCTGATTCCTCTGGAAGTGAAGCCGTATTTTTGGTAAAGTCTTTGCGCCGTAATATTAGAAGACCTCGCTTCCAGTGTCATCATATTGCAGTTCATATCCAACGCAAGTTCAATTAAAGCAATCAAAAGTAATTCCCCTAAACCGCAGCGACGATAATTAGAGTCTACCGCAATATTGACTATATGGGCTTCGCTAACCATTACCCATAAACCGGCATACCCGATAATGCTTCCCTCACAACTATTTTTTGATTCTGGCAAATCAAATTCAAAAGCCACAAGATAATGAGCCATACAATTTTTTAGCTCATTTTCAAAATTGGTTGGCATTTGCATATCGGGAAATATCTGGCGATCCAATTTTGAAACCGCAGGTATATCATCTTGAGTCATAACCCGTACACAATAAGACAAATCACAGGCCTCCGCCGTTTTGACAGTGGAATTCTACGACACCGCCGAAAAGCCGGCACTAAACTGCATTAATACATCGGAATGATTTGCATTTCATATAATACTTATACATACTGCTACTCAGACGATTGTTCTATTGTCTTGTCGTTATAACGCTCCCATTCGGAATAAACACAACCGCAATACTGCTGACGGTATAAATCCATCGGTTTGGTAATACAACGGCTGTCGGAATAACGTTTTCGAAGGTCGGCATACAGGAAATCTGCTCCGGTGGTTTGAGACAGTTTTTCGCCTATTTCCTTTAAAAGCTCGTGTTTTTGCTGGTGACTTATCAGAAGAGTGGAAGTAAAATTATCGATTCCCAGTTCAACCGCCGTTTCAGCTGTTTTACTTAATCTGATATCAAAACACAAACCGCACCTCTCCGCCTCATGCCCCACTACCCGCCTGAAATATTCAACAAAATCGTATCCTTCAACTACTATCAGATTAAAGCCCATATTTTCGGAAAGAGTCTTCATTGCCTCGAGGCGGTTTTGGTGTTCCATATAAGGATGTATATTGGGATTATACCAGAATGCAGTTACATTATATCCCTGCTCCTGCCAGTACTTTATGGTGTAAGCAGCGCAATGAGCACAACAACAGTGAATTAAAATGTCTTTGATTTTCATATTAAAATAATGACTGCTGCGGCGGTTTCTGCCGGTTATTGCAGGGGATTCCAAGATGCCGGTATGCCAGAGGAGTTGCCAATCTGCCACGTGGCGTCCTCTCCAAAAAACCCAACTGCATCAGGTACGGTTCATATACATCCATAATGGTATCCGCTTCTTCACTAATCGATGCAGCAATGGTTTCAATTCCGACCGGTCCCCCGTTAAACTTACCGATAATCGTATTTAATACCTTGTTGTCAACATCATCGAGCCCCATGTTGTCAACTTCCAGTTTTGAGAGCGCCTCAACCGCTATCTCCGCAGTTGCACTCCCATCGCCTTTCACCTGAGCATAATCCCTAACCCTTTTTAGCAGTCGATTAGCTACTCTGGGAGTTCCACGCGAGCGGCAGGCGATTTCATGCAGTCCGTCGGCTTCTGCCTTTACTCCGAGAATTTTTGCGGAGCGTTTCAATATTTCTTCAATATCCTTAATATCATAAAAATCAAGCCGATACACGGCACCGAACCTGTCTCTCAACGGAGAACTCAGTTGTGCATATCGTGTAGTAGCTCCGATTAAGGTAAAATCCGGCAGATTTAAACGCAGGCTTTTAGCGCCCGGACCTTTGCCTATCATTAAATCCAGAGCGTGGTCTTCCATAGCAGGATAGAGAATTTCTTCAACAACCCTGCTGAGGCGATGTATTTCGTCGATAAAGAGAATATCCTGGCTGTGAATGTTGGTTAGTATAGCTGCCAGGTCGCCGGTTCTTTCTATAGCAGGGCCTGAAGTTATCCTGAGGTTAACTCCCATCTCAATGGCTATAATATTTGCCAGTGTGGTTTTTCCCAGCCCGGGCGGTCCATACAATAAAACGTGGTCGAGTGCTTCCCCTCTTCCCTTGGCAGCCTCGATGGCGATACTGAGATTCTCTCTTACTCTGGATTGGCCTATAAAATCATTGAAATACCTCGGCCTCAGACTGCTGTCCAGCGGAGAATCTTCATCGTTGGATTTGGCGGATATAATGCGTTCTATATCAATGTCCCCCGACTTTTATTGAATTATTATACCATATCATCAATAACTTACCTTAAAAAATAACCGCTCTTTTTCGGGAAGCGGTTATTTATCCTCTATACTTTAAATATTGTATCTACAGTTCAGGTTTCTCTTCATCATTCTCATCGAACAGAAAATTTGACAGGTCGAAATCCTTAACATCATTTAAGAAAGATTCCCCGGATTCTTCCTTACTTTCATTTTCATATCCAGATGACTCAGACTTCTCTTCATCAATATCCGGCAGTAGTTCAAGATTTTCTTTTTGAGCCAGTTTGTTTTCCATCTCTTCAGAAGCTTCTTTGGACGCCCTGCAGCGTGCCGGAATGAGCTTTCCGATAATGACATTTTCTTTTAAGCCGGAAAGTCTGTCCAGTTTTCCGCTGACCGCCGCCTCAGTAAGTACTCTGGTAGTTTCCTGGAAAGATGCCGCTGCCAGCCAGCTGTCGGTGCTTAAAGATGCCCTTGTAATACCCATCAGTACCGCATGCGCCGTCGCCGGCTCGCCACCCTCGGCAAGCACTTTGGCATTGATTTCCTCATATCGGAACCTGTCTACAAGTTCGCGCGGAACAATATCGTAATCTCCCGGAGAATCAATGCGAACCTTTGATAACATCTGTCTTACAATAACCTCTACATGCTTGTCATTGATATGGACGCCCTGGGAACAATAAACTTTTTGCACCTCGTCTACCAGGTATCTCTGTACCGCTTCTTTCCCGAGTACCATTAAGATATCATGCGGATTTATAGAGCCGTCGGTGAGTTGCTGTCCCGCTTTTACCATATCACCGTCCTGTATTCGGATATGAATGGCGGCAGGGACCACATATTCCCTTTCTTCTTTTTCCTCTACCTTGATGTATAATTTACCATCCTGAACAATGACCTCACCGGATGAACGGGCTGTCAAATTGTTTACTATTAGCTCCGCATAAGTCTGATTACTGTCCTGCGGAGGTGCAGCGATTACATTTCCGCTATCCACCCATTGGCCATGGCTTACCAGTAATTCCCAACCCTCCGGCAACTTGTACTCGTCATTATAGACATCATAGCTTGTTACTTTTATGCGTTTGCCTTCTTCGTTATTGATGACTTCAGCCATTCCATCTATTTCGGAGATAATAGCCTGTGTTTTGGGAGGTCTTGCTTCAAACAGCTCCTCTACTCTGGGAAGACCGGTAGTGATATCCAGCCCTACCACACCACCGGTGTGGAATGTTCTCAATGTAAGCTGCGTGCCGGGTTCGCCGATACTCTGTGCCGCTATTATACCGACTGCCGTGCTGAGCTCGATTAAGCGGCCTCGCGCAAGGTCTCTGCCATAGCATAACTGGCAAACCCCCTGCTTCAATTGGCAGCTTAAAGGAGACCTGACATAGACACTCGTGATACCAGACGCAACGATTGTTTTAGCTATCATTTCATCTATTTCCTGGTTGCGGTCTATTATTATCTCCCCGGTTTCAGGATTTACAATTTGAGTGGCAGCCATTCTGCCGGTCATTCTTTCGGCAAAGGGCGGCAATACGTCTTTTTCCTCCGGCTCTTTTAACCAGACACCATCTTCCGTCCCGCAATCATATTCCCTGACAATAACATCCTGAGTTACGTCCACCAGGCGCCTTGTTAAATAACCGCTTCCGGAAGTACGCAACGCGGTATCTGCCAGTCCTTTACGTGCACCATGGGTAGAGATGAAGTACTCAATAGCGCTTAAACCTTCGCGCAGGCTGGATTTGATGGGGAAGTCGATGATTCTTCCTGAAGGATTGGTCATCAGACCGCGGATACCTGCCATCTGCCGAATCTGCGATATATTACCCTTTGCTCCGGAGTTTGCCATCATATAAATACTGCCGTTTTTATTCATTGATTTCTGGATGGCCTGAGTTATTCCATCGGTAGTATCCATCCATACTTCGATAATACTGTTGTATCTTTCTTCATCGGTAATCAAGCCGCGCTGGTACTGATTTTCTACAATCGCAGTCTTCTCATCTGCTTTTTCTATCAGTTTGGGTTTATCAACCGGAACCTCTATATCGCTCATGGCAATTGTAATACCGGACTTTGTGGCATATTTAAAACCAAGGTCTTTAAGATCGTCCAGCATCTTGCCCATAGCGGGGTCGCTTCCGAGTCTTTTATAGCAATCCGCCACAATTCTTTTCAAACCGGATTTATCTATATCTTTGTTAATAAAACCAAGTTCAGCGGGCAGAATTTCGTTAAAAATAATTCTTCCTACACTGGTCTTTATTCTTTTCCCTTCATCAACTCTGACTTCTATTTCAGCCCTTAGTTCTATAGCACCAAGCTCATAAGTCAGTTTTGCTTCTTCGAAACTGCCCAGCCTTGAACCTTCACCTTTAGCTCCTGCTTTTATGGTAGTTAGATAATAACAGCCGAATACCATATCCAGCGTCGGAGTGACAACCGGTTCGCCGCAACTGGGAAGCAACATATTATTCGTGCTAAGCATCATTTCACGGCATTCTTTTACAGCCGCATCGGATAAGGGTACATGAACAGCCATCTGGTCGCCGTCAAAATCGGCGTTGAAAGCAGCACACATCAAAGGATGTATTTGCAATGCGCTTCCGTCGATAAGTACCGGCTCGAATGCCTGAATACTCAACCTGTGAAGAGTTGGAGCACGATTAAGCATAATCGGTCTTTCTTTGACAACATCTTCCAGGACATCGTATACCTCAGGGCGACCCCTGTCGACCTGTCGACGTGCGCTCTTAATATTAGAGGCAAGCCCCTCCATCACCAACCTGTGCATCACAAAAGGTTTGAATAATTCCAGCGCCATTCTGCGAGGCAGACCGCATTGGTGAATTTTAAGTTCCGGACCGACCACGATTACGGAACGTCCACTGTAATCGACACGCTTACCCAACAGATTTTGACGGAATCTTCCCTGCTTGCCTCTCAGCATATCCGAAAGGGATTTTGCCTTATGGTCACCGCTGACAGCAATGGCTCTGCCTCTTCTGCCGTTATCGATTAAAGTATCAACAGCCTCCTGCAACATTCTCTTTTCGTTGCGTATGATAATGCCGGGAGCGCCTATTTCGGCCAGATGCCGCAAACGGTTATTTCGATTTATTACTCTTCTGTATAGATCATTAAGATCGCTTGTTGCAAAGCGCCCGCCATCCAGCTGGACCATGGGTCTTAATTCCGGTGGAAGCACCGGCAACACTGTCAGTATCATCCATTCCGGTTTATTGCCGCTGCGCCTGAAAGCTTCCACAAGCTGTAATTGCTTGCTGGCTTTTCGGCGTCTCTGCCCTGATGATGAGTGTGTTTCCTGTATCAATTGACTGCGCAGGGCATCCAGGTCGATTTCCTTCAATAATTTTAGAATCGCCTCCGCCCCCATTTCAGCCTGAAAAACATCTTCATATTGTTGTTTCAAATCTTGATATTGAGTTTCGGTTAAAAGCGCACCCTTACGTATACTTTTCAACTGTTCTATCTTTGAAGGAAGGGCGTCTTCCATCTGTTCTTTTTCAGTTTCAAAATCACGGCGTATTCGATTTATTTCTTCAACAGTTGCCTGGTCTCTTTCCATTGCGTCTATATTGTTATCCAGAGCCAGCTTGCTTTCTGCAATTTCTTTACTTAGTTCATTTTCCAATTGTTGTATAACGGCATTACAGGCCTCTTCATTAACCTCGGTGATAATATAATGAGAAAAATAGATAACGCGTTCAAGGTTACGAGCGGACAGGTCCAGCAGAAGACCGATGCGGCTGGGAATGCCGCGGGCAAACCAGATATGACTTAAGGGACAGGCCAGTTCGATATGCCCCATTCTTTCACGGCGGACTTTGGAGCGGGCAATCTCAACACCGCATTTATCGCAAATAATACCTTTATAGCGTATTCTCTTATATTTTCCGCACGCACATTCGAAGTCTTTAATCGGCCCAAAAATCCTTTCACAGAATAAGCCGTCTCTCTCTGGTTTTAATGTACGATAATTGATAGTTTCCGGTTTTGTGACTTCACCGTATGACCAGCCTTTTATTTGTTCGGGAGAGGCCAGCGAAATGCGTACCGCATCAAAATCATTAACTTCAAGCATCAGTTTATTCTACCTCACTCTCTGGGGAATCGTTCACTTTATTGTCAGAATCGGTGCTAAGCCCTTCAAAGAAAGAATCACCGGCCATTAAGTCTTCTATTTTCCCCTCTACATCTTCCGGCTCTTCATTACCGGATACCATTTTTGTGCTGCTCAGACCTTCGAATTCCGAGCTGTCCTGTATTTTTTCGGCTTGAATAATTTTTTCCTCTTCATTTATAACCTCAACCGCCAATCCCAGACTCTGTAATTCCTTTACCAGAACTTTAAATGATTCGGGAACACCGGGCGGCAAGATATCCTCGCCTTTTACAATAGCTTCGTATGTCTTCGCTCTACCGGCAACATCATCGGATTTAATAGTCAGTACTTCCTGTAAATTATGTGCGGCGCCATAAGCCTCGAGTGACCAGACTTCCATTTCACCGAAACGCTGACCGCCGAACTGGGCTTTACCACCAAGCGGTTGCTGGCTGATTAATGAATAAGGTCCGGTTGCCCTGGCATGTACTTTATCTTCTACCAAATGTATCAGTTTCAGCATATAAATGTTGCCAACGGTTACGGGTTGGTCAAACGGCTCACCGGTACGTCCATCCCTTAATATAGCCTTGCCGCTTATAGGCGAGGGCGAATTTTTACTGACAGTAACTTCTTTCATTGTTTCAGTTAGCTCAATAGGGCTTAGTTTGCGGCTTTCCACACCCAGCTCTTCCAGCCATAAACGCAAACAAACATCACGTGCCTCACCGATTAACGCACTGTTAAACACTTTTTCTCCATCGAAACCCTTTTCAGTTACCCACTGCTTGGCTTTATTAATATCCGGGGAGGGTTTTCCACCCTGCAAATTTATAGTAATCGAACCGGTTTTTTGTACCAGCCATGTTCTTGCCAGCGCGTCTTCGATTTCAGTATCACTGGCGCCATCGAATACAGGGGTTAAAACTTTGAATCCCATATTCCTGGCAGCCCATCCCAGGTGAGTTTCCAGTATCTGCCCCAGATTCATTCTGGAGGGAACACCGATAGGGTTAAGTACAATATCTACCGGGGTACCATCAGGAAGGAACGGCATATCGGCTGCCGGAGCGATAACGGAAATAACACCCTTGTTGCCATGACGCCCGGCCAGTTTATCACCGACCGAAACGGATCTTTTCTGAGCTACCCATACCTGTACCCACTGATTAACACGAACAGGTAATTCCGCTCCCTCATCACGTGAAAAGAGTTTAACATTTATCACCTTACCCCATTCACCGTGAGGCATTCTCAAAGACGTATCCTTAACTTCACGCGCTTTCTCGCCAAATATGGCACGCAGCAGTTTTTCTTCCGCTGAAAGTTCGGTCTCGCCTTTGGGGGTAATCTTGCCGACCAGAATATCATCGGGACCTACTTCAGCACCGATGCGTATAATGCCATCTTCATCCAGCTCGCTGAGGCTTTCTTCACCAACATTCGGGATATCCCTGGTGATTTCCTCCGGACCTAATTTTGTATCCCTGGCTTCAACCTCGTGTTTGGTTATATGAATGGAGCAGAACTTATCCTGTTCCACCATTCTATCGGAAAGAATAATAGCATCTTCGTAGTTGTAACCACCCCAGCTCATAAAAGCACAGACCACATTCTGCCCGAGAGCTAATTCACCGTCTTCGGTAGCAGAGCTGTCCGCCAGTACATCACCCTTTTCAACCCTTTGCCCGCTGTTTACAACAGGTTGCTGATTTATGCATGTGCCCTGATTTGTGCGAATGAATTTTTGCAGCGGATATACATCTTCCTGTCCGCTATCGCTTCTCACAACAATTTGAAGACTGGTAACCGAGATAACCATACCGGCATTATTCGCAAAAAGCACCTGTCCGCTGTATTTTGCGACTTCTCTCTCCATACCGGTAGCTACAATCGGTGATTCGGCACACAGCAAAGGTACTGCCTGCCTCTGCATATTTGCTCCCATAAGAGCGCGGTTGGCGTCATTGTGTTCAAGGAAAGGAATTAATGATGCCGCCACACTGAAGATTTGCTTGGTAGATACATCCATATAATCTATCTTCTCGGGGGGGAGCATCATATAGCGGTCTTCATAACGGACTTCGATTCTCTTGCTGACAAAATATCCGTTCTCATCGATAACGGTATTTGCTTGAGCAATATTGTATTTATCTTCTTTATCCGCCTGTAAGTATTCTATTTCGTTCGATACATATGGCTTAACAGGAATATTCCTGGCCGATAGCTTGGCTATTTCGCTTGCTGTTTTTTTGTTTATTTGCTCCCCGGTTTTTAATATAACTTCATTTTTGTCATCAAGAATATCCTCACCGGCTATCTTCCCAACCAATTCTTTGTCGGAATTATTCATTTCTGTGACAACCTTGCGATAGGGTGTTTCGATAAAACCATAGCGGTTTATTCGCCCATAGGTAGCCAGCGTGCCGATAAGACCGATGTTAGGACCTTCCGGAGTTTCGATGGGACAAATCCTGCCATAGTGAGAGTAGTGCACATCGCGAACATCGAACCCGGCTCTGTCACGGGACAGGCCACCGGGACCCATAGCCGATAAACGCCGTTTGTGTGTCAACTCCGCCAACGGATTTGTCTGGTCCATAAATTGTGACAACTGGGAGCCACTGAAAAATTCCCTGATTGCCGACAGCACCGGACGAATATTGACCAAAGCGCCGGGTGAAACTACATCATTACTTATGATGCTCATCCGCTCCTTGGCAACTCTTTCCAGCCTGACCAGTCCGACACGGAATTGATTCTGTATCAACTCACCGACCGTTCGCACCCTTCTGTTACCCAGATGGTCGATATCATCGGGAGTTTCATCCCTGTTACTCACCATTATTATATGTCGGATAATTTCTATTATATCTTCCCTGGTTAAAGCCCTATCGTCATCGTCTTCTTTTTTGGGAATATCCAATCTCTGGTTCAGTTTATATCTGCCGACTATACCCAGGTCGTAATGTTGCGGATTAAAAAATAGATTGTTAATTAGTTTCCTGGCATTATCAACATTGGGAGGGTCGCCGGGACGCAATTTTCTGTATATATCTATCAGTGCGTCTTCCTCGTTTTTTATCAGTGGGTCTTTATCAAGCGTCGACTGAACAAAATGCCTTGATGAAGAATTATCTTGTTTCTCAAACATTTTCAGCAATTCTTCATCACTGCCATACCCGATAGCGCGTAATAAAGTAGTGACAGGTATTTTCCTCTTGCCATCCACCTTGACGGATATAACATCACGGCTGCTGGTATCGAATTCCAGCCAGGCACCACGACTGGGAATAAGATTCGCTTTTCCCAGCTTACGACCACTGGTAGAGTCTTCATCCACAGTAAAATAAATACCGGGGGAACGTAATAACTGGCTGACAATTATCCTTTCGGTGCCACTTGTTATAAATGTACCCTTATCGGTCATAAGGTGTATGTCACCAAAAAACAAGTCGAACGGTTCTTTTATCTCACCCGTTCCTTTAGTAAGTAATCTTGCCTTAACGTATAAAGGCACTGAATATGTCTGGTCTTTTTGTAAACATTCCTTTTCGGAATGGCGGGGCTCACGAAATTCATAGCTGATAAAACTCAGCTCCAATCTGTTTCCGGTAAAGTCCTGTATCGGGGATATTTCATCCAACAGTTGCTTAATACCCTCTTCCTGCAGCCATTGAAAAGAGTCTAATTGGACTTCGACCAGATTAGGCACATCGAGAACCTGTGGTAGTTTGGCATAGGTTTTGCGTTTAACGGGATAATTTTCCTCTTTGGAAGGAACTGGCGATTTAGATACCATTCTCACTCCTTAAAATCTGTATGCGGAATTAATAAATAAAAAAGTGCTAATGCGCATTAGCACAAATATTCGGTGTCGGGAATATATGTTGATTTCTTTGAGGCATAATAGCAAAAATAAAGCGTAGCACAAAAAATAATTTTTGTCAATTCTATCTCTTATCTTTATTTCCGTTTATAATTATACAGTATATATGACAAATGTCAAATTAGTTGAGGCTTTACACTTATAAACAATACATCTATAATTTATTTAATCTTTTCCCTATAGGAAAACTCGATAAAACAACCCAAACAAGATATGCTCTTTATTATATATTTATATATGTTTAAACATGTTAGGAATTGAATATGTCACTTGAAAACGATTTGGCAGACTTTACCCCCACCCAAAACACTTATTTAACAATCGGTGTTTTTGATGGCGTACATCTTGGTCACAAGGCTCTTCTTGCAGAACTCATTACAAGGGCAAAACAAAAAAGTATGCAAAGCGGAGTTATTACCTTTAAGCAACACCCGCGCAAGGTAATCAATCCGTGCAATGAACTTCAGTTTCTTACCAACACACAGTTAAAAATAAAACTGATTAAAGATGAGGGAGTCGACTTTGTAATACCGCTAACCTTTACAAAAGAAATAGCAGCCATCAGCGCCACCGGTTTTATTTCCTTATTGCAAAAAAAGCTTAAAATGCAGGGGTTAATCGTAGGTCCGGATTTTGCGCTCGGCAATGCCCGCAAAGGAGATATTTCCTTCCTCCAAAACCTGGCACAATCGATGAATTTCGAGTTTTCAACCATTCCATTCTTAAAAAACAGCGTTGGGACCATCAGTAGTACCGCCATCAGGAACGCCTTAGCTGCCGGTGACATGGAAAAAGCCTGTCATCTACTCGGACGTTACTTTAGTATCGAGGGAGAGGTAATACAGGGAACCGGTACCGGAAAGAAAATCGGATTCCCTACCGCCAATCTTTATGTAGATGCCGAACAGGCTTTACCGTTAGAGGGTATATATGCTACCAGAACCGGATTTGACGGACAAAGCTATGATTCGGTTACATTTATCGGCAAACGCGTCACCTTCGGAGATACCAGAAGAACCATAGAAACCCACCTGATAAACTATAATGAAGACCTGTATCATAAAAACCTTAAAATTGATATAATCTACAGGTTACGCAGTGAAATCAGATTCGATACTGCGGACCAACTGGCAAAGCAAATAGGAAGAGATGTAATAGCGGCAAAAAACTACTTGAATAATCCGGATGGGAAATAGAAATATGCATAATTTATCTGAACTTGATATTAAGAGACTGTTAACAAGAGGCGTATCAGAGGTAATAGTAAAAGACGAACTGGTATCGGCTTTAAAAACCGGAAAACCCTTAAGGTTGAAAGAAGGATTCGACCCCAGTTTCCCGGACATACATCTGGGACATATGGTTGGTCTTAAAAAGCTGCGTGAATTTCAAGATATGGGGCACCATGTGGTACTGATTGTCGGAGACTGGACTGCTCAAATCGGAGACCCGAGCGGCGCTTCTGTGACACGCCCGATGCTGACCGCGGAACAGGTTAAAATAAATGCCAAGACCTATATGGAACAATTCTTCAAGATAGTAGATAAAGATAAAACGGAAGTACGTTGGCAAAGCGAATGGTTCGGTAACTTCAACCTTGCCGATGTAATTAAACTGACCAGTAAATTTACCATCGCGCAGATTCTGGCCCGTGACGATTTCAGCAAGAGATATAATGCCAACCAGCCGATTACCATAACAGAGTTCCTTTATCCCCTTTTACAGGCGTATGATTCGGTTGCCATCAATGCCGATGTCGAATTCGGCGGCACAGACCAGAAATTCAACCTTCTGGTAGGACGTGAACTGCAGACTATGCTCGGACAAAGGGCACAGCAGGTTCTGATGGTCCCTTTACTGGTGGGTACTGACGGTGTTCATAAAATGAGCAAGAGCCTCGGTAATTACATAGGAGTTACCGAATCTCCGGAAAATATGTTCGGAAAGGTTATGTCGATACCGGATAATATAATTATTAACTACTTCGAATTGATTACCGATGTTTCGGATGAAGCACTTAATGAATTGAAAAGTCTTTTGGGAAAGAATGAGATAAACCCGATGGAGCTAAAGAAAAGGCTGGGCAAAGAGATTGTTACCAAACTGCATAGCAAAGAAGCCGCAATCGAAGCCGAAAACCACTTTTCCAGAGTTGTTCAAAACAAAGAAATACCTGATGAAATAGAAGAATGCTTGTATAATCTTAATAGCGAAATCGATTTAAAAGACCTCTTAGTCAAAATAAAAATGGCAAAAAGCCGCAGCGATGCCGGCAGGTTAATAGAACAGGGCGCTGTAAGTATAAATGGGCAAACGGTTACCGTTAACGGTACAAGAATAGAAGACGGTTCAATCGTTAAGGTTGGGAAAAGGCGCTTTGCTAAATTGATAAATTCGGATATAATTAAGTAATTTTTTATATAAAAATGTAGACGTTTCTTCAAAGGAGTTAATAAAATGACAAATCTGCGTATTCCCGGACCTACTCCATGCCCTGATGAGACCCTGGTGGAAATGAGCAGGCAAATGATAAATCACAGAGGGCCTGAATTTGCTCATTCCTTAAATAACGTTACCTTCGGTCTCAAGCAAGTTTTTCAAACTACTAATGATGTATTTACTTTAACAGCATCAGGCACAGGAGGACTGGAAGCAGCAGTTGTAAATATGTTATCCCCGGGAGATAAAGTACTCGCTGTTTCCATCGGCGTTTTCGGCGATCGTTTCGCCACTATTGCCAAGACATATGGTGCCGAAGTTATTCACTTAAGTTTCGAATGGGGTAAAGCTGCAGAGCTTGAAGCGATTCGTAAAGCGCTCAATGAAAACCCTACCGTTAAAGCGGTATTGGTTACCCACAACGAAACTTCGACAGGAGTTACCAATGACCTTGAGTCAATAAGTAAATTGGTTAAAGAATTCGATAAGCTGCTTCTAGTCGATGCTGTCAGCAGTATGAGTTCGATTAACTTTCCGGTGGATGAATGGGGTTGCGATGTGGTCGTTTCCGGTTCTCAAAAAGGCTGGATGGTACCACCGGGTCTGGCGATGCTTTCTGTAAGCGAAAAGGCATGGGCAGCCAACGCCGAAGCAAAAATGCCGCGCTTCTATTTCGACATAGGCAAAGCAAAAAGCTATCTTGAAAAAGGCCAAACTCCTTGGACACCGGCAATTTCGGTTGTTTTTGCTATGGAAAAAGCGCTGCAAATGATGATGGAAGAAGGGCTTGAAAATGTATTTGCCCGCCATATACATATTGCCGATGTCACCAGACAGGGTGTGAAAGAGCTCGGTTTAGAGCTTTTTGCAGATGAAAAGTATGCTTCAAATACCGTAACTTCGGTCCGCGCTCCGGAAGGATTGGATGTAAAGCTGCTTTTGAAAATAATGCGCGAACAGCACGATACCGTGCTTGGCGGAGGCCAGTTACACCTTGCCGGTAAGATGTTCCGAATCGGGCATCTCGGTTATGTTACCGAAGAAGACGTTAAAGATGTATTGAACAAATTGAAAGTGGCTTTACCGGAGGCCGGGTTTGAGGTGAAAAGTTAAAATGAGAGTACTAGTTGCCGACCCCATAGCACAGGAAGGAATCGATTTACTGAGCAAGTATGCCCAGGTTGATGTAAAAACAAAGCAATCGCCTGAAGAAATAATTCCCATAATCGGAAACTATGACGCATTAATTGTTCGCAGTCAGACTCAGGTTACGGCAGATATCATTGCTGCCGGTAAAAATCTGCAGATTATCGGACGAGCAGGAGTCGGCATTGACAATATTGATACAAATGCTGCCAGCCAGCACGGAATTATCGTGGTAAATGCACCTACCGGCAATACAGTATCCGCTGCGGAGCATACAATTGCGTTAATGCTTGCTCTGGCTCGCAACATTCCACAGGCTAACTCATCCTTAAAATCCGGCAAGTGGCAGAGAGCAGATTTTATGGGAACGGAAGTAAAAGGTAAAACACTGGGTATCGTGGGGCTCGGTAATGTCGGTTCGGAAGTGGCCAGGCGTGCGCGCGGTTTGGAGATGAATATTATAGGCTATGACCCGATTATTTCTGACGATAGAGCATCTAATCTGCAGGTAGAGCTGGTTCCTCTGACCCAGCTGATTAAAGAGTCGGATTTTATAACTTTGCACATACCGCTTACGGAATCAACCAAAAATATCATCGGCGAAAAGGAACTGACTACAGTTAAACCGAATGTCCGCATAATCAACGCCGCCCGGGGCGGACTGATTGACAATGATGCGCTTGTAAAGGCAGTCAATGAGAAGAGAGTTGCCGGCGCCGCGATAGACGTCTTCGAAAATGAACCCTGCACAGGAAGCCCGCTTTTTGATTGCGATAAAATTATTGTTACCCCTCATCTCGGGGCTTCTACTACCGAAGCGCAGACTCTGGCAGCCACGGAGGTAGTGCAGCAAATTATAGATGTATTCAACGGCCAGCCTGCCAAATATGCCGTCAATGCACCGTTTATTAAGGCAGAAGCAATGCCTTTCCTTTCCCCGTTCCTTGAAGTTTCCGCCACTATCGGAAACGTCGCCAGCTATCTTGGGGAAGGCCAAATGACAGGTCTTCATATCAAATATCAGGGGGAGATATCCGGCTATGATACCAACGCTTTAAAAGCAGCTATACTTGGAGGTGTTCTCAACCGGTTGACAGAAGAAAGAGTCAACGTCGTTAACGCCAATATTATTGCATCCCGTCGCGGTATTAAAGTAATCGAGCAAAAAGAAACCACCTGTGAAAACTACTCCAATCTGATTACAATAGAAGTAACGACAAGTGCCGAAACGATTACGGTTGCCGGTACGGTATTGCGTGGAGAAACCCATGTAGTCAGGGTAAATGACTACTGGATAGATATTATTCCGACCGGCGGCTACTTCCTGTTCAGCGACCACCGCGACAGGCCGGGCCTTATCGGCGCCGTAGGCAAGATTGCCGGAGACGGCGATGTAAATATCAGCTACATGCATTTAAGTCGCTTAAAACCCAGGGGACAGGCTCTTATGATACTGGCATTGGACGCCCCGTTCTCCAAGCAACAGATAGATAGATTGCTGGCCCTGCCTGATGTCTACAGCGCTAAAGTAGTCAAGATATAACATATATGAAGATAGGCATATTAGCCCTTCAGGGGGCTTTCATAGAACATGCTCAAGTTCTTGATAGACTGGGTATCGAGAGTAAACAGGTACGTAAGCCCGACGAACTGAAAGGTTTGGACGGGCTTATTATTCCCGGCGGAGAAAGCACTACTATGCTCAATCTGGCAAATAACTATGAGTTCATCGAGCCACTCCGCAGAATGGGGCTGAATGGCTTCCCTATGATGGGCACCTGCGCCGGCATGATTCTGCTTGCCAAAACAGTCACAAATTCCGATATCCAAACACTCAGCTTGATGGATATAAAAGTGAGGCGCAACGCCTTCGGCAGGCAGCCTGACAGTTTCGAAACAGACCTGGATATTAAATCGCTGGGAGATATTCCATTTCATTCCGTATTCATCCGGGCTCCTTTGATTGAAGAAGCTGCTGACAATGTGGAGATTCTGGCAAAATTAGACAATGGTACAATCGTGGCAGTCAGGCAAAATAACCTGCTGGGAATGTCTTTCCACCCGGAACTGACCGCAGACAGCCGAATGCACGAGTATTTCCTAAAGATTGTTTCGGGAAACAAATAAAGCAGTCAATAGTATTTCCCCATTTAATTATCATTTGTATGATAAAATAAAGGTATGTGGATAGTATTTAAAGTAATAGCGGCTATCATTACTGCGTTAATTACAGCTATTTCTTGGGGTTTTATTACTTTTAACATTGTACCAAATGCCCCATGGTCATTAATAGCGCTTATATCATTTATACTATTTGCAATCATTGTAGGATGGGGATGGTATACCACGGAAAAACAACTAAAACAATTAGAAAAAACAAGACCAAAGATAACAGTAAAACCATTAGTATTAGAAAATCTTTTTGTACTTAAAGTTATTAACGAAGGCGGGGGGGCGACTTTTCAGCTACAGCAAAAATTGAAGGTGATAAAGATACCTATACTTTATGTTGGTTAGAAAATGGAGAAATTAAATACCATATTAACGGGAAGAATGGAATGGCGCAGCTAATCATAGCGGGTGTTGAAAATGAGGTGGATTCGACTGGAGTATCAAAGACTCCAAATGATATCCCGTATAAATTTGTTTTAAAATTAATTAGGGAAACTCTGAAAAAGTCCA
>DIFM01000039.1 GCA_002419135.1 Dehalococcoidia bacterium UBA5748 | reverse complement strand
GGGGATAAGACCCTAAAACGTAAAAAAAGACGTCCGGGCGACCCTTTTATAGAAGGTTTTATCATCTCATACAGGACGCTGCATCCCGGAGTGTACAAGGCTACCATTACACCTGTGTTAGAAGAGGCTTGTAAAAAGAAGAGTATAAAACCGCCATCGGAATCTACAATAGGCAGAGTCATTCATGACCTTAAGGAGAAAGGGCGGCTGCCAAAACAAACCAGAATCAGTATTAACGGGAAAACAGGTAAGCTTCATGCAAGAAGTCCCGTTCCCAGAATGAAAAAGACCGGAAGGAAAGGATTTTATCCTAAAATGCCCGGAGAACTGGTAGAAATAGATACTGTGGATATCTTTGTAGACGGGATTAAACGCTATCTCATAACCGCTATTGACTTGCCTCCCGGATTTGCCTTTGCCTATACCTGCAAATCAGGCTCTTCCTCCTGCACGCGTGATTTCCTGCGTAAGCTTAAAGGGGTTGCTCCCTTCAAGATATCGAGAATTCAGACAGATAACGGGCACGAGTTTCCCAAGCATTTCAGCAAAGAATGCCGGCAACAAGGGCCGGTACATTACTTTAATTATCCCCGTCATCCTCAATCCAATGGACACCCGGAAAGATTCAATCGTACTATTCAGGAACAGTTCGCTTACCACCACACCGACTATCTCGATGAGCCGGAGGAATTTAACCGGTTCCCTATGGAATACCTCATTTGGTACAATACTGAAAAAGCCCATCGCTCTATTGGCAAAATCCCCCCCTTGCGCTATTATTTGAATAATTTTATTAACCCTAAAAAGTCCAATATGTTATGGACTCTTACACGAGCTTGAGATTAAACTTCTTACATACTAGAATTTCGCCAACTTCACCTGTTATACCTAATTTTCTTTTATCTTTGGTCAAGCTTTCGTATTGTAACTCTATTCCGCTCGCAGATTAAATTTATTCAATAAAATTATTATCTATGTCCACTGCTTGAATTTTATTATCCATTTGGCTACCCCCAGACCTAAAGCTTTGCGGGTTTAACCGCGCTTATCTTGACACTGACAACCGAGTTCTCGATATCCCTGATTTCAGCAACGGTTGTTTTATTCTCTTTTATAATTGCCTGAGCCGTCGGGTCGTTTGCCATGCAATCGATGGGAAAGGGAGTTTCGTCTACTATATCTACCTTGCGGAAACCGCGTCCCTCGATGGCGCTAATATAATCCTTTTTCAGGATTGCTCCCGAGATGCAGCCGACATAACCGACAACCGATTCCCTTACAAAATCGGGCAGTTTACCCAGTAACACGATGTCAGATACCAACAATCTGCCGCCGGGTTTTAAAACACGGTACGCTTCTTCGAAAACCCTCGTTTTGTCCGGGGAAAGGTTGATAACGCAGTTGGAAATGATAACATCTGCCGAGTTATCGGCAACCGGCAGGTTCTCGATTTCTCCCAGCCGGAACTCGATATTGTCATAGCCTCCCTTGCGGGCATTTGCTCTCGCTTTTTCCAGCATATCGGGTGTCATATCAACCCCGATGACATGTCCGCGCTTGCCGACTCGATTTGCCGCCAGAAAACAATCAAATCCGGCCCCGGAGCCAAGGTCGAGCACTGTTTCCCCTTCTTTTATTGATGCCATAGCTGTCGGATTGCCGCACCCCAAACCGAGATTTGCCCCTTCGGGAACGGTGTTCATCTCCTCGTCTGAATAGCCGATATCTTTGCTTATCTCTTGCGCTGTTGACTGTCCGCAGCAGGAGCTTGAGCCGCCGCAACAGGACGTATTTCCTCTGGCGACTTTGGCATATTCTTCTCTTACTGTTTTTCGAATTTCATCTTTTTTCATTAGCTTTTCCTTTATCCGCTTATCTCTTTTAGTGCCGGTCCAAGCATTTGCTGCACCATTTTATTCAGGTCTTCGATTTTAACCAATGCAATGAAGTCGATGTCATTGGTTTTATTCCACCTTACAAGCGCCAGCTTATCACCGGCTTTAATATTAGCTTTTTCTCTTATTTCTTTCGGTAGCACCATTTGCCCCCGTTCATCAACGCTGACTACCGATTCCACCTGGCAGCAGGGCAGGTTATTTGAACTTTCACAGCAACACATATTCCCTCCTAAAAATCAGAATAATATGAATATACAGAAATATCAGAGGAATGTCAAAGGTATTTATTACCTCACCCCTGTCCCCTCTCCGCTAGCAGAGAGGGGAATAAAAATGCTGATTCCCCCTTCTCTAAAATTGGAGAAGGGGGATTAGGTTCACAGCCATTTGAATAATCTATCCCGTCAGTTCGGGTTGAGAATGTACTGAGCCGTTCGTGGTGAGCTTGTCGAACCATAACGGCATCGAAAAAATCGATACAATTTCCGTTCTACAGACCCTTCGACATACTCAGGGCAAGCGGACTAAAATAACTATGCCGCTTGTGGTTAGCCTGACACAAAGCCGTTCGTGGTGAGCTTGTCGAATCCATAGCGGCGTCGAGTTATTATCTGTAGTGATCATGATTGATAAGAAGCATAATGATACCTAACTTGACAGGCTCAATGTCGTTAGTTTTACTACCTACCGCAGCATTTTTTATACTTCTTGCCGCTGCCGCAGGGACAGGGGTCGTTCCTGCCGATAGTTTTTCCGGCTACCTTGGGGGCTTTTTGGGTTTTGCTCTCTTTATTCTCACCGGTAGCTTTTGCCATTACATTTACCGGCTTGGGAGGCGGCGTGCCCTTCCTGATACTCATCCTGTAAATGGAGCGGACAACATTATCCTGAATAGAACCCATCAGGTCATCGAACATCTCACGGCTCTGGCGTTTATAGGCTACCAGCGGGTCGCGTTGCGCCATTGCCTGCAAGCCGATACCCTGTCTCATATTATCCATAGCTGTCAGGTGCTCAACCCATGCAGTATCTATAATCCGCAGCATTAAAAGCCTTTCGAGTATTCTCATACTTTCGGAACCGACTTCGGCTTCCTTTTTATCGTAAAGCTCTTTTGAATAATCTATCAGACGGTCTCTCATTTCTTCGGCGCTCATCTTGGAAAGTGATTCTGCGTTAACTTCCGGAGATAACGGCATAATGGCTCCTACTTCATTGGCAATCGAAGATGCCGCTTCTTCCATATCGTAACCTTGACAGTGGGTATCTACGATGTTTTTTATCTCTGTTTCAACCAAAGACAAAATATTTGCTTTAAGGTCTGCGCCCCCGATAATCTTAAGACGTTCGCCATAGATGATTTCACGCTGTTTATTTATAACGTCATCGTAATCTACCAGATGTTTACGTATATCGAAGTGGTAACCCTCTACCCGGATTTGGGCATTTTCAATGGAGCGGCTGATTAGTTTGTTCTCAATGGGGGTATTTTCATCAAACCCCATATTTCCCATTATTCCCTTGATACGGTCGCCGCCGAAGCGTTTCATAACGTCGTCTTCCAGAGATACGAAGAAACGGGAACTGCCCGGGTCGCCCTGCCGTCCCGCTCTGCCGCGCAGCTGGTTATCGATACGGCGCGCCTCGTGACGCTCGGTGCCGACGACATGCAATCCGCCGAGCTTTATCACCCGGTCATGCCGCCCTTTCCATTCCTTCCACTCCTTGCTTTCGGTATCGTCCGGCTCTTTTCCGCCCAGTATAATATCGACGCCGCGCCCCGCCATATTGGTGGCTACGGTAACCGCTCCCGGCTTTCCGGCTTCGGCGATGATATTGGCTTCCCTTTCGTGCTGTTTGGCATTGAGCACTTCATGATTGATGCCCTTCCTTTTCAACATTTCACCGAGGTACTCCGATTTTTCGATGGAAACAGTACCGATCAGTACCGGTCTGCCGCTCTTTTTAACCTCATCGACCTCCCGCACTACAGCTTTGAACTTGGCTTCGATATCTTTATAAATCTGATCGGCGAAATCCTCCCTTGCCAGCGGTTTGTTGGTAGGAATAATAACTACTTCCAGGTTATAGATTTTATGGAACTCTTCGGCTTCGGTTACGGCGGTACCGGTCATGCCGGCAAGTTTGTTATACATACGGAAGTAATTCTGGATGGTGATGGTGGCGTAAGTACGGCTTTCCTGCTGGATTTTAACGCCTTCCTTGGCTTCGATTGCCTGGTGTAAGCCTTCCGAATAGCGTCTGCCGTGCATCATTCTGCCGGTAAACTCATCTACTATTATGACCTGCCCGTCTTTAACAACATACTGGTGGTCTCTCTTGTAGAACTCGCGCGCATTCAGGGCATTGCGCATATGGCGCATCAGGTCGGCGTTTTCCGGGTCATATAATCCGCTGCCATCTTTGAGCAATCCCTCGCGGGCAATCAGGGTTTCCATCTTGCTAAAACCATCATCGGTTAATTCCGCGATGCGTTCCTTTAGTTTGATTTCATAATCCACTTCAGGCGTAAGCTGCTTAATCAGCCTGGAAAATATCTGGTATTTTTGGCCGGCTTCCATATCCGGAGCGCTGATAATAAGCGGTGTGCGCGCTTCATCAATCAGGAGGTTATCCACTTCATCGACAATGGCATAGTTTAAGGGACGCTGAACGCATCTGGCGGTATCGACTGCCATATTATCCCTCAGGTAATCGAAGCCGAATTCGGAGGATGTACCATAGGTGATATCGGCTTTATAGGCTTCCTGCCTTGTTATCGGCTTGAAGTGTTTCCATGTATCACCTTCGACACCGGAATCATAATCCGGGTCGAACAACAATGACGGCGTATGGTCATCGGTTTTTTGCATCGGATATATGCTGGCTACGCTGACGCCGAGAGCGTGGAATACCGGTCCCATCCAATAGGGGTCGCGGCGTGCCAGATAATCGTTAACGGTTACCAGATGACAACCTTCGCCGGTCAGTGAGTTTAGATATAAGGGAAGGGTAGCCACCAGAGTTTTACCCTCACCGGTTTTCATTTCGGCTATTTTACCCTGATGGAGTACAATGCCACCCATTAGCTGTACATCGAAATGCCTCTTGCCGAGAGTGCGCCAGGCAGCTTCGCGAACGGCGGCAAAAGCTTCCGGTAAAAGCTCGTCGAGTGTAGCCCCGTCTTTTAAGCGGGCTTTAAAATCATCGGTTTTGGCACGCAGCTCATCGTCCGTAAGTACTTTGAAATCCGGTTCCAGAGCATTTATTCTGTCGACTATCGGTTGAAGTTTTTTAATTACTTTTTCGTTGGAGTCCCCGGAACCTCCGAATAATTTGAACATTTTATCACCTTTGTTAAATTCATTTGGCAGGGTTAGCTATTGTGAATAGATGGCTATTCTTCTTCCTGCTGCTTCAGGGAATCGGATTGGTATTCCGCATTGATAATATTGGTTGCCTCTTCGGCAAAGGATTCGGGAACCATTACCCTGACCTCTCCCATACCGTCGAAAACAAAACTGTGAACGGAGCTGGCTGCATTGGAGCGAAGGACGCTGGGTATATTGTAACTGTCCAGCATCCCCTTGATTATCTGGGCTTCCAATTCCCCTTTAGCTTTATATACTTCTATCATTTTACATTTATCATCTGGGCTCGAACAACGCTCCGACCGATTGTCCGGTGTGTATGCGTTTAATGGCTTCACCGAGCAGAGGAGCGATGGGCAAAACGGTAATTTTATCCAGTTTCTTACTGCCTGCTACAGGTATGGTATCGGTTACCACCACTTCCTTGACCGGAGAAGCTGCGATGCGTTCGATGGCGGGTCCTGAAAATACCGGATGGGTGCAACAGGCATAAACCTCTTTGGCGCCATTGTTTAGAAGGGCGCTTACGGTATTAACCAGTGAGCCTCCGGTATCGATTTCGTCATCCACCGTAAGAGCGGTTTTTCCGGCGACTTCACCGATAATGTTAAGGGTTTCGGTCTGGTCGTCGTTGCCGATACGTCTTTTCTCCATAATTGCCAACGGGGCATTCAGTTTAGCGGCGTAATCACGGGCGCGCTTGGTGCTGCCGATATCGGTTGCCACGACAACAATATCATTAAGATTCTTCTGCTTAAAATAGTTGCTGATTATGCCGATAGCCGTCAGTTCATCCACCGGAATGTTGAAAAAGCCCTGGATTTGGGCAGCGTGCAGGTCAACCGTCAGAATACGGTTGGCGCCGGCGACTGTCAGCAGGTCTGCCACCAGCCTGGCGGTAATCGGAACTCTCGGCTGGTCTTTTTTATCGGTGCGGCTGTAGCCGTAATAAGACACAACAGCGGTAATGCGGCCGGCGGAAGCCCTTTTCAAGGCGTCTATCATAATTAAAAGTTCCACCAAACTCTGGTTGACGGGGGAAGAAATAGGCTGTATCACGAATGTATCACGCGAACGGACATTTTCCAGTATGCGTACAAATGTATTCTCGTTGCTGAACTGCATTACCTCACATTTGCCCAGCGGTATATCCAGATATTCAACAACGGATTTTGCTAAGTCGGGATTAGCGTTGCCCGTAAATACCTTCAGTTCATCCATCGCATTCCCCCTATACATTGTAATTTTAACCTCTCAATCTTATCTATCGATTCCCGGGACAGGGAAACGTTTGCATATTTCGACCACTTCATTTTTAACCTGTTCCTGCAGATTTGTGTCGTTGATATTTTTTATTATTTTCATAATCATATCGGCAATGCTTTTCATTTCTTCCGTGCCGAATCCGCGGGCCGTTACTGCGGCAGTTCCCAGCCGCATACCTCCCGGAATGCGTGCCGTAGAAGTGGTGTCAAAGGGGACGGTGTTGCGGTTGACGATAATAGACGCCTGTCCCAGCGCTTCCTCTGCTTCCTTGCCGTTGACACCGCTGCCGCACAAATCCACCAGTATCAGGTGATTATCGGTTCCGCCTGAAACCAACCTCAAACCCATTCTTTTAAGCTCTGTCGCCAGTGTAAGCGTATTCTCGATTACGGCTTTTTGATATTGGTAAAACTCAGGCTGCATGGCTTCTCTGAAAGCAACGGCTTTGGCAGCAATAACATGCATCAGCGGCCCGCCCTGCATTCTTGGAAATACGGCTGAATCAATTCCTTTGGCAAGTTCTTTGTTGCAAAGGATAAAACCACCCCGCGGTCCCCTCAGAGTTTTATGAGTGGTAGATGTTACCACCTGAGCATAGGGAACGGGGGAAGGGTGCAGTCCGGCTGCCACCAGTCCGGCGATGTGTGCCATATCCGCCATAAGGATTGCGCCGGCTTTATCTGCAATAAATCTGAAACGCTCGAAATCGATAATCCTCGGATAGGCGCTGGAGCCGCAAATTATCATCTTCGGTTTATGTTCGAGAGCCAGCTTTTCGACTTCTTCGTAGTCAATTCGTTCCGTTTCCTGGTTTAGCCCATAAGGTACAACATTATAATATTTGCCTGAGAAGTTGACCGGCGCTCCGTGTGTTAAATGCCCTCCGTGAGAGAGGTTCATCCCCATGATGGTGTCTCCGGGGTTTGCCAGAGCAAAATAAACTGCCATATTCGCCTGTGCGCCGCTGTGCGGCTGTACGTTGGCATGTTCTGCTCGGAAAAGCTCCTTTGCGCGCTCTATAGCGATTGTTTCTATGATATCGACATCTTCGCATCCGCCGTAGTAGCGTTTGCCGGCGTATCCTTCGGCATATTTATTTGTTAAAAAAGTACCCTGTGCTTCAAGCACTGCTTTGCTGGCGTAGTTTTCGGAAGCAATCAGGTTTACTGTTTCACGCTGGCGTTTTTTCTCCAGTTCAATAGCCTGACTGATTTCCGGGTCGTTTTGGTTTAAAGAGTCCATAAATCTCCTTCCTGGGGAATGTAATGAATATAATTTATTGTACTATTGTTCGGGTCGCTTATCAACCTGAAGCACTGCGGTGTTGTCGGGATTTTGCGGGGAAATTTCATCCGGAATACCTGAGGAAAGGTCTGCCGGAATATCATCGTCATCTATGGCTGCGGGAAGCGGTTTTTGCAATATCCCCATATACCATATGATGTAAGCCAGTAATATCAGGCATAACGGAATGGAAACCCATAACTGCATGGGTGACAGAACTATAAATGAAGCTACATGGCCGGATAGCCATAATAGAAGAACTGCTTTTCCGATGCGGTGATTATTTAATTTTATCATTACCATTGCCATAGCAATAGCTACCGCCCCGATGGTGGAGTAAAAATAGAAATAATATGTCAGGCGGTCGGTTATTAGAACTATTGGTATCCACATCAGATACGTTCCGCAAAACCACATCATACTGAAGAAGCTCTGCCGTTCGCCTTTGATGAAGCGGTAAATCAAATATCCGTATACAGGAATAATTGTAAACATCAGAGTCGGGTTAATGAGCCCCTGCCATCTTATGACATCCGTTCCGTAGAAAGTGGGGTTCTGGGGGACAAATATCCATAGCCAGGGGTAGGCTTCCCACCCTCCGGAGTAATTTTCAAAGGTCAACTCACCGGCTGAGGACATCATCTCCGTAAAGTCGGTAAACGGATTGATTAATTTCATATAGATTATGGAATCGAAGGCGAACAAACCGGCAAAGAAAACAATGGGAACCATGTAGACCGAAAGCAGGAAACGCAATGGTTTGCGATGGCCGGTAAAAAGCCAGTGCAGTCCTATAACAACGCATCCCAGTGCGCCGGTCATCTTGCATAACATTGATAATCCAAGCAAGCCGCAAGCCAGGAAAAATTTATCCTTCAGATAAAGCAGAAAAGCCAGAAGCATGAAAAACAGGCTGTAAACGTCCAGCATATCTATGCCGGATATTAAAAAATTAAGATTTTCGAGCGCCAGCAGAAAAGTTGCCAGTGTCGAAACCAATACAGACAGCTTCAGTTGGCGGCAAATCAGAAAAAGCAAAAACAGGTTGGCTATACCGAAAAGAATGGGCGGCAGGCGCCAGCCGATAGGGTTATCACCGAATAACTGGATACCACCTACAATTATCAGCTTTGACAGCGGCGGGTGTTCCGGGCGGTCGGTGGTATGGCTGTCGATAATATTTTGGGCATCTTGAATGTAATAGGTTTCGTCGAAGATATAGCCGTCGGAAGGTTGGGTAATAACACTCAGATGCATTACAAGCGAAAAAAGGATTATTAAAAATAATCCGCAATACTGCCAGTTAATGAACTTGAAGAACGTCTGTTTTATTTTTTCCATGTCAAGACATTATTTAAAAGATAATTCCATAAGAAAGCGATAACAATGCCGATTAATACCGATACGATGTCATAGAACCCGAATACAACGGCAAACAAATTGGTTATGCCTATTTGTATCAACGCTCCGACAACGCATATCAGGTTGAAGTTTAAAAGTCTCTTAAAGAAAGAAACTATTCCTCCGCTGTTACGGTCGGAAAAAGTAAAGAAGTTATTGAGTATAAAATTGGTGATTATTGACGTTTCTATGCTTATGATAAGGGCAATATTGCCTGATAGAAGGCCGGCTGACGTATCGTCTATGGGCGTAAAACTGCCGTATCGAGTCAGCAAAGTGTATAAACCCAAATTGACAATTACACCGCTGCCGCCGACGATACAGAATTTGATAAAACGCACCAGCTCTCCGGTACGCTGCATCAGGCTGTAAATATGTTTCAGGTAATCCAGTTGCTGCTTTGTGTTCAGCTTGCTTTCGCCGCGGCTGCGCGTGACGAACATAAATGGCACTTCAACAACCGATTTCCAGTTCCCCAGCATCAGAATTTCCAGTAAAATCTTGAAACCGGATGGATTCAGATTAGCTTCTTTCACCACTTCCCTTTTAATTACAAAGAAACCCGACATCGGGTCTTTAATTTTTCTGGTAGAAGGAAGAAACAGGTGGGATATTAAAGCGGCGCCTTTGGACATTATCCGTCGCAACGCGCTCCAGCCTTCGCAACCGCCTCCCTCTACATATCTGGAGCCAATCGCTATATCGGCGCCTTCGTTAATCGCCTTTACCAGTGACGGAACTACTTCGGGCGGGTGTTGCAGGTCGGCATCCATAACAACAATGATGTCGTTTTTGGCATACCCGAAACCGTCTACCACGGCCGATGCCAGCCCCTTTTTATCGCGCCTGACTACTATTTTTACCGGAAACTGTTCTGAAAGCGATTTAACCAGCTCTTCGGTTCCGTCTCTGCTGTTGTCATCCATTATTACTATTTCGTATTTATAATCAGCGAGCGCTTCCGAGAGCCTTGTTACCAGGGGTTGGATATTATCCTTTTCCTTATAGGTAGGAATGACGAGTGAAATATTTTTGTTCATTATATATTCATTTCGTTTAAAAACTTTCAGGATTCTGCTTATTCTATCATAAAGCTAAACATAAAAAAACTGCTTGCGCGGTGTTATTGAACAGGTGTAATTTTTTTGACTCATTAAAATTTTAATGCTAGACTTGCAATCTGATACAATAGTATAACGATATTTTTTTGCCGGAGATAGCCTTATAATGGAAGCTTCAAGAACAAATCTGCTTAATTTTTTACGCGAACCGAAACAACTGATTTTGCCCGATAGCCAGTCACCGTACGATTGCAGCGATGGGATGAGGTCCAAGTTCTGGGATAATATTGTTCGCCTTTCAACCGAAGAATCGGTTAGCGAATACTATTTAGGTCTCTTTTTGATACTTGAAAAGGGGCTTTTTTGTACCTATGAGATACCCAAACTGATATTGATCGACGGGCATCAGAGGCTGGTAACCCTGCATTTGCTGTTGGCGGCGCTGGCAAAAGTTGCCGGTGACGGAAATAACGGGAGTGCTGAGTTTTCGCAGAAATATGTCTATGATAACTATTTTACTAACAATTTTCTGAATAAGGATGAAGACAGCGAGGAACTCTATTATAAACTGGTGCTTTCTTCTTCCGACAATAAGATTTACCGGCGTCTTGTCGAGGGTAATGATCATTTGCCACTCCCGTCACAGCACCCGATGGTAATGACTTTTCGCTTTTTTGAAAAAGTCATCCGTGAAAGCGGCATATCTGTCGCCGATATATATAAAGGAATCGGGAAGATTACAGTGGTGGATATTTCCACTGACAGGTGTTATGAAAATCCGCAGTTTATCTATGATACGCTTATGGAATCGAAATTGACACTCGAACAGTCCAAATTACTGCTTAAATGGCTTTCGGGCTTGCTATCTGTTTCTTGTATTCCTGACAAGAAGCCGGTCGGGCGTTAAGCGTGTTCAGGTTTATACCCGGTATATCGGCTCAAGTAATCTTAAAGCGGTCTGCTTCAGTTCTGTAATCGGATTTAATTATGCAAGCTGTACGCCGGGCTCCGGCATGCAGTGTGTATAAACGGAGTCCACCTTGA
This sequence comes from Dehalococcoidia bacterium UBA5748, assembly GCA_002419135.1. Lineage (GTDB taxonomy): Bacteria > Chloroflexota > Dehalococcoidia > Dehalococcoidales > UBA5627 > UBA5627. Next base: position 12,464 of record DIFM01000039.1, on the reverse strand, counting down.
TGACGCCGACCGCCATAATATCCATATTCATCTGCTCTTTGACCTGTTTTGCGTACCTGTCAAAAATCTCGCCTTCGGTTTCAAACCCCTGAAAAGTCCCCTTTACCTGATAACCGACCGGCAGCATCTGAATACTAAAGACTGTGACTGCGACTTTTTTGTTGACTTCAAGGTTTTGATTGGTCTTATATCCCCAGATATCGGCGAAAACAATCGTTTCCGGGTCGAGCGCGTATAAAGTGCCTTTGGGAACGGCATTTAAATTTCCTTCCGCATCGCAGGTGCATAACACCTTGGGCAATACAGGGTTGGCGTTAATCATTTCCATCACTTTCGGGGGCATTTCTGTCATTATCAGTCTCCTTGCTTTATCAAATCATTTAAGCTTTTACAGAAATATAGTATATATCAATATCGAATTTGATGCCATTAATTTTGAGACGGCATTAATATGCTCTGTCATGGCGGGCCTGTAAAAATAAACGAGCTATCGTAATCATATCGTTGTGGGGACCTCTCTCCCGCAGTTTTTCGAAGGCTATTAACGGAAATTCAATTTAATAAACTTCCCACGACCTTACGGTCGGGGTATTAGCCTGTTTCAAACTTCGTTTGCCCTACATCTTTTAGTCCTTCGGCAAAGAAAACTAAATACCCCTATCGAAAAGATGTAGGGAGAACTTCATCCCTCGACCTCACGGTCGGGGTATTGAGTTCGGTAAGATAAAAAACCTATATTGTTTCTCGGTATATCGTGATTCGGAATGAAATTTTGGAGTAATCCGCAATGAACGGTATTATGAATTGTCGTTGCCACCTCTTGTTCTAAGCTCTATACTATAATTATGCCAGATTTCAAAATAGTTTCCGATTTCGGTTTAACCGGCGACCAGCCGCAGGCAGTGGCAAAACTGGTCGACGGTCTCAATAAAGATTACAAAGGACAAACCCTGCTGGGGGTTACCGGCAGCGGTAAAACATTTGCCATGGCGAATATAATTGAGAGGGTACAGAGGCCGACGTTAATTATCAGCCACAACAAGACGCTGGCAGCACAGCTTTACGCCGAGTTCAAGGAGTTCTTTCCTGAAAATGCCGTGGAGTACTTTGTCAGCTATTACGATTACTACCAGCCCGAAGCATATATTCCCCGCAGCGATACCTACATCGAAAAGGAAATCGATATCAACGAAGAAATCGACAAGCTGCGCAATGCCGCTACCCGTTCGCTTTTCGAGCGGCGTGACGTTATTATAGTAGCTTCGGTTTCATGTATCTACGGATTGGGTGAGCCGGATGAATACCGCAGTTTTGTTTTGAGTCTTGAAAAGGGGCAAATCTATAAACGCAACGAGGTGCTGCGTAAACTGGTGGATATGCAATACGAGCGCAATGATATCGATTTTTCGCGCGGCAAGTTCCGCATCCGCGGTGATACGCTGGAGATCCAGCCTGCTTATGAGGATATAGCTTTGCGCATCGAGTTTTTCGGGGACGAAGTCGAGCGCATCATCAGAATCGACCCCTTGAGCGGCGAATTTTTGGCCTTTCCGGATAAAATCGATATCTATCCGGCAAAGCACTTTGTTACATCAAAGGAAAAGCTGGTTTCAGCAATCGAAACCATCAAGCAGGAATTAGCCCAAAGACTGGAGGAGTTTCAAAAGCAGGGCAAGGTACTGGAAGCGGCAAGGTTGGAACAGCGCACCAATTTCGACCTTGAAATGCTGGCGGAAGCCGGCTACTGCAACGGCGTCGAAAATTATTCGCGCCACCTTTCGCAACGCGCGCCCGGCAGCTCGCCTTATACTCTTCTGGATTATTTCCCCGAGGATTATCTGTTAATCATAGACGAATCCCATATGACGGTACCGCAAATCCGCGGTATGTACAACGGCGACCGCTCACGCAAGGAGACGCTGGTGGAATACGGGTTCAGGCTGCCCTCGGCTCTGGATAACCGCCCATTGAACTTCGAGGAGTTTCAGGCGCGTATCAAACAGGTTATCTTTACCTCAGCGACACCTGCCGAATATGAACTTAAGAACAGCTCTCAGATAGTAGAACAGCTGGTACGCCCGACAGGGCTTCTGGAGCCGACCATCGAAGTCAAGCCTATAAACGGGCAAATCGACGATTTACTTGCCCAGATTAAGCACAGGGTTGCTAAGAAGGAGCGTTGTCTGGTTACCACGTTGACGAAAGTACTGGCGGAGAAGCTGGCGGATTACCTGATTGAAATGGATATAAAAACCCAGTATCTGCACTCTGAAATCGAGACATTCGAGCGGGTGGAAATCCTGCGCGACCTGCGTCTAGGTGTTTATGACGTGGTAGTCGGCATAAATCTTTTACGTGAAGGATTGGACCTGCCGGAGGTCAGCCTGGTTGCTATACTGGATGCCGATAAGGAAGGTTTTTTGCGCTCGGAGGGGGCGCTTATCCAAACAATGGGCAGAGCAGCGCGCCATATCGACGGGCATGTCATTATGTATGCCGATACGGTGACCGGCTCGATGCAGCGTGCTATCGATGAGGTAAACCGGCGCCGCAGCATACAGGAAGAATACAATGCCGAGCACAATATCACCCCGCAGGGTATCAAAAAAGCTATAAAAGATATCACCGAGCGCGTCCGGGTGGGGGTTGCCGCCGAGCCGAAAATGGAGTATACTGCTATTCCCCAAACCAGAGAGGACATTACACGCCTGATAATAGAACTTGAGAAACAGATGAAGACACTGGCCAAGAACATGGAATTCGAAAAAGCCGCATTACTGCGCGACCGCATTGTTGAACTACGGAGAGAACTGATTGTAAAGGAGTTACCGCAATGAACGATGAAGATGTTGTAATCGAAACAAAGCAGGAACGCCGCGAGAGAAAACTCGCCAGCAAGAAAGAAGCGATGCAAAAGCACGGCAAGAGCACGGCAAGGGTATATATCGATTCCCTGTTTAAGAGGTTAGCCAGAAAGAAGAAGTAAGTTCTCTTTTATTAATGTCATCCTGAACGTAGTGAAGGATCTAAACACCATTCGATAACCCGATGAATAGATGTAAGGAATGACAGGAAAGAAACCAGGTATCCCTCATCCGTCTTCCCGATAAATCGGGACTGCCACCTTCCCCCGAGGGAAGGCTGAATTGCGTGTAATTATGACTTGAAAATGGCTTCCCCCGGGGGAAGCTGTTGAATGAAATGAAACTGATGAGGGATGATCTTCATCTTTTTTCGCTTATCCTTTCTTGACACGTCGTGACTCAGGACGAACGGCTTTGCAGGTTTTTTGTCATCCTGGAGGGAGTGAAACGACCGAAGGATCTGGGGGGTGGGGTTATATACTTTTCCACCCAACCCCAGATTCTTCAGCCACTCATTGTGGCTTCAGAAAGACAGTAACGTATTGTCATGCTGAATTCGTGAAGGACGAATGAAGTCCCGATAAAGCGGGATTTCGTTCCCGCTTGCCGGAACTCAACATCCGGGGAGGGGTCCAAAAAAACCGCTCGTGGTGAGCTTGTCGAACCATAGCGGTGGCGGTCAGCGTTGAAGAAATGTCCTTAAAAGAAAAAGCAAAACAGCTTAAAAACGAGACCTATGCCCTCTATCTGGCGTCTAAGGATAGGAGAGTGCCGTGGTATGCCAAAGCATTTGTGGTTGTAATAGTCGCCTATGCTTTAAGCCCCATCGATTTAATCCCCGATTTCATCCCCGTCCTCGGCTATCTGGACGACCTGATTCTTATTCCGGCTGGCATCTGGCTCGCCTTGAAGATGGTTCCCAAAGATGTCCTCGACGATTGCCGCGAAAGAGCCAAACAGGAACTGGGGAAAGGCAAAACCAACTGGCTGGGAGTAGGTATTGTCATTGTCATTTGGGCGATGATATTAGGGTTGGTTATCTGGGGGGTGTAGGGATGATAACTGGCATTTAATATTGACAGCTGTGGTAAAATTGAGAAAATGAAGAATTTATTTATTGATACAAATGTATATCTTACTTTCTATCATTTCTCTAGCGATGATTTGGAGGAATTAAAGAAGTTATCAGTTGCTGTTAAAAATGGGAACATAAAGCTATTTATTACAGAACAAGTCGTTAATGAATTTAAAAGAAATAGAGAGTCTAAAATTGCGGATGCATTAAATATGTTCTCTAATCAAAAACTCCCTGACCAATTTCCACAAATAAGTAAGACTTATGAGGAATATAAACAACTGAGAACGTTACTAAAATCATTTTCAATGGCAAAAGACCAATTAATAATACAACTTAAAAAAGATATTGATAATAAAACATGTGTGGCTGATACAGTAATTAATGAATTATTTGAAGTAGCAAAGAAATTAGAGATAAATGAGGATATTTTATCAAAGGCAAAAAATAGAGTTTTAATGGGTAATCCACCAGGGAAAGACAATTCCTATGGTGATTCCATAAATTGGGAATTGCTTTTGGGAAATGTATATGATGGAGAGGATTTATATTTAGTCACCGAAGATAAAGACTATTCTTCAAAAATAGAAAATAGTAAACTTAGCGAATTTCTTGATTATGAATGGAATAATAAGAAAGGATCAAATATATTTTTTTATAGAAAATTATCTGATTTTTTAAATAATGAATTTCCAAATATCAAACTCGCCACTGAATTAGAAAAAGAGTTGGCTATTAATAGTTTTATTAGTAGTCCTAATTTTGCTACTACTCATCTCGCAATAGAAAAATTGACTAAGTTCACAGATTATTCAAGTTCTGAAGTAGTTAGTTTAATTGAAGCTAGTATTCATAACAATCAAATATATTGGATTAATGATGATGATGATGTTAATTCTTTCCTTAAGAATTTAATAAAAGGGAAGGAATATATTTTGGAATCCGAAATTATTAGAGAATTTGAACGCATATATGGCACAAATGAAACTAGGGCTGATGATATACCCTTCTAAACTATAAATATACCAGTTTAATAATCAATTGAGTAACCATAAAATTATTACTAACTAGCAAAACGCCATTCTAATAACCACAAAACAGTGTTTTTAAGAGTTATGGTAACCTAAACCTCCGCCCCTCCGTCATCTATGACCTTGCCCAGTTCTTCCTCCAGTTGTTCCATCAGCCGGGCGGCTCGGGGGTAGCCGATGTGCAGCTTGCGCTGCAGATAGGAAGTGGAAATCTGTTCGTGCTCCTTTGCCAGTTCCAGTGCTTCGCCAAGCAGTGGGTCTTTGGGATAGGCATCCTTCCTTCCTACGCTGACATTATCGGGAATAACTACTTCTTCAAGCTTAAGGGAGCTTGCAGCTTCCGCTTCGGTTTCCTCCGGTTTCTGGCTGTTCCAGAAATAAACCAGCCGCTCGATTTCCATATCGGAAATGAAGCAGCCCTGCAAACGTTTGGGCTTGGATTCCTCGGTCGGCATATATAACATATCGCCCTTGCCAAGCAGTTTCTCTGCACCTACCATATCCAGAATGGTGCGCGAATCTACCTGTGAGGTAACAGCAAAGCTGATACGTGTCGGGAAGTTGGCTTTGATTAAACCGGTTACCACATCAACGGACGGACGCTGTGTCGCTACTACAAGATGTATGCCGATGGCACGGGCAAGCTGTGCCAGCCTGCATAATATATGCTCGACTTCGTCGAATCCTGCCATCATCAGGTCCGCCAGTTCATCGATAATCAGAATGATATTCGGCATTTTATCCTTGCCGCTTCTGGTCTTGTTATAACCCTCGATATTACGGGCGCCGGCGGCCGCCAATTTCTGGTAACGCAAATCCATTTCCTGGTTCAGCCAGCGCATGGAATTCAAAGCCTTGTTGGTATCCACGATTACCGGCGTCATTAAATGGGGCAAGCTGTTAAACTGTACCAGCTCCACCCTCTTGGGGTCTATCATAATCAATCTCGTATCGTATGGCGTATTGCACATCAGGATGCAGCTGATTACGGCATTCAAACAGACGGTCTTACCGCTTCCGGTAGCGCCTGCGATTAAAAGATGCGGCATCTTGGACAGGTCTCCCGATATGGCTTCACCGCCTGCCCCCTTGCCCAGTGCCATTGCCAGTTTGGATTTGGCCAGAATCTTCTGAAAATTGTTGCTCTCGATTACGCTGCGCAGGCTGACAGTACCGAAAGATGAATTAGGAACCTCTATACCCACAGCGGATTTACCTGGAATCGGGGCCTCGATTCTGATGGTCGGCGATGCTAATGCCAGCGCCAGGTCGTTGGAAAGGGATGTAATCTTATCTACCTTGACCCTGGTGCGGGATACCTCTTCTATTCTTTCCCTTATATTGCCGTTTTCGTCTTTTTCTTTAATCAGCTTGGTTTTTACGTCCCAGCCGGGCTCGATTTCGAATTGCGTGACGGTAGGGCCTACGTTGATCTGGATGACTTTTGCATCGACGCCGTAGCTTGCCAGCGCTTCATCGATTTTCCTGGCTCGTATGGCATTATCGGCCTGCCCGTATTCCAGTTCGATGGCTTTATCCAGTATATCGATGGGTGGCAGTTTCCATCCATCTAACATTACCAGCGAAGATGACTGCCCGTATTTGCGCCAGACGTCCTGTGCCACTTGAGTAATATCGGCTCTCTCCCCTGTTTCTCTCTTTTCAGGCTTCGGTTTTGCTGCTAGCGCGTCAGCATCCTGTTTATTCTTCATTGCCTCATCTACAAGTGAATCATCTATCGGTTTTTTCCTGTCAATTTCCGGTGGTATTAAAACCCTCGGAGGTACAATCCTGTCCTGCAGCGGCTCACGTTTTGAAGGTTCATCGACCGGTGCTACAATAGACGATTGTTCTTTGACAAGCAGAACATCGGGATGAGGAACTGTTTTCTTATCGCCGAATTTTTTATGATAATAATCGGAGGATTGCAATGTCGGTTGATATCCTGCTTTTTCCGGTTTCACATTTGTTGCCGGTGAAGTGAAGGGTTTTGTAATCCATACGGAGAACTTTACCCAACCGCGCAGGCAGGCGCGTGGTGCAATCAGAATAACCCCCAGTACTAATAATCCGATTACCCTGAGAATACCTATAGTAGTATCATAGCTGACGATGATGCGACCGAAGCTGCCGCCGACATCGAACAGCCCGAGTATTCCCCAGACGGCAAAGAAGATGGCGGCTCCGCCCAGCCATTTGTTCCAGAGGTATAGCTTATAGCGCTCAATAAAAGCGCCGATTGGTTTGCGGTAAATAATGCAAACGATTATCAGTATTGCCAGTGCAATCAGTATTAAACCCCACCCCAATACCCCTATGGCATCGGTCACTGTGACGGTAATCCAATTGTAGATGTTATCCCACTGCCAGAAAAGCAGGGCGAGAATAGCAATTAAAAGCACTGTTCGACGTACCCATTTCGAAAAAAGAAAACGGAAAAAGGATTTAACCGGAGAGGAGCCCGGCTTGCTGCTTATGTTCTGTTTGGTAGCAGCGGGCTTTGCCGGCTTCTTCTGCGGTTTTACCGCTTTGGGCTTAGGCTGTTTTTTGGGTGCTGTTTTTGCCATAATGCTTCACCGTCCCGGCAATATCTTATATCTGTATTATACCTTAACCATCACCGGAAGTATCATCGGGCGTCTCTTGGTCTGGTCGAAATAATATTTATTCAATTCCGCCCTGATTCTGCTATCCGGGAAACCGATTTCCGATGAAAACTCGCCTTCGTGTTTCATTATCTTAGTTACGATATCCTTACTTGTTTCCAGCATATCCTTATATTCGTTAATGTCGATAAAACCTCTGGTAACTATATCCGGTCGACCGACCAGCTTATCATCCTTCTTTGTGACGGCGATTACTATTACGACAATGCCGTCGCGCGATAGCATGCGCCTGTTGCGCAGTACAATACCGCCGACATCGCCCACACTAAGTCCGTCCACATAGACATTTCCCGATTCAACCTTGCCGGCTTTTTTACCGCCAAGCGTGGTCAATTCCAGTATATCACCGTCTTCCAGTGTAAAGATTCTTTCTTCCGGTATGCCGACACTTGCAGCAAGTTTGGCATGACAAGCAAGGTGACGGAACTCGCCGTGAACCGGTATGAAGAAGCGCGGTTTTACCAGGTTCAGCATCAGTTTCAGCTCTTCCTGGCTGGCATGTCCGTGGACGTGTGTCTCCGCCATCCGGCCGTAATAAACCTCGGCTCCCTGTTTGAAAAGATTATCGACAGTTTTATAGACCAGCGATTCATTCCCCGGGATGGGAGAAGCCGAATAAATAACCGTATCGCCCTTGATAATGCTGATTTGCCGGTGGTCATGGTTGGCGATTCTTACCAATCCGGATGTCGGTTCTCCCTGGCTGCCGGTGGCTATAACAACCACCTTCTCATTGGGCACTTTATGCAAATCCTCAATTTTAGCCAGCACCCCGTTAGGCGCTTTCAAATAACCCAGTTCCAGCGAAATCTTAACCGTTTCCGTCATGCTGCGCCCGATTATAAAGACCTTGCGCTGGTGTTTAACGGCGGCGTCGATAACCTGCTGCACGCGGGTGACCAACGAAGCGAATGTTGTTACAATTACCCTTCCCTTGGCCTTGGAGATGATATTTTCCAGCGCTTCCCCGACCACCTTTTCGGACGGGGTATAACCGGGGACTTCGGCATAGGTGGAATCGGAAAAGAGTAAAAGAACACCCTGAGAACCGGCCTGCGCCAGCCTCGAAAGGTCCGTCTTCGGACCTGTCACCGGTGTGTGGTCCAGCTTGAAGTCGCCGGTATGCACCAGGGTGCCGATGGGCGTCTGTATAATCAAGCCGGCGGCATCGGGTATACTGTGGCAGACCGGGAAGAACTCTACTCTGAACTTGCCCATGTTGATTTGCTCGCCGAAAGTGATGACATTCAGCTGTGCTCCGGCTAAAGCCTTTCTCTCCTTGAGCTTTCCCGAAATCAAGCCCTTTGCCAGCCTGGTGCAATAGAGCGGCACATTCAACTGGGGCAGAATATAAGGTAGGGCGCCGACATGGTCTTCATGGGCATGGGTTATAAAAATTGCCTTGATTTTTTCCTTGTTTTCCAGTAAATAACTGATATCCGGTATTACCAGGTCGATGCCGAGCATATCCTGTTCCGGGAACATCAATCCGGCATCGATGACAATAATCTCATCTCCGTATTCCAAAACGGTCATATTTTTACCTATTTCACCGAACCCTCCGAGGGGGATAATCCTTAATTTTCCTGTTTTCCTGTTATTTTTTCTCACTTTTAAACCTCGAACATATTTAACTGTTTTGCGATTGTATCGGATTCCTTTTTCTCTTCTTTTTTCTGGGTTGAGTTGTTATTGGCAGCAATGTATGCGGGGAGCTTGAGAAAATCAGCTTTGATAACTTCCTTTAAGTTACCCTGATGCAAAGCTGCTGCCGGATGATACATAGCGACATAGAGTATACCGTCGCGTTCTTCGGCAGTGCCGTGGATTTTGCCGATAGTCTTTTGCGGGAAGAACATAGCCATGGAATAGCGTCCGAGAGTAACGATTACTTTCGGCTGTATAATCTCAATCTGTTTATTCAACCACGGACGACAGTTAAGCATCTCCTGAGGTAGCGGGTCACGGTTAGTAGGAGGACGGCATTTGATAACATTGGCAATATAGACCTGCTCGCGACTGAGGTTAATCGAAGCCAGCAGTTCATCCAGAAATTTACCTGCCGGACCTACGAAAGGTCGCCCCTGCTGGTCTTCATAAAAACCGGGAGCTTCCCCAATTAACATTATTTCAGCGTCTTCTGCGCCTTCACCCGGAACGGCTTTAATGCGGGACCGGGCAATTTCACATTTCTCACAGCACCTAATATTTTCATAAAGCTCGCTAAGCGCTGACATTTTTCCCTGTATCAAGAAGTTAAAGTTTGAATCCTATCTTTTTGTTATGATAACACGGACAATATGTCAAGTCAATTTAAGTTGACTTTTTAACCGGCGTTGATGTTGCAAATATATTTGAAGTTGCTCTGTATGACCGGCTCCATAAAGTTAATAAAGACTGTCATGCTGAATTCGTGGTGGTCGAATGAAGCATATGGGGATGGGAGTTTAATAAAGCGTTAATTCTTGTTGCCGCAGTAGTCTTATGCCTGATTCTCCCTACACACCAGATTTTTCAGTCACCCCTTGTGACTTCAGAATGACATATAAAGTGGATTTTTAACACAATCCTTATAATGTAGTATAATCTTAAGCAGAAATAACGGGAGGTATGTACAATGGATCGCCAGGATGTACAGTCAGCGTATGATGATATAGTTGCTCATATCGAGAAACAAAGCGGTAAGTATGAAACGTGGTATGTAGATACCACTTCCGATTGGAAGACCACCATATTCAAGGAGCATAAAGTTCCGCTTAAAGGGTACTGGTGGATGGTCAGGCTGTGCTATACGCCTATTGCAGCAAAAACAGTTAAGGAGGCGCTGGCAGACCTTGGGTGCAGAGCCGGCTCCAATGATGATACGGGGCGTAATGTTGTTTATGTATATGCTTATTTGATGAGCGAAGTGACCAAGCAGGGAGATGAAGAGGAAGAGGCTCCGCCTGCAAAAGAAACCCCGGATGAGACACCCTCCGCATCCAAGGAATCTTGAGCCTTAACAACAGGCAACCGCTTATTTTAAGTCGGGGTAGCGATATCCCGGCTTTTTGTTAGTCTTTTAATCTCTTCCGGACGTTGAGTTCCGGCAAGCGGGAACGAAATTCCGATTCATCTGGGCTTCATTCGTGCTTAAAGAATAAGCATTACGAAAAATCGTCTTTGCGAGTCCATTCCCGACAGGGAAGGCGAAACAATCCCTACAATGCCATTTAATTACCCCGCTTCGGATATATAATTAAAAGCGCAACCCTGACAATATTGAACGGTAGAGATTGCCGCGTCGTTCCGACGATGTCGTAACTCCTCGTAATGAAGATGCCATTGTTTAAAACAGCGAAACGACGAAGAATCCGGCCATTACCAGAACTATGACTACCTTCATCAAGGTGCCGAAAATAAAACCGATAAAGGTTCCCAGAGCAGATTTCAACGCAATGTCGGTTGATTTACCGGCGATTAACTCTCCTATGAGAGCGCCCAGCAGCGGTCCCAGTATGATACCCCAAATTTGAAAGATAATGATACCTAAAAACAGGCCGATAGAAGCCCCTATGATGCCCCATTTGCTGGCTTTATATTTTTTTGCGCCCAGCAGCGGCGCAATAAAATCCACTAAAAGAGCCAAAACCGTAATAGCTCCAAAAACAACTATGGTAGTTACCGAAAGCCGTTCCCAATCGGTGCCGATGGCGTAAATAAAAAGCCCCAACCACGCTACCGGAACGCCCGGCAGATAGGGCATGATTACACCTACCAAACCTATCAGAATAAGAACTGCGCAGATAATTGCGAATACTACTTCCACTTGTTTTTGTCCTTTCTGCCTTTAACTTGCTAATGTTCCAATTATAGCAGATACCGCTGTTACGATAAATTTAAACTTAATATCGAGGATTTATAATAAAACAGTGAACGCTTGTTGTAAAATTTTGGACCGATGCGTCAACCAGTATGATAAAACTCATACCCCCAGTTTTCCGAAAGATATCCGGTATAAGAAATAATCCCAGGTGTTGCCTGACAGATTGCCCATTCGTATCATACGGAGAATCAATTCTATAGCTTCAGCTTTTTCTTCCCCGTAGAATTCCTTTACTTTATTAACCGCATCGCTATCGGGTTTTGCGTTGGATTCAGCCCAGTACTGGGCATAAATTAGGGCGATATGTTCGTCTTCCGGGCAGTGTGCAATGCTTCCTGCTAACAGCAAATCGATTTCTTCTTGCGACAATCCTGTTTTAAGCGCTTGTTTTGCATGAGCGTAGGAGCAGTATTTGCATCCGTTGACAGCCGTTACCGCCAGCATCAGCCTTTCCCTGAATTGGTGCGGTATTATTCCGCTTTTCATGGTTTTTCTGATTATTCCGCTGCTTTTTGTTAAATACCAGAAATCTTTAAGTAATTCTGCCGGATTTTTATATGTCCTCTTTTTGAATTTCATGATTTTTTACCTTCAGGACTGAGTAACGGTAATCTATTATTTTCTGTAATTATAACATAGAAATCAATAGGGTTGAGATATATGTTATCAATGCTTATCGGGATTTTTAGAGCTATCCGTTGATTAAATACAGCCGATAAGATTGAAAAGGCAACCGGTAACGTTAAATATCAGTTACGATTAACCGGACTTACTGTCGTGCTTTGTGCTAGCATTGCTTATGGAGTATTACAAGCTGATTCTCCCGGAACATTTGAACCACCAGGGCAAACTGTTCGGCGGCAATACCTTATTCCAACTTGCGTTCAAGGTGACAGTATAATATAATCTTGCCATGGAGGTGATCCATGGCAAGAACAGCGAGTTTCACCGATGAGGAAATAA
>DIFM01000014.1 GCA_002419135.1 Dehalococcoidia bacterium UBA5748 | reverse complement strand
ACCTACAATTCTGAGACAGTAACTTGCGGTTTAAACATATTGCCGCGGTTATATTTTTATGATATTCTCAATAAAATGATTATATAACTTTCTATTGGTAATAAACGATTTAAGGGGAGTCGGCTATGACAAGCATTGAAAGCATTACCCAATCGATTAGGAATCGTATTAGATGGCTTTTTACCAAGGAAGGTATCCCTCTTCTGATAACTATCCTCGCAGGAATAATTTTTGGTTCTGTTTTTAACGGCGCATTGGGTATTATTATAGCTACAATCTTCGGGCTTGCCATACTCAAACTATTAAATCGATTGCCGATAAAAATTTCTCCCTGGCAATCCCTGGTTACTTTTTTCATGCCCATAATAGCCAGAATTTGTTTCTTTATGGTCTTTCTACTGCCTGTAGCAAACTTTCTCGCCCTGCCTACCGGTCAAACTCCGGATACTATTCCAAACTATTTAAGCGTTATATTGCTTAAACCCCAAAACCTGTTTTCCATGCCTGACATTGTCTTCCCCGGGCTTGTTTTTCTTGTCATTATCAGTATAGTGCTGATGTTTTGGGGCGGAATGAACCTGTCCAAAAAACGTAATTTAATACTGGCTCTTTCAGGGTTGCTGTTGTTTACTCTATCGCCGACAATTACTTCGATTTTAGGCGGAGATTTCAGATTCCGCTTCAGCATCGACGTCTTTGATGTCGGATACCTGTTTGCATGGTTAGGGCTGCTGCTTGCTGCCTTGAATATGGTGCTGCCCCGTTTTTTGAATTATCAACCGGCTGTCTCAAATAATCGTGGGACATATTTAAGTGTAATCCCTGCTGTTCTGGCTATCGGTTTTATAAATCAACTTAATGCTATAGATTTATCAGTTTACATTCACTCGTTTCAGGCGTTCGGTTTCTTTGAACACACGCACCATTTTGTCGGCGCTGTGCTTACCGGCGGAGCGGCAGCAGCTGGTGCTGGAATTATTGTAAACGATGCGGATAGTTCTGCTGTATCGGGAGAAATCGAAGGCCCTCCTCCTCTACCCGAACTTTCACTGGAACCTGATGATGAATCCGGAACGACAGACTATGTTGACCCGCCGGGTACAACCATCCAGAATAATCCCGACGGCACAATCACCAAAACCCTGCCGGACGGCACTGTCGGCACCTTGTATAGTGATGGAACTCAGTATGTTGAAACTCCTGATGGGACAAAGGGAGTTTTATATCCGGATGGCACGACTAAAACGTGGGACCCGGAAGAGGGTTCTGAGACTCTATATCCGAACGGTAGCGTCGAAGTAATAACAATAGACGGAGTAAAAAGCACTGCTACCGTTAATGATGATGGAACTATTGATATAGTATCCGGTTATGGCGGCAGCTTGCATATTCCGAAGGAAGGCTTCCCTGAAGGTAGCTTGACGGATAGCGAAGGAAACGTCATAACATACCATAGCGACCGTTCTGTTAGTTATCAAACTCCCTATGGGACAGTCAGCATAGATAAAGACGGCATTATCACGGGGTCAATAAACGATGGGGAAGGTAATTCATTTGATTTTAATCCGGATGGCACCATGGAAGCCGTAACGGCAGAGGGCGATAAACTAACCATTGATGCAGAGGGTTTAAAGGCCAGGTTTGCTGATGGTACATTTCTGAATACTGACTCCGCAGGCAATATTATCAGCTGCCATTTGAAGGATGAGGAGGGTTCCCTTTTTGTTGATACCGATAAAAACGGAACCATTCATGTAAAAGATGACCAGGGGAATTCGGCATCAATCAATAAAGACGGGTCGGGTGAAATGAAAGATGCTGATGGAAGTGTGGCGACATTGGATTCAGAAGGCAATGCCATTATTACCAATGCCGAAGGCACCACGTGGACCGCTAAAAACGATGGCTCTGGCAGTATCGAAGACAAACTGGGAAACAGGCTTGACCTCACGCAAGACGGAACGGTTACATTGAAAAATGCGAACGGAGAGACAGAAGTTTATACACCGGACCAGATTAACCAGATGAGGTTACAGGGAGGCAGTTAAAATGGAGAATCAAACAAATAGCGAAATTGTAAAAACAATACTGGAAACCAAAAATGCTATGGAAAAAAGCTCCGGGTTTGCTTCAACGTCGATGCACAGGGCACAGGAGGCGAATCCGGTAAATAAGATACCGGTATTGCGATTATATCAGGTAATACAGGAAGTCCAAGACACAAAGGGCGATGCCAGAAAATATGCGGCTGCCAAACTGGTAAAATCGCTGAACGTCAAATCCGCACAAAAAAAATGCGGCAAATGCGGAGCCAAAGTCGAGGAAGGCACGAAGTTCTGCGAAAATTGCGGGGCGCAGCTAGCTGATTATTGAATAACTTGCATATCTTCGGATACCTCTCGGGTGCCTCTTAAGCAATTCTTTATATCTTTTTTACAGAATAGTATGAACGGCTGTCTGGTAAAAGTGCATTTATTTACTTACGGTATATTATTATTCTGGTTATAAAAAACTGGCTAACAAATCTGATATTTTCCTTGACAATTATGGTTCTTTTATTTTATTATTGCAATAAGTTGCAATAAGGGTTTGGATATATAGGTAATCCTATATATATTTTTTTAATTTAGCAGTGCAAATAGTTGCAATTGGTAATAAATGCAATAGATTAGGGGAAAATGTCTATGAACAGGGAATTATGGGAAAAAGCAGTAGCATTTCACGGGCACGAATGCCCGGGCCTTGCAATCGGATTCAAGGCATGCCAGGCAGCTTTCGAAAAAATGGGTATCGGGACATCGGATGACGAACAAATCATCTGTATAACGGAAAACGATGCCTGCGGGGTAGATGCCGTACAGGCTCTTCTAAGCTGTACTACCGGGAAGGGTAACCTGATTTATCACGGCACCGGCAAACAGGCTTTTTCTTTTTATAACCGTACCGATGGTAAAAAACTCCGTGTCTATCTAAAAGTCGGAAGAAATGATGAAATGGACAGAACCAAATGGAAGGAATATCTCCTGGATGCTCCAGTTGATGAAATCTTCGATTATTCTGAACCTAAATACGAATTACCGGAAAAAGCGAGGCTTTTTCAAAGTGTGAGGTGTTCGGTCTGCGGCGAGAACGCAGCTGACAATAAAATGCGCTTGCAGGACGGGCAGCCTGTCTGTATAGATTGTTTTAAGTGCTACGACCGGGGCTGGTAAAACAAATATATAAAAAGGGAGAAGTATGCTGTGAAAAAAATTATTTTAGTATCATTAATGTTTTTCCTTGTACTATCTCTATTTACCGGTTGCGGAAACGTTGTGAAAAACGAAGACGTTTCGACAAGAACAATTACCGACAGCGCCGGCCGTATGGTGGAGATACCTTCAGCGGTAGAGAGAATTGTGCCCCTGGGGAATGCTCCCCGCATGATTACCTATCTCGGGCTGGCCGATAAGGTGGTCGGCTACAGCGGAATGGATTTAAATCAAGTAACCCCTGTTACAGCCTATGCTTATGCTAAAAAGGATATATGGGCAACAAAGCCCATTGTCGGCACGGATTCAGCCGGTGCTACGGCTTACTATGCCGAACAGATTATCAGTGTTAATCCCGACGTTATTATATGCACATATCCAACTGAACTGGCAGACGAAATCCAGACTAAAACCGGTACGCCGGTGGTTGTGGTGCCGATGGGCACTTTGTTCGGGGAAGACTATGAGCAGGCACTGCGTCTCATCGGCGATGTCTGCGGGGCAGAGGAGAGGGCGGAGGAAGTAATTGCTTATATTAACGATTGTCTTCTAGACCTCAAAACCAGAGCATCCGCTGTTTCGGATGCGGAAAAGCCATCTGTTCTTGGAGCAGCGGCAACCTTCAAAGGCGCGCACGGAATAGATGGTGTTTATACCAAGTATGCTGTTTTTGAAGCATTACTGGCAAATGATGTTACCGAAGGCCTCTCCGAAAAAGCCAGCGGTGTGCTGATCGATAAGGAGCAAATCATCGGGTGGAATCCCCGGTATATTTTCTTCGACAGCGGCGGAGTAGGACTTGTCAGGGCGGATTACGAGAAAATTCCGAATTTTTATGCCCAACTGACAGCCGTTCAGAATGGGGATCTTTATCAGTATCCCAGTTCTACTTCCTATTATTCAAATGTCGAAATCCCTATTGTCAATGCTTATTACGTGGCTGGTATTCTCTATCCGGAAGAGTTTGCCGATATCGATTTTGAAGAAAAAGCCAACGAGATATTCAGATTCTTTTTGGATGCCGATAATTATCTCGACAATCTGGTCGCCTTCGGCGCCGGCTACTGTAAAGTAACTCTCGGGTAATGATTTATGGCAGATAACCGTATCACACAATTGCAGTTGTATAACGCCTTTTTAAGACGAAAAAGGCTTGTTTTAATAATCGCTATTCTGGCGACAGTCTTAACAGCGCTTTTTGCAATTGGCGCCGGTTCCCTCAATATACCTCTTTCCGAGGTAGTCAAAGTTCTTTTCGGGCAGGGTAGCGATTTGTCCCAGATGGTAGTTATGAACATAAGACTGCCTCGTGTGCTTGCCGCCATACTGGTCGGCGCTGTTCTGGCGGTCTCCGGCGCTGTTATGCAATGCGTTTTGCGCAATCCGTTGGCATCGCCATCGACGCTAGGAGTATCCCACGGAGCCGCTTTCGGCGCAGCGCTGGGTATTATAGTCTTCGGCGGAGGCGTTGTAAATACCAGCTCCGCCGCCACTGCGATTACCATCGACAATCCCTATATTGTAACGCTGTGCGCGTTTTTATGCGGCTCACTTTCTACCGCTGTTGTTATCCTGTTATCACGGGTAAAGAGAGATTTGGGTCCGGCGGGTTTGATACTTGCCGGTGTAGCTTTAAGCTCTCTGTTTGCCGGGGGCACTACCCTGCTGCAGTATTTTGCGGATGAAACAAAAATCAGCACCGTTGTGTTTTGGACCTTCGGTAATATGGGGGCGGCAGGTTGGACCGAGCTTTTGATTCTGGCAGTGGTGTTCGTAGCGGCCATGGTGTATTTTTTATTGAACCGCTGGAACTACAATGCAATGGTAAGCGGGGCGGATACAGCCCAGAGCCTGGGAGTCAATACCAGGTCTGTTATGCTGATAAGTATGTGTATCGGCACTCTGGCGGCGGCGGTGGCAGTATCTTTTGTCGGTATTATCAGCTTTGTCGGTCTTGTGGCGCCTCACATCATGCGCCGCTTTGTCGGCAACGATTACCGCTATCTGATACCATGCTCTGCGGTGGCAGGCGCGCTGCTTCTTATTTTAGCCGATACATTCGGCAGGCTGGTAATAGCGCCGGTAATACTTCCCATCGGAGCGATAACTTCATTTTTAGGCGCTCCGCTGTTCCTTTTCCTTTTGTTTAAGGGGTTGAAGACAAATGATTGAGATAAACGATATCAATTTCGCATATAATCGAAACTCAAAAAATATTCTGGAAAATATAAGCTTCGATATTCAGAAGAATCGCTGCATAGCCATTTTGGGCAACAACGGAGCCGGTAAAAGCACCCTGCTAAAATGCATCGACCGTATCTGCCCTGTTCAGAAAGGGGTGGTTTTTCTGGATAAAGAAAACGTTTTTACGATGAGCAATAATGTCATAGCACAGAATATTGCCTACGTGCCGCAGCATAACAGGGCTATCAGTATGACTGTTTTCGATATGATACTGCTCGGGCGCAAACCGTACATAAAATGGGATGCCACGACGGAAGACCGGCAAATAGTGTGCGATATAATGCACAGGATGAAACTGGATGATTTTGCGCTGCGAAATGTATCGGAGCTTTCCGGCGGTGAAATGCAAAGGGTAATGCTTGCCAGGGCGCTGGCACAGGAGCCGAAACTTCTGATGCTCGATGAGCCTACCAGTAACCTCGACCTTCACAACCAGCACGAAGTGCTTCAAATCGTGAAAAATATCGCGCTGGAACACAATACCTGTGTAACCATAGTCATTCACGACCTCAATCTGGCAATCCGCTACTGCGACCGCTTCATCTTTTTGAAAGATTCCCAGATTTATTCCTACGGCGGGATTGAAACAATGACTCCCGAAAACATCGAAGCGGTCTATCGCATACACGTCCATATTATCGAATGTATGGGAGTACCGGTAATTGTTCCCTTCCCGGATGAGAAAGTTGAGTTCGACGGGGCAGGGGCGGAAGCCAAAGAACCTCTAAATGAAAGCTGAGGATTCTAAAAGACGGAAGGATAACTCTTCCTATTTTTGGATGTTTAAATCGAATTAGACGTTAGAGAAGTAAATAAGACATCGAATTTTCAACAGTAATCCTATAAGTTCGGGGGGTGTTTCTTTGCTTGAGGGTATCAATAGGTAGCGCCATAATCCCTGAAAGTAGATTCAACTAGTTCATTTAAGATAACTGTCCTTTTGGAGAAGTGGGAAGTATATTGTAGGAAAATCTAATCTGACGGACGGTTTGGCACCCACTCCATAATGCCTTCACTTTTGGGGATAAGTTGGCACACATTCGGTGCTTTTAGCACCGTGAAGGGTATTTGTTTAGCCGCAAGTGGATTATGATAGACATCCAATAAACCTGAGGGTTCACGTGTCCATTTATGATGCCATAGTCCCACTGCACTTAATCTTTTACGTATTGTTTTTTGTACTATGCCCTGTAAATCATAGTGAATACTTGAATCTGAATCTTTTTGTTGCTCAACTCTAGGTGGTTCTGTATATAACCTGTAGGTAATTTTCGGAAGACTAAACATAGCAGCCATCATTGAGTTTTCGCCCAAGCCCACCCAATCTTTACTGGCAATAACCACTAGTGTTGGCTGATTATTTGGCAACTGATTTAAAGCGCTGTCTATTACCTCTATTACACGATTGTGCAGGTTAATGAAACCGCCTGAAGTATGGCTGCATCGGGTGGGTAATTCATCATCATGTAGCCTTGTGAATGCTACAGCCACCTTGACACTACTACCATTTTTAGCCTTATCTTCAAAAATGAGCCTTTGTTGTTGGCCTTTCTTTTTGAGGTCCTTTTTAAGGTTGGTTATTTGGCGTTCAACCCAAGGACGGAAATGCCCAGGCACAACCTCACATTCTAACTTTATAAACTCTATATTTATAATAAAAGGCGAAGCAATCTGATGTACTACTTCTTTTATTGTGTCCCAATTTCTATCGCTCCTGCGTTCCTCTGTTGACTCAAAAATCGTCTTAACTTCAACAAAGATTGATTCATAGTTTTTTGTTAGCAATCTAAACTCGCCAATGCGAGAATCGCGACCGTTGGGATGCCATTCAATATGGCCAATAGAACTTAAAAACTCACCTATAGACAATTCGTGGATTGCACTTATAAATTGGTCGTATCCCTTGCTTTTTAACCTAGACAGCATATCAGTGTCCAAGACACCTTGGGAATCTGCGAATTCTAAAAGTCTAGCGACACAACCTCGTATATCCCCTGCCTTTGGACTTTCTAAAAACATCCAATGACGCAAGTCAGAAGGCGGTAAATCCTGGAGTTTCTTATCAGGAAACAGCTCGTCTAGCAGTATTTTCATTATTCAAATTTTCCACATGGTTCCATCTGTCCGGTGCCAACCAAATTCGTTGGGCGATGGAACCTACGATTATCTTTAAGAAAACTATTACAAGTATGCAACCGATTTTTATAAAGTAGAAAAGTGGAGCTGAGGGGATTCGAACCCCTGACCCCTGCGATGCGAACGCAATGCTCTCCCAGCTGAGCTACAGCCCCAACAGAGAAAATTATAGCATATTTTAAAAAATTAGTATCTATTACAGGGGATTCAACGCCATTTCAGTGTAGAAGGATGAAATGTGCTAATACCCCTATCCGCGGGTTTTATTTGGCGTTCTGCTTGCTCTGGGGCGTACCAGAACGGAGCCGCAAGAGGTTTTTCAATAATCTGTCGTTAGGATAGGATTTATATTGCTTGTCAGTTAATCGCAATGTTGTTATACTGAATGGGTTATTTATATTCAGGGATGTTAGTATTAAGATGGAATTCGAAACGATAATCGGGCTGGAAGTGCATGCCCAGCTTATGACAAAAAGTAAAATGTACTGCCGATGCAGTGCGGATTATTCTAGCGATACCCCCAACACCCATGTCTGCCCTGTTTGTATGGGAATGCCGGGCACTTTGCCAACCATCAACAAACAGGCTGTAGAATTCGGTATGATGACGGCGCTGGCTCTAAACTGTGACGTATCCGAATACAGCAAGTTCGACCGCAAGAATTATCCCTATCCCGATTTAATGAAAGGCTACCAGATATCCCAGTTCGACTATCCGGTGGGAATCAAAGGCTGGATGGAAATCGAAGCCGGCGGGCAGAAAAGGAAGGTCGGGGTAACGCGGGTGCATCTAGAAGAGGATGTCGCCAAGTTGGCTCATCATCCCTCCGATAACGGGGAATCCTACACACATGTCGATGTAAATCGCGCCGGTATGCCGCTTATGGAAATTGTCGGCGAACCGGATTTGCGTTCACCCGAGGAAGCCCGCGAATATCTGGTTAAGTTACGCAGCATATTGCAATATCTGGGTGTTTCAACCGCCAATATGGAAGAGGGCAGTTTCCGCTGCGATGCCAATATCAGTATCCGTCCGGTCGGTACTACAGAATACCTTTCCAAAGTGGAAGTAAAAAATATGAACAGCTTTAAGGCTGTCTACAAGGCACTCGAATACGAAGCCGAGAGGCAGCGCAAGGCTTTTGAGAAGGGTGAAAAAATACCGCAGGAAACGAGGGGCTGGGTGGAAGAATCCGGCAAGACGGTTTCACAGCGCAGTAAAGAGTATGCCCATGATTACCGTTATTTCCCGGAACCCGACCTGCCTCCTTTAAACATATCCCGCGAGTGGGTGGAAGAAGTCAGAGCAAAATTGCCGGAATTGCCGGAAGCGCGCCGTGACCGTTTCATATCGCAGTACGGTTTACCCCTTTACGATGCCAATCTTCTCACCGTCTCCAAGGCGATGGCGGAATACTTTGAGAAGGCGGTAAAAGCAAGTAAAAATGTTTCTTCGAAGGAAATTGCCAACTGGCTTTTAGGCCCGATAAGCGGCATAATAAATGCCGACTCTGCCGATATCGGGAAATTCGGCCAAAAGGTAAACTGCGAGAGACTGGTGCGTTTGCTGGAAGTAAACGCCGCCGGTACCGTCAGTACTGCCAGCGCAAAAACGGTGCTGGAAGAAATGTATAAGAGCGGCAGGGATGCCGATACAATAATAAGCGAACAAGGATTGGGGCAAATCAGCGACAGCTCGGAAATTGAAAAATGCGCTGTGGAAATTATAGCTGCAAATCCTCATGCGGTAGCGGACTACCGCGCCGGGAAGGAAGCATCACTGAAATTCCTGGTCGGGCAGATGATGCGCGCAACCCGCGGCAGGACCAATCCCAATATGGCGGCTGAACTGATTAAAAAGAAACTAGAGGAAGGATAATATGGAAACCTATTTAATTATAGCTCAAATGGTGCTTTCGGTAGCGCTGGTGGCTCTGATAATGCTGCAATCAAAGGGCAGCGGTGGTCTTGGAGGTATCTTCGGGCAGTCCGATTCGGTGTACCGTACCAGACGCGGGCTGGAAAAAACCGTTTTCCAGTTGACTATTGTAATTGTAATACTGTTTATAGCTGTCGCGCTTCTGATGCTCAAGCTGAACTAAACCCGGAGTTGATGGTATGCCTTCCGTAATAACACTGACTTCCGACTTCGGTTTGTGTGACGGTTATGTCGCCTCAATGAAAGGGGTGATACTGGGAATAAATCCGCAAGCCAATATTGTCGATATCAGCCATTTAATAAAGCCGCAGGATATTCATCAGGCGGCTTTTGTGTTGGGAACGACGGTACGGCATTTTCCTCCCCAAACCATTCATCTGGTCGTTGTTGACCCCGGCGTCGGCACAGACCGTCCGGCTCTTATCGTTAAAACCGCTTTCGGCTATTTCGTCACTCCCGATAACGGCTCGTTGAGTTACCTGTTAAAACCTTATCTTAAAGATTCCCTGTCAGCTAAAAGCAGCGTTTCTGTTAAACAGGGATTCAAAGAGGAGCTTTCTTTAGAGGTTATCAAGGTTACTAAAAGCGATTTTATTCAATCAAATATCAGCAACACCTTTCACGGACGTGATATCTTTGCCCCGCTGGCAGCTTATCTATCGCTGGGTAGTAAACCGGCGGATTTTGGAGAGCAGGCGGAAACTATCGAAATGTTATCATTGTCTTCCCCTCAAAAAAATGCCGATGGTTCGCTAACCGGGCACATCATTCATACAGATAATTACGGCAACCTGATAACCGACATTACCTCTGCGGACATATCTCAAAAGAGGGATTCCCTTGTTATTGAAATGGGCAACGAACGTATAAAGGGCATCAGCAATACCTATGCCGAAGGGAAAGGTTTATTAGCCTGTATCGGCTCGAGCGGATATCTTGAAATAGCGGTAAAAAACGGGAGTGCCGCTTCCCTGCTTGCCGTTAAAACGGGGGATGCAGTAAAATTATCCAGTTAACAAAGGAGTGAATATGAGCAAATTAGCGCTATGGTTTAAAGAAACAAGGCCTCAATTTCTTATTCTGTCGGTTGTTCTCACCTTTCTGGGGACAGCTATTGCTTGGTATTACGGTTCTTTCAATATCTGGTACGCGCTGCTTGCCGGCTTGGGGTTAACACTGACGCACGGCAGCGTCAATGCCATTAACGACTACTTCGATTATAAGAGCGGTATCGATTTGAACGTCAAGCGCACCCCTTTTTCCGGGGGCAGCGGTCTGGTTCCGGAAGGAAAGCTTGCACTAAAACAGGCTCTGGGTGTTGGTATTGTCACTTCGCTTGTTGCCCTGGGAATAGGCATCTTTTTCTTTATCGTTAGCGGCTGGCAACTTATCCCTCTGGTAGTCATTGCCGGTTTGATACTTGTTTTATATACTCCCGTACTCTTAAAGACAGTCTGGCCTGAGTGGTCTCCCGGTGTCGGGTTAGGCGTTATGCCAATACTGGGTTTGTATTTCGTACAAACGGGGGAATACAGCTGGGTGGTTCTGCTGGCGGCCATTCCATCCGGGATTATGGTTCACAATCTCTTACTGATTAACGAGTTCCCCGATGTCGAAGCCGACCGTATCGGCGGAAGGCGCACAACGCCGGTCGTTTTCGGGCTGGAAACAGCCGGCAAGTTCTATGCGGCAGCCACTATTGCCGTTTATATCTGGATAGTCGGTTGTGTTATTGCTACGCTTGTAAGCGGAACGGTAATAATGCCGGTCTGGTGCCTGGTAGCCTTCTTGAGCCTGCCGTTTGCAATCAAGGCGATAAAGGGTGCCCGACAGTATGGCGACATGAATAAGCTGATACCGGCGCTGGGAAGCAATGTCATCTTTATAATGCTGACTCACGTGCTTCTCGGGATAGGTTATATACTGGATAAGGCTCTTTAAATGGCAACAAATACAACTGATGAAAATAATAAAAGCGAATTCCTGCACGATGAAGTCTATGAATCCATTCCGCCCAACTACGATTTAATCAATCACCTTTTTACCGGCGGGATGGATATCCTGTGGAGAAAGAAGGCGGCAAAGGAAGCCGTCGCTTCACATCCCAAAGCAATTTTGGATATCTGCTGCGGCACGGGTGATTTATCTATATCGGTTGCTAAAATTGCCGGTAAAGACGCTCAAGTTACCGGCTTGGATTTCAGCCGTCCGATGCTGGACGTGGCTGTTCGCAAGGCGGGAAAAGCAGGTTTGGACATCACTTTTGTGACCGGCGACATTGCCGATATCCCTTTTCCATCTGATTCCTTTGACAGTATCTGTATCGGCTTCGGTTTTCGCAATCTGACCTACAAGAATGAAGTGTCGGCTCAGTATATCTCGGAGGTATTGCGCGTTATGAAAGCCGGAGGCCGATTTGTTATCGTCGAATCCAGCCAGCCGGCTCCCAATGCTAAAATAATCAAGTTCTTCCATCGCTTATTCGTGAGATATATCGTTTCCTTTTTGGGGAGGATTATCTCCGGCAACAGCGCAGCCTACCAATATCTTGCGGAATCGGCGGAAAACTACTATGGGGCGGAAGAGCTGCGAGATTTGCTGCTTCAATCAGGCTTCTCAAAAGTAACCTTCAAACGCCTCTTCTTCGGGGCGGCGGCCATTCACGTGGCAAAGAAGTAAAGAAAGTCATCGTAAATAAGCGGGCATCCCTGTGCTACTTTAAATGTTTTCACTTCGTATAAGGAAAGCCGTTATGGTTCGACAAGCTCACCACGAACGGCTTTGTTAATTTACCAAGAACGATTTGTATTTCCTACTCGTCGTCGATAGCGATGCGGTCCTCTCCCACCTTATCCGCCAGCCGCGACATCATCTTCGAACAGATTCCGATATGCATATAAGGCATCTTCATAGTAAATACCTTAGTTCCGTTATCCACAATGATTTTAACGAAATCGTCTCCCGGATATTCATTCAGTATATTCATCACATCATGCAATTGCTTTACATCCGCGGCTTCGTCTCCCGTTTGCCTTAAGCGTACCGTTAAGCGGCGGGTCTTGCCGGGTGTCTTTACAGTTTCCTCAGTAGCCTTCGTAGATTCGAAAAATTTGGGTGCTACTACTTTTTTCGCCAAAGTCTTGTCCTCCAGGTTATAGATACGTACATGTTCGCAGGCCAGCTGCGGCTTATCCGCTCTGATTTTCACCTTGCCGTCCACTAAAAGAATGTTGCCTTCCACCCATAAATCCCGCGTGGAGGCAAAAATGCGCGCCCATACCATCACATCCAGCTTGCAGCTTAAGTCCTCAAGCGTAACGCTGGCAAAGGGCTGTCCGTCTCTGGTATTTAAATGGCGAACAGATGATACCATGCCTGCCACCATAACTGTTTGACCGTCCATCTCAGCATCTACCTGCCCGCAGAGAGTGG
Source organism: Dehalococcoidia bacterium UBA5748 (assembly GCA_002419135.1). GTDB lineage: Bacteria > Chloroflexota > Dehalococcoidia > Dehalococcoidales > UBA5627 > UBA5627. Next base: position 4,109 of record DIFM01000014.1, on the reverse strand, counting down.
TGTTTTCCGCCATCGCCTTGTCGGCAAAGGGGCTGAAAGGATGTTCGGAGAGATAAACTCCTAAAAGCTCCTTCTCCCAGTCCAGGATTTCCTTGCGCGAGACATTCACCGCTTCCAGGTCCAGGCTGGGCATAGGAATGCTGACACTGTCTCCCCACAGGTCGAACATAGTCGATTGCCCGCTGATTTTAAGCTGCTGTTCGCGCTGGGCGGCAGACATAATGGTACCGATGTTTCCAAGAAGCGTTCCACGCTCTCCCAGACAGTCCATTGCCCCTGATTTAATCAGGCTTTCCATTACCCGCTTATTTATCCCGCAGATATCGACACGGCGGCACATATCCTCGATGGTTGTATATTCTCCATTGGCTTTTCTTTCTTCAATAATGGGTTTAACGGCATTTTCGCCCACATTCTTGATGGCTTCCAGCCCGAAGCGGATACCCTGCGTTCCCTCTCCCATTTTTTCAATGGCAAAATCGATCTCCGAGTGGTTAATATCGGGTTGCAGTACCTTGATACCCATCCGGCGGCACTCGTCCACCGCCACGCTGATTTTTTCTGCCTGTCCGTCTGCCGCAATTAGAAGCGCCGTCAGGTACTCGATGGAATAATGTGCCTTGAGATATGCCGTCTGGTAGGCAATCAGCGCATAGTTTACGGCGTGCGCCTTGTTGAAGGCATAGCCGGCAAACGGCTCGATAAGCGTATAGACCTCTTCGGCGATTTCGGTCGTGTAGCCGTTTTTTTGCGCTCCCTTTATAAAATTGGCTTTTTCCTTTACCATTACCTCGGCTTTTTTCTTGCCCATCGCCTTGCGGAAGATATCCGCCTGCCCCAGACTGTAGCCGCCGAATGCGCGCACTATAAAAAGCACCTGCTCCTGGTAAACGATGACGCCGTATGTTTCCTCTAAAAACTCCTTAAGGGCGGGGTGGGGATAGGTAATCGGCTCGATGCCGTACTTGGAGCGGATAAACTTGGGAATCTGCTCCATCGGGCCCGGGCGGTATAAAGCTACCATGGCGGCGATATCGGAAAAGACGGTCGGTTTCAAATCTTTGATATAGCGGCGCATGCCGCTGCCTTCCAGCTGGAACACCCCGACGGTCTCTCCGGCAGCCAGTAACTCGAAGGTCTTTTTATCATCCATCGGAATATCATGTCGGTCGATATCAATACCCTGGTTCTTTTTAATGATTTGCTGTGTCCTTCCGAGCGTGGTGAGGTTGGAAAGCCCTAAAAAGTCCATTTTCAGAAGCCCGATATTGGCGATGTCATCCATCGGGTACTGCGTCATTACCAGCCCGGCTTCCGTTTCGCGGCTGACCCTTTGCAGCGGGATGTGGTTGGTGAGCGGGTCTTTCGAGATTACCACGCCGGCGGCATGAGTGCTGGCGTGGCGCGCCACCCCCTCGACGCCTTTGGCGTAATCCACCAGATTCTTAACGTTGGCTTCGTTTTCGTAAATAGACTTGAATTCGCCGTTTTCTTCCAATGCCTTTTCTATCGTCATGCCAACGGCAAAAGGCACCAGTTTAGCCACACGGTCGACATCGCTGTAGGGCATACCCAGGGCGCGCCCGGCATCGCGGATGGCGGCTTTGGCGCCCAGCGTCCCGAAGGTGATAATTTGAGCGACATGGTCCTGGCCGTATTTTCGTGAGACGTAGCTGATGACTTCTTCGCGCCGCCTGTCCTCGAAATCCATATCTATATCGGGCATCTCGCGGCGCTCGATGTTTAAAAACCGTTCGAATACGAGTTTGTGCGGAATGGGGTCGATGTCGTTAATTTCCAGACAGCGCAGAACAATGCTGGAAGCGGCGCTGCCCCTGACGTTTACCAGAATGCCGTTTTCACGGGCGAATTTAACGATATCCCAGACTACCAGAAAATAGCGGGCAAATTCGGTCTTTTGGATAACATCCAGTTCGTATTTTAACCTCTCCTCTATTTCGGGAGTAGGTTCCGGGTAAAACTTGGGCAATCCGTTGCGGCACAGGTCTTCAACATATTGGAAGGGTGTCATGCCTTCGGGGATTTCGATTTCCGGCAGGTGCAACCGCCCGAACTCCAGTTCGAGGTTGCACATATCGGCAATTTTATTTGTATTTTCAATCGCCTGCGGCACATCCTTGAACATATCCGCCATCTCTTCGGGGCTTTTTAAGTAGAAGCCGTCATCGGCCATTTTCTTTCTTTTCTCATCGAGAACAGTGGTGTTGGTGCCGATGCACATCAGTAAATCCTGATATTTGGCCTCTTCTTTTAAGATGTAATGCACATCATTGGTAGCAACCAGCGGGATATCGAGTTCCTTGCCGATTTTAATAAGCTCCTGATTGACCGGTTCCAGTTCGGGGATGGGGTGCCTCTGTATCTCAAGATAAAAGCTATCTTTACCGAAGGTTTGACTGTACCATAAAGCAGTCTGCTTGGCATCGTCTATGCGTCCCTGCAAAATAAGCCGCGGAATTTCTCCGGCAAGGCAGGCGCTAAGTGCAATCAGCCCTTCGTGGTACTGCTCGAGAATTTCCTTATCCATACGCGGGCGGTAGTAGAAACCTTCCAGGTTGGCTTTGGTAATTAACTGAATCAGGTTTTCATAGCCGGTGTTATTCTTTGCCAACAGTACCAGGTGGTAGCTCTGTTTATCGGCTGGGGTGTGGCTCAAACGGCTGCCGCAAGCAATATAGGCTTCACAGCCGATAATCGGCTTGATTCCGGCATCTTTTGCCGCCTTATAAAACTGAATTGCCCCATGCATAACGCCGTGGTCGGTTAGCGCCAGCGCAGTCATTCCCAGTTCTTTGGCGCGGGCAACCATGTTTGGTATGTGGCACATGGCATCCAGCAGGCTGTATTCGCTATGAGTATGCAGATGGGTAAACAAGCATAGAGTCCTTTCGAAGTTGTAATCCCGACAATTATAGCACAAGAGCGGCTTTTCAGACCTCCCTGCTTTCAGACTATGAGGGCGTTTTTAAAGCGGATTTTTATAAAATATTTTCCGTGCAAAATTTGGCGCCGGGGGTGGTGGGGGTAAAAGATAAACTAACGAATAGACGGGGGCGAACTATTGTGAGGAGTCCCTCTACATTGTCTTTCTGAGTTTAAGGCGAAGAATATCATATAAATCAGAGAGGGACGGATTAGCCCCGAATAATCGAAACTTCGTCCTCCCGCGTCGTCCTCGTAAAGACCGTTTGGAACATCCTTCGACAAGCTCATTACAAACTGATTTAGCCGGTATTTATTTCTATAAATCGCCTTACTTATTAAAACTTATCGATAGCGGTATCGAGGCGGCGAGGATTCGTCTAATCAGGATATATAAAACAGGCTCCGGATTTTTCGCCGGAGCCTGTTGCCTTCGTTTCCTACCCCTCCCGCCTGATTTATCCAACCAGATACCGTTTCACTACGGGAGTTTCATTTTTATGAGGAGCTCGGAAACCTTCGCCCGCTCCCCGCTGATTTTCAAATGATTGATTGTTTTATTACTTTATTCATCCCCACCATTAACCAGCGAGGAGCCTTTAGAATCTTCGTCCCATCTACAAAGTAAAGCTAGGATATCATGCATCTATAATTTACATCCTCCTTTCGCAAGTTATTGAGGGCTATTGGTTGGGTTCCTTATTACTACTACCCTCTTACTTTCATTTTACCAAATAGATTTAATATGTCAATACCCTCTTTAGTACTGTAAAAAGAACAGGCTCCGGATTTTTCGCCGGAGCCTGTTAAGTTCGCTTCCTACTCCTCCCGCCTGATTTATCCAACCAGATACCGCTTCACTGCGGGAGTTTTTATTTACCTGAGGAGCTCGGAAACCTTCGCTCGCTCCCCGCTGATTTTCAAATGATTGATTGTTTTACTTTTTTATTTATCCACACCACTAACCAGCGAGGAGCCGGAATAAGGAAATTTCCATTTGCAATACAGGTCAAAAACCATCTATATACAACCTCCTTTCGCAAGTTACAGAGGGCTATTGGTTGGATTCCTTTGTTTATTATTACTACCCTCTTAATTCCATTCTACCAAATGTATTTATATAGTCAAGTCTATGTAAGAGTCCGTTACTGTCTCAGAATTGTAGG
>DIFM01000003.1 GCA_002419135.1 Dehalococcoidia bacterium UBA5748 | reverse complement strand
GTGGACTTTTTCAGAGTTTCCTTAGGTAAGTTGGGTGCTTTCTGAAGGTATACTGAGGAGGGCAAAATGAAAAGTCAAGTCATTTCTACTGTTTAATGCTATTGACCACTGTTATTACTGCTGGTACATATTATCCCCGACATACGGAACTACCAACTGTTATCCCGTTTGTTATATTTACCATAATTATTTATTTCATTCTTCTGCCAATAAATATCATGGTGATTAACAACTATAAAACGAAAAGTTGAAGAATAAACATAGCAGATAACCTGCATATCTGATTACGCACTAATATAGCGATAAGTCATAATATATAATTGTAATAAATACAGATAAGATTATCTTTACAACTGACCCTTTGTGCTTGGTAACTCATCTGATATTCTGGGGTCGATTTTGATTGCTGCTCCCAGTGCTCTACCCAGTGCCTTGAATATGCTTTCTGCCTTATGATGGTCGTTTGTTCCGTAGATAACTCTGGCATGCAGATTAATTTTGGCTTCGATGGCAAGTGTTTCAAGAAAATGGCGAACGAGGTCTGTAGGAAAACCGAACATATCGTTATCATTAAACTGCATATCCAGTACTGAGTATCCCCTGCCGCTTAAGTCAATGGCAACAAAGGCTAGAGACTCATCCATCGGAACACTGGCATCAGCCATACGGATTATACCTCTTTTATCTCCCAATGATTCGCATAGAGCTTTACCTGCACATATAGCCACGTCCTCGACAAGGTGGTGGATATCATCCCCGGTCGCGGAAATAGTTATGTCAATTAAGCTGTGTTTAGATAACTGTGATAATAAATGGTCGAAGATGCGGTTACCGGTGCACATTTCATAATCACCGCAACCGTCCAGATTCATTTCTAGATTAATATTGGTTTCCCTGGTATCTCTTTTAATACTGGAAGTTCTCATTGTATTATAACGCCTCCCCTATTTTATTGAGAGCCTGAACAAGCAATTTGTTTTCCTCCGGTTTCCCTACACTTATCCTCAAACTGTCTTTTAACAATGGTGTATCGAAATAACGGACCAGAATCCCCATTTCCTCGAGTTTCTGTTGAACATCTCTCGCTCTTCCTTTTAACACGGCACATAGAATAAAATTTGCCTTTGAGGGAAACGGTTTAAGCCAGCCTGTTTGCTTTAGCAAACCAAACAGATTATCCCGTTCTGAAGAGATGATTTTAACTTTTTCCATCAGATAATCTTTATCTTTAACAGATTCGATGGCGGCAAGCTGAGCGATGACATTTACACAATAAGGCTCTTTTATGCGCAGCAAATAATTGGCTATTTCAACCGGGAACATTCCGTAACCGATTCTTAAACCGGCGAGACCGGCCCATTTACTGAATGTCCTTAATACCATCAAGTTCTTATATCTTCCGACCAGCGGTGCCATTGTTTCGCCTGTAAATTCAAAGTACGCCTCGTCAACCAGTGTAGGTAATCCGATATCCAATACTTCAAGTATATCCTTTTTAGGCATAATGGTTCCAGTAGGATTATTTGGAGTTGCCAGTAGTATCAACTTGGTTCTGGGAGTGATTGCTTTTTTAAGCGCTTCAACATCTACCATGAAGTTCTCATCTCTCTGTACATTTACAGTGGTTCCCTCTGCCAGATTGATAAAGAACTGGAACATGGCAAAGGTCGGAATACAGTTGATAACTTCATCTCCCTTGCTAACAAATAACCTCATCAATAAATCTATAAGCTGGTCGCTTCCGGCGCTGGCAACGATGTGCTCCATAGGAACACCGGTATAATCCTGCAAACAACGTCTTAATTCCTGCTGTCCGGAATCAGGGTATACGTGTATTCCCGTATAATCCGAAATTGCTTTTTTTACTTTCGGAGAGCAACCATAGGGATTTTCATTAGCGTCTAATTTTATAATTTCTTCTACGGAAACGCTTACCTTTCCTTTTAGTGTCTCGGGCGCTTTACTGGCTGCATAGCCACCAAAACTTTTTAAATCGGGTCTGACAAATTTTTCAATTCCTTCTTCCGACATTTCAATTCCTCTTTTAATTTAACTCTCCGATAACCGCACATCGACTGTTCTTGAGTGTGCCTGCAGCCCTTCCGCTTCAGCGATAGTCATCGCCACAGGCCCATATTTCTCCAGTTCTTCCCTGGTTATTTTAACCCTATTTGTATATTTAATAAAATCGGATATATTAAGTGGTGAGGCAAAACGTGCGGTACCACCAGTAGGTAGGGCATGGCTGGGCCCTGCTACATAGTCACCCATAGCAACTGTAGGAGCGTATCCGTAGAATACACAACCGGCATTGGTAATTTTATCAAGGTACGTTTCCGAATCTGCCATATCCAGACAAAGATGTTCGGGAGCATACAGATTAGATAGCTCAATTGCCTCTTCCATGCTGTCTACAATTATTATTATTCCGTTATTTTTCAAGGATTCCGAAGCAATCTTACATCTGTTCAGTTCCTGTAATTGTGTATCAACTTCTCTTTCGATGGCAGCAGCCAGAGAAGGAGAATCTGTAATCAGTATTGATGAAGCCAGAGTATCATGTTCGGCCTGTGCCAATATTTCAGCGGCAAGAAGCTTAGCTTTGGCTTTAATATCTGCGATTATAAGAACTTCACTGGGGCCTTGCAATCCGTCGATATCTACCGTACCGTAAACCTGCTTTTTTGCCAGCATTACAAATATATTACCCGGTCCGCATATCTTATCAACAGCGGGGATCGATTCTGTTCCGTAAGCCAGCGCACTGATAGCCTGCGCACCTCCAATACAGAAAACATGGTCAACATCGGCGATATGTGCGGCTGCAAGCGTAGCCGCCGGTACTTTACCATCTTTGCCGGGTGGCGTTGCCAGTATTACCTGCTTAACACCGGCTACTCTGGCGGGAATAGCTGTCATTAATACCGTAGAGGGATAGCTGGCAGTTCCTCCGGGTGCATAGACCCCTACCCTTTCAAGCGGGCGGGCTACGGTTCCATCTCCCATTTTTTCAAAGCCACTTAATAACGCGTCCCTTTGGGCATTATGAAAGTTTCGTATTTGAGTTGCGGCGACTTGCAGTGCTTTATAAAGTTCGGGGTCAAGCCTATAGCATGCTTCTTTAATATCACGCCCGGAAACTTTAATGTTTGATAGTTCAATATTGTCAATTTTTAGAGTATATTCACGTATCGCTTTATCACCCTGCGTTCGAACGGCTTCGACTATTTGCCCGACAACCTGTTCAGGCTGGTCTGTTCCATACATCTCAAGAAGCTTGCTTTTAAATGCCGGAGATAATGTATATTCCGTCGATATAACTTTTCTTGAAAGTAAAGCTTCGGCTTTTTTAAAGCCATTTACTATTTTCATTTTACGGCATCTCCATAGCCTTTGTTAAAGCATCTACCAAAAATTGTATTCTTTTGCTTTTAAGGTCGTTGGATATTATTTTTGTACTGCCTATCAGGCATGCCGTAGATTCAAACAGCTTGTCTATAATTCTAAGATTATGTCGGGCAATGGTACCACCTGTTTCGGTGTTTTCTATTAACAAATCGGCATCTTCCGGTATAAATCCTTCAGTTGCTCCCCACGTCGGAATAATGCGGTATCTGTCAATTCGGTTTTCCCTGACATAGCGGTCTGCTATATTGGTATATTCGGTAGCTACCCGGCACACAATTTGCTTTTCATTACAATATTGCCACCAAGATTTAATATCTTCTACCGGTACTTTTTCATCTATTACGGCGACAATTTTTACCCAACCGTATTTAAGGTCTAACAGTTCCTTTATCGGGCTGTTAGGGAATTGATATTTATGGTCAATAAACCAATCTCTACCCGTGATTGCCAGGTCAAAATTACCGTTAGCTATTTGTAATGGCATATCCTGAGGCCGGATAACCTTTATAAAATAACCGTCCAGATTGCTTTGCGGCCTGCGGTTGCCTGTTTGAGACGGATAATCATCCACTCCTATGCCTACTTTGTCAAAAATACGACAAACATGTGATTGCTGATGCCCGTCTGGCAAAGCCAGCCTTACAATTTCGTCATCTACTTCGATAAACGATTTTGCTGATGGTACATCTTTTCCCTTTATAAAATGAAAGGTCTTGGGGATTTCCCTTTTTGAATCGATTAAATCCGTAAGCGAAGACAAAACATGTGCCATATTCTTGGTTTTTAAGCTATTGCTGTTAGCAATAAGATATGCTTTAAAGTCCACAACTTTCAGAATGGGCACCATGCCCGCGGCAAGGATATCTTTTTCCGATTTACGAGGAAGCAAAACAATTTCGGCATCTTCCGGCGGATAAACCTCGGCACCGCCCCACAACGGGAAGATACTGAAACGCCTGAGGCGTAATTTCCCGGCAAGGGTTTCAGCAAGGTTGGGGTACTCTCCGGCGATACGCGTGATTGTTTTTCTGGAAGCCAGGTTTTCGGGATCAGTTAAATCACCGGGTAAAGCGGCTGCGTATAAAGCACCTTCTCCATATCCCAGGTCTGCAATTTTTAAAACTGAACTACTGGGATATTTGACCAGCAATTCTTCTGTCCAATCAAGACCGCAAATACCGAGGTCGTAATTGCCGACGGCGATCTGTATAGGAATATCTTTTTCCTGTAATACTTTTATTTTAATATCCGGGAATTTGCCCGATTTTAATCGATAATATCGTAACTTATCGTTATATCCGTCTAATTCCCAGCCGGCTCTTTCAAGTAATGAGGCGGTACTGTTTAGTAATCTACCCTTTGGTAGCGCGATATTAAGCGACATCTTCAACACATCCCAGCAGTTTTAAAATATCACAGACATCATCGGTTTTCGTTATGTCACCACTACCGCTATCGGTCAAGATAAATTTTTGGGCTTCATTAGCGATTTCCAAAAGCCATCCACAATCTGTTTTATTCTCATCTTCCAGTTGTAAAACCACGATATATCCAAAGTCACGTAGAATTTCTGCCAAGTTAAAACCTTCTTCCATTTCATCAGCCGCAATGCTGACAAGGATTTTATTGGAATCCAGTTCCGCCAGTGATTCCGGTTCGATTAGTTTCATCAATTGGTCTATATAGAAAGCAAAACCGGCCGCCGGTGTTGTTTGTCCACCCATCTGGGGGATAAGGGCATCATATCTTCCGCCGCCGCCGATTACAGTCTGACCGATTAATAAATGGAATATCAATCCGGTATAATATTCAAAACCTTTACCTGATGCAAGGTCAATCCTGTAATCGATACCGAGTTTTTCCAATTTTTCAACAATGCAGATGAAATTATCAAGAGATTCGGAAATATTGGCTAGATTTTTTTCGGATAACGCCTTAATGTTCTTTAAAAAGCCGGAGGATTTCCCCTTCAATCCTAAAAGCAGGTTCAGGATTTCAGCAGTTTCGGGCTTATCCATTTTTAAAATATCAAGGGCTGCGGAATCGCCTTCCAATATGCGCGTGAAAATGCCCATTTTTTCCTCGGTGCTCAATTCGAGACCATCCAATAATGCTTTAATTAAGCCGGCATGGGATAGTTTTATCTTGATATCCGAAAGTCCGAGTTGTCTTATTACATCTACTGAGAGAGATAGGAGTTCAATATCTGCCAGAGCGTTGTTAACGCCGACAAGTTCCGCTCCGCACTGCCATTTTTCTCTTGATTTTTTACCGGTTTCTTCAAACATAAACAAGTTGGTAACGTAAAAAAGCCGAGCCAGTCCGCTTATATTATTATTTATATAATATCTTGCCGTCGGGATTGTGCCATCCGGTTTAAGCACGACTCTTTCACCGCTCCAGCCATCCCAATCAAGGAATGAATAAACCTTCTCCAGCATGTTCGGGGTTAATGTTCCGACCGATGTAAAAAGATATAAATACTCGAGGGTCGGGGTACGTATTTCATCATAACCCCAACCCAGGCAACAATCCCGAAAAGTATCCTCTACTAAACGAAAAGCCCGCATATCATCGGGCGTCAGGTCTTTAAAACCCTTGCATTTTTCTGCTTTCATAATTTATTTATCCTTCATAATGTTAGTGTGTAAATTCTACACTAAATGTAGCTTTATATACAAGTAAAAATATCTTTTTTAGGTTGCAGATAATCGCTAATCGGTTTATACTCTAGGGGTATTCAATTTGGCGTGCCCTTTTAAAAAATAACAATGGGGGGCTTAGATAATAAGTGGATATATGGCTTATTGTAGTAATTGTAACAATATCTGTTTTTTTGCTGGTATTTGTTATTGACCGTATTATAGCTGCTCATAAAAATCGGGTTTCTACCGGCAGAGAGGATTTAATAAATAAATCTGCGGTAGTACGGGAAAGCTTGAATCCGGAAGGTACGGTGTTTGTTGAAGGTGAGATATGGCAGGCTAAAATCGACAGCGGTACTGCCGAACCCGGAGACCGTGTCATTATTAATAACATTGACGGACTCATTCTATATGTTTCTAAAATATAGTAATTATGGAGGTAACTGATGGATAATCTTTACACAATCATTGCCATAGTCGTCGCCGTGTTGGCGATACTCTTCATGTCGGTAAAAGTGGTATCTGAATACGAGAGAGGGGTCATTTTCAGGCTTGGACGGCTGATAGGCGGTAAAGGACCCGGCTTGTTTTTTTTAATCCCCTTTATAGACCGTATGGTTAAAGTGGATTTGCGTGTTGTAACCATGGATGTGCCTTCACAGGAAGTTATTACCAAGGATAATGTTACGGTAAGAGTAAATGCCGTTATTTATTTTCGTGTTGTAGACCCCGAAGCGTCGGTAGTAAAAGTACTCGACCACATCAGAGCTACTTCTCAGATTTCGCAAACAACTTTGAGAAATGTATTAGGTCAATCGGAACTCGACGAACTACTGGCTGAAAGAGAAAAACTTAATCAGACATTGCAATCGATAATCGATGAGCACACCGACCCCTGGGGTGTAAAAGTCAGTACGGTAGAAATCAAAGAAGTAGAGTTGCCGGAATCAATGCGAAGGTCTATGGCGGCACAGGCGGAAGCGGAGAGAGAAAGACGCGCCAAGATAATACATGCCGAAGGAGAATTTCAGGCTTCTCAAAAGCTGGCGGATGCGGCAGTTATTATCGCCAAAGAGCCGGTGACGCTGCAGTTACGCTATCTGCAGACATTAACCGAAATTGCTTCTGAGAAAAACAGCACGCTGGTTTTCCCGATACCTATCGATCTGATATCAATGTTTATGAAAAAAGAAGATAAGTAGGAAAATGCTGTAAAAGGGATGTTATCTTATTCAATTAAGGTAACATCCCCTGCTGTAAAGTTAATTGTTTCACCATCCGGCGTATGTATAATCAAGCTTCCATCTTCTGCTACGTTTTTAACTATACCTTCATAAACAGCATCACCTGATTTGGCTGATACTTTTTTGCCGATGGTATCCATATTATCGCGCCATTCTTTGTAAACAATGTCTGTGTCATTTGCTAATAAATACAGTTTTTCAAATTCAATAAGAAAAGTGCGGATGATATCAGTACGTGATATATATTTACCTTTTTCGTCTGATAATGTCGTAGCAATGCCCTCGATTTCCGGATAGTCTTTAATATTAAAATCGACATTCAATCCGACGCCGATTACGGCATAACCGACATTGATATGCTGAATCGTTCCTTCAATAAGTATACCACCGACTTTTTTGCCGTTGATTAGGATATCATTGGGCCATTTGATACCGGCTTTTATGCCTGTTATCTTTTTTATTGTACGTATAATGGCAACAGATGTTACCATCACTAATGATGGTAAATGTTTGATATCGGGATACAGAATAATGGATAGCGAGATACATCCTTTCGGGGATATCCATATTCTGTCAAGCCGCCCCTTACCGTATGTCTGCTGTTCAGCAACAATGACTGTTCCTTCGGGGACGCCTTTTGATGCAGCAATTTTTGCAATCTCCATAGTAGACGAGAGTTGCGGGTACACGACAACCCTTTTCCCAATAAATCTAGTTCCCAGTTTATTGGTAATACTGTTAACTGATAAAATATCTTTTTCTATCGCCATTTATATTACTCCGATAATTAAATATTTTAAATCATCTTCTCTAATCTGTCAGGATGGCTGCTCTTTAACAAAGCTTCATCTCTGGTTGCCAACCCGTGCTTCACAAGATTAGTTAAGCTCTGGTCCAACGTTTGCATTCCGATTGCATTATTTAATTGCATGATACTCGTGAGTTCATATGTCTTTCCATCTCTAATTAGATTCCTAACAGCCGGGTTGGCCAGCAGTATTTCAAAGGCGGCTACTCTTCCTTTTGATTGATATTTAGGAAGTAATGTTTGAGATAATATAGCGACCAGCACCTGCGAGAATTGCAACCTGATCTGCGGTTGCTGCTCTGATGGGTACATATCGATAATACGATCAACAGTTTGTGAAGCATCAATAGTATGCAATGTCCCCAATACAAGATGCCCCGTTTCGGCTGCACGTAAAGCTGTGGTGACGGTCGGTAGGTCTCTCATTTCGCCCACAACAATTACGTCAGGATCATGTCTTAAAGCATGAGTCAAAGCGATGTCGAATGATAATGTATCATCACCGAGGTCTCTCTGAGCAATCAGGCACTTTTTATTCGAATGTAAGTATTCAATAGGGTCTTCAATGGTGATTATATTTCTTTTAAGTGTATTGTTTAAATGGTCAATCATAGCCGCCATTGTGGTTGATTTGCCGCTTCCTGTCGGGCCGGTAACAAGTATAAGTCCTCTTGGTTTTTGTATAAGTTCTTTGCATAATTGCGGTAATTGTAGCTCATCAATTGTGCGTATCTGAAACGGCACCAGTCTAAATACCATACTGATGGTGCCCCTTTGTCTTAATACGCTGACTCTAAATCTGGACAGCCCCTTAATACTGTAAGCAAAATCAAGCTCCTTGGATTTATTAAAAGTATCTCTTTGTTCCTGGGATGTTATTTGCTCAAAAATATGGTTAATATCTTCTATATTCAATGGATTATGCTCTTCCTGTACAATTAGATCTCCGTCAATACGAAGTACCGGCGGGGTAAACACTCTTAAATGCAAATCCGAAGCTTCTTTTTGTACTACTGATCTTAGAAGATTCTCTATATCCATTGTCTATCTCCTAAAGGTTATTTTATAAAAATAAGGATTCACTTAAATAGCCCGTTCTTTACGAATATGATACCACAATATGACTATTATTCAATAGTAAATGAATGTATTCTATGCCTCGTTGGAGCACTCTTCTTTCTTCAAGTTATAACGAACACCTGATTTTCATGCAAAAGTTCAGAAACATATTGGACTCTTACACAGACTTGACTTTTACTATCGGTTACGTTATAAGTATCCGTATATGTCCAATAAAATACATTATCGATTGTTCATAGTTCCAACAATATTTTAAATAGCCTGATCAATTTTTTACACGAAGTAGACAAAAAACCATATTAAGAGATAATTTATGTATTATGCGATGGATAATGCGCAAATAGTTGTATTGGCCGGTGGTTTAGCCACCAGGCTGGGCAGTCTGACGCAAAACCAACCAAAATCAATGCTCAATATCCACGGCAAACCCTTTCTTCAATACCAACTTGAACTGTTTAAAAAGAATGGCATAACCAGAGTATTACTATGCCTAGGACATCTCGGGGAGCAAATCGAGGGCTATTTCGGTGACGGAAGTCAGCTCGGGGTTGATATTTCCTACAGTTATGAAAATAAGCCGCTGGGCACTGCGGGTGCTCTCAAGAATGCAGAAAGGTTTCTCGATGACAAGTTTTTCACTATATATGGTGATTCATACGTTTCCCTGCATTTTTCTGATGTGTGGCGTTATTTCCTATCAAATAATAAACCCGCTCTTATGACTGTCTATAAAAATAATAATCTCTATAATGCCAGCAATACTATTATAAAAGACAGCCTTGTGTTAAAATACAACAAGCGTAAAAAAACAGCCGATATGGCTTATATAGAATACGGGGTTAACATTTTTTGTAAGGAGATACTATCCGAAATTCCCCCAGATAGCTTTTTCGAATTAGGAGATGTTTTTACCTCGTTGATAGCGGATAAACAACTGCTTGCGTATGAAGTAAAAGAGCGTTTTTTTGAAATAGGCTCCTTAAAAGGGATAGAGGATTTTAAAAAAATGGTAGGAGGAACTTCATGATATTGTCCAGAGCTCCGATGCGTATAACGCTGGGGGGCGGAGGAACGGACCTGCACTCCTATTATTCCAAATACGGCGGCTTTCTTATCGCCGGTGCAATCGATAAATACTGCAATATAACAGCACACCAAAGATTCTACGACAGTATACGCTTAAGCTATTCTGAAACGGAAATAGTGAATAATGTTTCCGACATAAGGCACCGCATTTTCCGTACGGCTCTTGAAATGGTGGGTATAAACCACGGAATCGAATTACATTCCGCAGCAGATGTTCCTTCCGGTTGCGGTCTCGGCTCTTCTTCCAGCTTTACCGTAGCCTTGCTGCATGCTCTGCATGTATATAATAAAGACTACACTACTCAAAAAAGATTAGCAGAAGAAGCCTGCCGTATCGAGATAGATTTAATGGGAGAGCCAATCGGCAAGCAGGACCAGTATATGGCGGCATTCGGAGGTCTTACCTGTCTTACTTTCGAAAAAGATGGACAGGTAATCGTTGAACCTTTATCTATTTCCTCTGATGATGCGGATGAACTGGAAAATAAACTTTTGATGTTTTTTACAGGAAAGGAAAGGAGCGCCTCGGAAATTCTTGCCGACCAGGATAATAAATCAAAATCTGACGACCAAACGATCATTGAAAATCTGCATCAAATAAAAGATATCGGGCTGCAAACAAAAAAATATCTCGAAGCCGGCAATCTTGATATGCTCGGAGAATTGATGAACGTTCACTGGGAGCTAAAAAAGAAACGCTCAAGTAGAATATCCGACCCGCATATCGATGAGTGCTATGAAATTGCCCGTAAGAACGGAGTTATCGGCGGTAAATTAATCGGCGCCGGCGGCGGCGGATTTCTGCTTTTTTACTGCGAATACGGATGTAAAAAGCGCATCATACAGCTAATGGAAAGCGCAGGTATGAGGTGGACCAAATTCCGTTTTGATTTCGATGGCACAAAAATACTGGCAAATACTTCAACGAGGTGCAGATGAACTATATAAATGTCTATCTAAAAGAAGCAACTGAAATTATAAAATTATTGGACTGCAACAGTATCGAGAAAATGGTGGATATCCTTTGCGGTATCCGTCAAAAAGGCGGACGCTTGTTTTTTCTGGGGGTCGGCGGCGGAGCCGGCAATGCGACACATGCTGTAAATGATTTCAGGAAAATAGCCGGTATTGAGTCGTATTCCCCGCTAGACAATGTCTCCGAGTTGACGGCACGTATAAACGATGATGGATGGGAAGGCGCTTTCGTGGAGTGGTTGAAAATCAGCCGTTTAAATAGCAATGATGGTGTTTTTATATTTTCGGTTGGGGGTGGAAACGAAAAAAAAGGAATCAGTGTCAACCTTGTGCGTGCTCTACAATATGCCAGTGAAACGGGAGCCAAAATTTTAGGCGTCGTCGGTCGTGACGGCGGTTATACTGCCGGGGTTGCGGACAGTTGTGTTGTTATCCCAACTGTTAATCCCGCTTCTGTTACTCCGCATACGGAGGCATTCCAGGCTGTAATATGGCATTTGATTGTATCTCATCCCAATCTGCGCATGTCTGAAATGAAATGGGAATCTGTTAAATAATGACCCGGAAAACTTAGTTATGGATAAAGCCGTATTTCTAGACCGTGACGGTGTAATAAATGAACTGATTTATCACGAGGAACAGGGAATCATAGATTCTCCCTTTACTGTTAGTCAGTTGCGGATTATTGACGGGGTTCCGGAAGCTATAGGCATTTTACATGACGCCGGTTACAAAGTGATCATAGTCTCCAATCAACCCGGTGTCGCAAAGAAACATATGTCTAATAAGACTTTTGAGGCAATTCGTTGTCGACTTATCGATGAACTAAGCAAAACAAATTCATTTATAGATGCCGAATTTTATTGCCTTCATCATCCTCAGGCAGTAGTACCTGATTTGAAAGAAGTCTGCGATTGCCGTAAACCAAAACCGGGATTGCTTATAAAAGCCTCCGATGAACTGGATATCAAACTGGGAAAATCATGGATGGTTGGTGACGGGCTAACCGATATTCAATCCGGTAAGGGCGCCGGCTGCCGTACTATCCTTATAGGAAAGGAAAAATGCGAACTGTGTCGCCGCATGGAAGAGGAAAATGCAAGGCCTGATTTCATTTGCGAAAATCTGTTGCAGGCGGCTTCCGTAATAATAAATAATAACATACCTTAAAATAACTTCTATGGAGGGCATACAATGGAAATCTTTTTAGACTCGGCGAATTTGAACGAGATTCAAAAATGGAATGATATGGGAATAATCGACGGTGTAACCACCAACCCATCCATTATGCTAAAAGACGGTGCTTACAATATGGAAACACGGGCAAAGGAAATCGCAAAACTGATATTTCCCCACCCCCTTTCCGTAGAGGTAACCACAAACGACCTTTCCGAAATGATTACACAGTCACATAACTTCGATTCCTGGGCTCAGAACATAGTTATCAAGATTCCCCAAATCAACCAGGACGGCGTGCCATGTTATGGCGTTATAAAGCAACTGGAAGATTCCGCAATAAAGGTAAACGCTACGGTCGCCCTTTCCATCGGACAGGTAATGCTGGCAGCCAAAGCCGGAGCCACATATATCAGCATCTTTGCAGGCAGAATCTCGGATGAAGGCGGAGATTCATCGGTTGTGATTGCCGATTCTGTGGATTGGTTGGAGCGCTGGGATTATAAGAGCAAGGTCATCGTTGGCAGTATCAGGTCGGTGGGCGATGCCATTTCCGCAGCTTTAGCCGGTGCGCACATCGTTACCATACCTCCGGCAATGCTTACCAAGATGGCAGACCATCAATATACGAGAGAGACGGTCAAGCAGTTCATCAACGACGCCAAAAAAGCGATGGACATGCTGGATAAAGGACGATAAAGATTAGATGAGTTTGGAAAGACCCGCAAACTGCCCGTCCGTATCGGTTATAATTTGTACGCTAAATGAGGAGGAGAATCTGCCGCATGTTTTGCCCAAGATTCCCGACTGGATAGATGAAATCCTTTTGGTGGACGGACATTCGACAGACGATACTATCGCAGTGGCAAAGACGCTTAAACCGCATATCAAGATAGTTTCCCAGCCGGGCAAGGGAAAGGGAGATGCGCTGAAATTCGGTATTGCACAGGCTACGGGAGAGATTATAGTAACACTGGATGCGGATGGTTCTACCGACCCGGCAGACCTATCAAAATATATCGAACCCCTAACCAACGGTTACGATTTTGCTAAAGGGTCCAGATTCTTAAACGCTAATCCTAAAATGCCGCTTTATCATAAATTCGGCAACTGGATTTTAACCAAAACCTCCAATATACTATTCGGCACAAAATATACCGATGTATGTTCCGGTTATAATGCCATCAGGAAAGAAGACTTTCTCAAACTGAACCTGCACTACGATGGATTTGAAATGGAGCAGGAAATGGTCGTCAAAGCCCAAAAAACCGGCTTAAAGGCAATTGAAATCCGGCAGATAGATAAAGGGCGCATAGGCAGCGTCAGCAAAGTATCCAGTTTCAAACAGGGCTTTACCGATTTTTTTATCATAATTAAGGAACGTTTTTAATTTATTTTATCAGCCTACAAAGTTAATAATATAAGGATTTAACATTAGTGAACAACCCGTTAAAAATTGCCATAGTAGGAATGGGTAAAATGGGCTTACTGCATGCCAGCCTGGTTAACAGTATTCCCGGAGCATCACTGGTTGCCATATATGATAAAAGCGCTTTGATGAAGAGATTTTTAGGCAAAGCTATCGATAATGTTTTAATAACCGATAAATACGAGCAGTTTGCCTCTTATCAATATGACGCCGTTTATGTAACCACCCCCATCCCCAGCCACTACTCTGTGGTAGAAAATCTATATAAAACGGGGATTACAAAAAACATTTTTGTGGAAAAAACACTGACATCAACTTATGAACATTCTAAACATTTATGTCAACTAGCCAAAGAAAATAATGGTACGAATATGGTGGGTTATATGTGCAGATTCGCTCCCACTTATCAAAAAGCGCAAACTTTACTGCAACAAAATGAAGTTGGCGAAATAACAGCTTTCAAAGCATACGCATACGCATCGGACTTCGCAAAGAGCGGAGGTAATGCACTACCGATAAAGGGCGGCGCCACCAGAGACTTGGGCGCTCATATTATCGATTTAAGTTTGTGGTTATTCGGAGACCTCGAATTAACATCAGTCGAAAATGATGGTGATTTTAAAAACGGCATCGATAACGGTTCCTGTTTTAAGGTAAAAAACCGGCAAGAAGTAGAAGGTGATTTTGATATTTCCTGGGCTAAAGAAGGATACCGTCTGCCGGAATTCGGATTAATAATCACCGGTTCCAAGGGGGTAGTTTCGGTAAACTCCGACCGCGTTAAAATTGAAAATAATTACGGGGAATGTAAAGAACTGCACAGGCAGGACTTAAACGATAATGTCCCGTTTCTACTGGCTGCTTCAGAGTATTATCGAGAGGATGAGTATTTCATTCGGTCTATTATAGAAGGCGGAAAAGCCGAACTCGATTTTGCAGAAGCGGCAAAAGTCGATTATTTAATCGAACAGGTCGAACAAGGTAAAGGACAGTTTTAATATGCAGAATCATAAAATACTGCTTGTGGGCGATAATCCTTTTCACGGTGTAAGCCACCTGTCGCAGAACAGGGCACGCAGCAGGGATAACCAAATCTCAAACCCGGATTACTGTGCGGAATTGGTAAAGATCGCCATAGAAAACGGAGCAGACGGTTTTATGTTTTCTGTCAGTGAAATAACACTGGATATTATCAGGGCTTTAACTGAAAAAAAGATTTCCATAAAACTCTATGCTATTGCCCCGGCTGCCTCGGATTATGTCAGGCTAGCTTCAAAACTGGGAACACCCGGTATGGCAATTTATTTAGCCAAGCAGATAGTGGCATCGGGCAACCTTAAAGCGATATTTAACGGTTTCAACGGCGTGGTATTCCAGAACCCCGCCGCTTTAATGAAGGCTTACTTATATTATGAGATATTCAGGATACGAAAAGCATCACAATCTAAACAAGCTCCCTACTGCTTTTTACTGCATGAAATCATCACCGAAATGGCTCTGGCGCTAAACCTTGAATGGCTATTCAAATCGTTTGTCGAGTTTATGCTGGATATGAAGATTAAACCCGGCTTCGAGACACGCAATTCCCCGCTGCTTATCGATAAACTGTTAAAGTTGGGAATAGATGCATCCAAAGTAGTAATAGTCGCTCCCTATAATAAAATCGGATTCCAGATGAATCCCTCCAAAGAGGAGTGCGAAAAGGCATTGACAGATATTCCCCAAACGGAAGTAATCGCAATGAGCATCCTTGCCAGCGGTTATATTAAGCCTCCCGAAGCAATCGAATATATCAATGGCGTTTCTCAATTAAAAGGTGTTGTCATCGGGGTATCACGCGAAAAGCATGCCGAAGATTTTAAGATTTTCAGGGAAGCTTTGGATGGTGGAGTACAATGAGTACCGATAGCAACTTATCGCTTTCGCTGGTAATTACTTCATATACTACTGAACGATTGAATGACATATACGAACTGCTGGGATCTATTAAACAGCAGACATATCGGAATATGGAAACTATTTTTGTGGTCGAGCGTTCGGAGGAGTTAAGAGATAAGCTCAATGAATATATCAGAGAACATCAAATTGAAAGAATGCGCGTTATTTTCAGCGACAAAAAGCTGGGGCTTTCGATGGCAAGAAATCTGGGCATCGAAAACGCCAATGGGGAAATAATTGCTTTTGTCGACGATGATGTAGTGTTGTTCCCCGACTGGGCTGAAGAGATGGTTAAAACATATAAAGATGATACTCTAATCGGGGTAACGGGGCCGGGCTACCCTAAATGGGAAGATGTTAAAATGTCATGGTTACCGGATGAATTCCAATGGATTGTCAGTTGTACCGCTTTTACAGGTTGGCAAAATGCCAGAACCGTACGTAGTGCCTGGGGAATGAACATGTCTTTTAGAAGAGAGGTATTTATAGACAGCCGCTTTTCGCCGGATTTTGGCGGTACTACAGGCGGTAAAGAGGCATGGAAGAGTGGGCCGGTCGACGATGCTGAATTTTCGATAAATGCCAGAATGAAAACAGGAAAACACATATTATACAATCCAAAAGTGCAGGTATACCATAACGTATATAAATACCGCTTGACATCAAGGTTCATAAAGGGACAATGTTACTGGCAGGGGTATTCCAAAGCCCTGTTAAAAAAAATGTACTCAGAAGATAAGGATACAAATAACCTTGTTCGAGAACGAAGTGTGTTAGGACGCATATTATTCAAAGTGCTGCCTTTATCACTGGCCGGGCTTTTTTATAAGCCGTCAATATCTTTTAAGCGAATAAAACTTAGTATATACGCCCTGTTTTTTGTTGCTTTGGGGTATATTTCCTGTTCATGTCCAAGAATGTTTGGTTTTACAAAAAAATATTTTAGTAGTTAGCCAAGAGGTTTAGGTTTGTTCCAGCCTCGTCTGGCATAGTAAGTATATTAAGTACATAGGAGTATAAAAGGAGGATACAAATGGCAAAATATTTTCTTACCGGCGGTTCGGGGTTTATCGGAAGCCATATTGTTGAAAGGTTATTAAAAGACGGACATTCGGTTACCGTCTATGATAACCTGGTTACCGGAAACAAAAAATTAATCGAACACCACATTGGTAAACCGAATTTTCAATTCATCGAGGCGGATATACTCGATGTCGAGGCATTAAATAAGTCAATGCCCGGCCATGATATTGTTTGGCATCTGGCAGCCAATACGGATATTGTAAAAGGCAACAACAATACGGATTGGGACCTGAAAAATTGCACCATAGGCACCTACAACGTGCTGGAATGTATGAAAAAGTCCGAAATAAAAAACCTGATGTTTGCTTCCAGCGCCACAGTATATGGTGATATGCCGCCCAAACCGCTGGCGGAAACGGATGGACCCTTGCTTACCATATCCCTTTACGGCGCAGGTAAATTAGCCGGCGAAGGAATGATTTCTGCCTACTGCCACCTGTTCGATATGCGCGCCTGCATCTATCGCTTCGGTAATGTGGTCGGAGGCAATATGTGGCATGGGGTCATCTTCGATTTTATTCAAAAGCTGAAAAATAATCCCAAAGAGCTGAACATACTTGGCGACGGCAAACAGGAAAAGAATTTCTTTATGGTGGAAGATTGCATTGAAGGAATGCTGACTATCTATGAGAAAATGGAAAAGGACTGCGATGTATTCAATCTGGGCACCGATACCTATAGTACAGTTACCCGAGTGGCTGAAATTGTTTGCGAAGAAATGGGATTACAAAACGTTAAATTTAACTATAGCGGCGGAGCTCGCGGTTGGCGCGGCGATGCCCCCTACGTACATTTCAACATCGAAAAGGTAAAACGGCTCGGATGGTCGCCGAAACACACCTCCGATGAGGCGGTGCGCATCGCAGCCGGAAGGTTAATCGGCAAGGAGTAAATAATTTGGATAGAGTCTGTGTAATCGGTATCTGGCACCTCGGTTCCGTATATTCCGCCTGTTTAGCCGACTTCGGTTATCAGGTCACCGGAGTCGATGCCGATACCGAAAGGGTCAATAATCTGAATAACGGGATTCCGCCTCTGTTCGAGCCGGGGCTGGAAGAGTTAATTGCCGCCAATATCAAGGCGGGAAGGCTGAAATATACAACAGATATAGAGCATACCGTTTGTGATTGCCCATATGTAATGATTGCCTTTGACACTCCGGTCGATGATAACGACGAGGTCGACCTTTCACCTGTTATAAATACCTGTCAAAGGATTGCACCTTATTTGAAAAACGGATGTGTTCTTATTATCAGCAGTCAGGTTCCGGTGGGAACAAGCGAAAATATCAGGGCTATGATAAAGAAAGATAATCCCGCCCTTGATTTCGATGTGGTTTATTGCCCCGAAAATCTACGGCTGGGTAAAGCCATTGCTTATTATAAAAAGCCCGACCGTATAGTAATCGGGGCAGATAGTGAAGCTACGCTTAATAAAGTCGAAAAGTTTTTCAGCGTAATTCCTGCGCCTGTTATGAGGATGGACTTAAAAAGCGCTGAGATGACGAAACACGCCTTAAATGCCTTTTTGGCAACCTCGATTAGCTTCGGCAGCGAAATCGCCAATATCTGCGACGAGGTCGGCGCAGATGCAATGAAAGTGGCGCAGGCGTTACGGTCCGAAAGCCGCATCGGCAACGGCATCCCGTTACTACCCGGGCTGGGGTTTGCCGGCGGCACACTGGCAAGAGACCTTAAAATCCTGAAAAAGGCGGGCAGCGATAATAAATATGAAACACTTTTAATTGACAGCGTATTTACCGTTAATCAAAGGCAAAACGGTATCGTCATCCGCAAACTGGAGCGTATTTTCGGCTCATTAAAAGGTTTGAATATCGGTGTTCTTGGAATTACCTATAAACCGGGCACCAGCACCCTGCGCCGCTCGTCTTCTCTGGAGATAATCGCAGAACTTATCAAAAAGGGTGCCAAAGTGAAAGCCTTCGACCCCAAAGCGGATATGAACGAAGTAAAACAGCACATTGAGTTCGAGTTTTGTGCTGACGCCTACGCTGTCGCCGAAAACAGCAACGCGCTGGTGTTAATCACCGAATGGCAGGAATTCAAGGAGCTGGATTATAACAGGATTAAGGAAGTAATGAAGAAACCTATTTTAATCGATGCCAAGAATATGCTCGATATGTATAAGATGAAAACACTGGGGTTCTCTTATCTGGGTATCGGAAGGGGGGAATAGTATGCAATTTAACGGCAAAGTGGCAATCATTACCGGCGGCAGCCTGGGAATAGGTTTGGCAATGTCTAAAGCATTCGCCGCCGAAGGCGCCAATCTGGTTGTAGTTTCAAACGATAAAACACAGTTTGAAAACGTTAAAGATATTACAAACGTACGCGTTGAAACCTTTCAGGCGGATGTATCTAAACCCGAAGAAGTCGATAAGATGGTTGAATTCGCGCTTGAAAAATTCGGCACGATAGACATATTGGTAAACTGTGCCGGAATATACGGCCCGATCGGTTTGATTACCGACAACGATGTCAATCACTGGCTGGCAACCATCAATATCAACCTGTGCGGTACGTTTTTATGTATGCGGGCGGTACTGCCTACAATGATAAAAAACAACCGGGGGAAAATTGTAAATATGTCGGGCGGTGGTGGGGCTTCCCCGTTGCCGCGTTTCAGCGCATACGGCACTGCCAAAGCCGGTGTAATCCGGCTTACAGAAACAATTGCCAATGAAGTTAAGGATTATAATATAGATATCAATGCCATCGCACCCGGGCCGGTAAATACCAGGTTGCTTGACGAATCGCTGGCTGCCGGTGATGCCGTCGGAGTTGATTTCAGGAAAAAGATTCTAAAGCAGAAAGAAGAAGGCGGCGTTCCGCCGGAAAAAGTTGCCGAACTGGCAGTGTATCTGGCATCATCTGAATCCGATGGTTTATCGGGCAGGCTTGTCAGTCTGCTGTGGGATAACTGGATAGACAGCAAAAAACATCTGGAAGACATTAGAAATTCGGATGTTTACACTATGCGCCGGATTGTCCCCGAGGACAGGGGGTTCAAATGGTAGATAATAACGAAATAATGAAAGTGGGTATTATCGGAACCGGACTGATGGGCAGGCGCAGGGCGGATGCACTGCGCAGTTTTAAAGATGTCGAGCTGGTGGCGGTGTCTTCAGATATGTGCCGGCAGGCACAATGCCTTGCAACCGATATGAAATGTGAACAGACCGATAACTGGCAGCAAGTGGTGTGCCGAAATGATATCGATGCCATAATAATATCCACTCCGCCGGATTGCCATTTATCTATGTGTGTTGCGGCTCTGGAAAACGGTAAGCATGTTTTGTGTGAAAAACCCCTCGCCCGCAACCCCGAAGAAGCGGAACAAATTGTAAAACTGGCACGACAAAAAGTGCTGAAACTGAAATGCGGTTTTAACCATCGGCATCATCCTGCCATTCAACAGGCTAAAAAATGGGTAGACAGCGGCATTATCGGCGAGTTGCTGTTTATCCGCTCGGCATACGGTATCGGTGGCAGACCGGATTACGATAAAGATTGGCGGGCAAACAGGGATATCGGTGGCGGCGGACAGCTTATGGACCAGGGTATGCATGTTATCGATTTGGAACGCTGGTTTTTGGGGGATTTTAACGAAGTAAACGGATATCTGCAAACGGGATACTGGGATATTGCCCCGCTTGAAGACAATGCTTTCTGCCTGTTACGCAACGATAAGGGACAGGTGGCTTCTCTTCATGTCAGCTGGACGGAATGGAAGAATCTTTTTCGCTTTGAAATCTTCGGAAAAGACGGATATATAATAGTGGACGGATTGGGAGGCAGTTACGGAACGGAGAAAGCCATCCTCGGTAAAAGGGCTTTTCTGGAACCTTTCAAAGAAGAAATTATAGAGTATCGCGGCAGAGATATCTCATGGGAAGAGGAATGGCGCGAGTTTGCAAATGCCATTCGCGAAAACCGTGAGCCGATGGCAAACGGTGAAGACGGATTGGCTGCGGTTAAAATTGCTTATCAGCTTTATGAAGCTGAAAAGAAAAAGAAGTATTGACAATATTTTTAGATTGACAGTTAAAGGGAGGCGATAATGGCACAGGTACAAGATAAAGAAACCGAGATGCTGGTCGGCAGCGGTACACCCGAAGACGATTGGCTGGAGGATACACGCGGTTACCGTGTGCGGCTTTCGCACCTGGAACTGTTGGGGTTGGCGTCTTTAAGCGGCAAGAAAATCCTCGATGCCGGCTGCGGTCCCGGCACCTACGGTATTATGCTGGCAGCGCAGGGCAACGAAGTAAAGGGTGTCGAGATTTCGCCCGGTGGTGTGGAAGTGGCAAACAGGCGAGCCAAAGAGAAAGGCGTTAATTTCACAGCACAGCAGGGAGACCTTGAGAATCTGCCTTATGAGGATAATACCTTCGATATTTGCTACTGCGGATGGGTTCTTCACCATTTCCCGGACGTTAACAAGGCCGTTTCGGAACTGGTGCGCGTTTTAAAACCGGGTGGCAAAATCGCCATGGCAGAACCCAACGAATCCTGTGCGGCGGTGCGCTTCAGCCGCTGGGTGGAGGATTTGCCGCTTATGCGAAGCTGGGTATTAAAAGAAGGTTGGGACACCCCTAACCGCACCATCAACAAGCACTATGTTTATCTTGACGCATTGGAGAAAAACGGGATTATCGATATTTATTTAAGTTCCTGTTATACGGGCGGAATGCCGCCCCTGCCTCCCAAATCCAAAAACGGCATTAAAGCATTCTTCAGCCTGATTGCCATCAAATCGCTGGTTCAGGTGAGGTGCTGGGTATTCTCAATCGGTAATAAGTTTTTAAAGAAACCTTTTAACGGCGCCGAGTTACTTATTACGGGGATAAAAGAGAATTAATAACAGGAGAAATAATAATGGACTCATTAAAAGAACCCTCGTTTCCACCGGATAACAGCATAAAAAGGAAACTTAAAAAAGTGCCTGCTTACTTATTTGGTAATTTTCCTTTTAATATAGAGTCTTTCGATTACGATAAGTACTGGGAAATACTTTCTCATGAAAATAGACCGCTGACACCTTTATCCAAACTAAAACAATTTGAGGAATTGGTTGACAGCGGGAGTAATGTGCTTGATATCGGTTGCGGCGAAGGTGATTTGCTCGACTACCTCTGTAAAACCAAGCATATAAATGCTTATGGCATCGAATATGGAGAAAAAGCGGTAGAAAAAGCTAGAGCCAGGGGCATTAAAGTTCAAGTTGCAGATATTTCGCAACCGGATTTCAATATTCAAGATGACTACGATTACATTATTCTTTCAGAGGTTATTGAACATCTGGCGAAACCGGAAGAATTACTACTCAAGCTTAAAGGCAAGTTTAATAAATCTCTGTTAATAACTATTCCAAACACCGGTTTTATAACAGAACGATTGCGGTTATTATTTGGTAGATTCCCTAAACAGTGGGTAATTAATCCTTCGGAACACCTGAGGTTTTGGACTGTGCCTGATTTTAAATTTTGGTGTGACCAGCTTGGTTACACTGTGGAAAAATATTATGGGCTTAAAGATGAGTATTACGATATAAGAATTAAAATATGGAAGTATTATCCGCGATTGTTGTCCAGATTTATGCTTTATAAGGTAATAGAAAAAACGAGATGAACATACTACTGGTGAGCGGCGGCTGGGTACGCATTCCCCCTCAGGAGGGCGGTGGTGTTGAGGTCTATTTATTTAATTTAGCTGAACAAATTACTAAACTGGGGCATGATGTTTTTCTTATCGATGGGAAATATACAAAGAATGACCCAGATGTCGAAATCATAAATGGCGTTAAAGTGATAAGACTGAAATCGTTTAAAGTTAATTGGTTTTCGTATGAATTAAACTTCCTGCTATCACAGATTATCTGGGCACAAGGAATAAAAAAATGGTCAAAAGACAAAAACTTTGATGTTATTTACGTATGCGTTCCAATACTTGGGCTTGCCTTGTCCATATTCAGTAATAAAATAAAGAAAAGATTAATTTATAGCAGTCACATTCTTAGACGTGATAAACCTAGATATACCCTAATAGATAGAATAGCATTATTTATTGAAAACCAAACCGTAAAAAGAGCGCAACTTACAATAATAGCCAATGAATTTGTAGCGGGAAAATTGGTCAAACAGGCAAAATTAGATACTAACAGGGTCAAGGTAGTTACTATAGGTATTGATACAGCGCAGTACAATCCGAATAACGATATTGGAAATATCAAGGAAAAATACAAATTGGTAAATGATAACATCATTCTTTTCGTAGGCAGAGTATGTGCTGATAAGGGAGTGGAATATCTTGTAAAAGCGGCTGATATCGTGGTGAATCGCTGTGGTAAAGAAAATGTGCGATTTTTGATTGTCGGTCCTTCTGAACAATTCGAGACGCATAATACCAAAACCGGAAGTTATACAGAAAAAGTTAATCAATTAGTTGATGATTTTGGACTACGCGAAAAGGTTATTTTTACCGGCATAGTACCAATTGATGAAAAGATAAAATTATATACTGCCTGCGATATGGTGGTAATCCCTTCTGTGGTTGACCTCGACCCACAGGTGCAAATCGAGGCTATGGCAAGCGGCAAACCGGTAATTGGTACAAATGTCGGTACAATGCCGCGCCGCATCGAGGACGGAAAGAGCGGATTTATTATAGACCCTGCCGATGAAAAACAGCTCGCCGACAAAATAATTTACCTGCTGGATAATCCTGAAGAACGAAAACAAATGGGCGTTTGCGGCAGAAAAATTGTCGTCGAAAATTATTCTGCCGAACATATGGCTTCAAGGATGCTGGAAGTTTTTAAAGACCAAAAATAAGGATTGTATATAATAATGATATGTCCGATATGTGAACGGGAAACAGTAGCTAATCTAATAAGTACTTATAGGGAATACAAGCTGTATCATTGTGCTATTTGCGATTCAATGTTTTGGTTACCGCTGAAAAGTATTCCGGGTGAAAGCTACGATTCCGATAATGTTGCTGGAGCGCTAACATATATGAACCTGCGGGCAATACCTTGGGCGCATAAACGTTTTTTTGAAGATTTACCCAACAAAGACGGAAAGCTACTGGAAATCGGGTGCAGCAGCGGTGAATTTTTGGAAAAAGCGCATAAAGCAGGTTATTCTGTAACCGGAATTGATTCTGCACCTCAAAATATCGAATTTGCTAAGTCTAATTATGAATTGAACAACGTATTCCCGTTTACAGTACAAGAACTGATGATACGGCAGCCCGAAGAGAAATACGATGTAATCGCATTTTTTCAGGTACTTGAGCATATCGATGATGTTCCGGATTTTATCAATTGTATAAAAAAACTCCTGAAACCGGACGGCATAGTGGTCGTCAGCGTTCCCAACCGTGACCGGTGGCGGGTTAAATCGGAACGCTTTTTCAGGGAAGTGTGGGACTTGCCACCCTGTCATCTTACGCGTTGGAATGCTTCGGCGTTGGAAAAGGTTTTTGCCGGTTACGGCTTCTCTATCACCTTAGCTGAGGTCGAACCATCCAGGCTTTATGAGCGCGCATGGAGCAATTTTATCAGCCAGAAACTTGGAATCAACAGATTGGCAGAAAAATTTGCCGGCAAAACTGTCGGTAAACAAAGCGTTAACCTATCTGCGACAAAACGGAATAACCTGCGGAAAACAGTAGCGGGCATTGCAGGTGCATTATACCTGAAAATATTCTTTCCGTTATTAACGGCATTGACATTACCGTTAAAATTGATTGTAACAACAAAACAGGGGAGAACAATTTATTTTCTTGCTTCTTTGCAAAACACTGAAGAGGAATAAGTAGGTTATAAGATGAATAACGTCTCGTCATCGAAAACCTTATCTCTACCGGGGGCTGTCCGCCTGTTGTTGTGGATAGTATTACTTTTGCTGACCTCCGCAATCCTGCTTTTTCCGGTAACCCTAAATTTCGAATATCATGCCGTAGAATCGCTGTATATTTTCGGCGATTATCTTTGGCTATTCGGTATTTTATTCGTACTTTGGATGGCTGTACTACTCCTGTTATTGTTAAGCCGAATAGGTGAATGGCAGAGGATTACTTTAATAGCAATATTTGCCACTGTCTTTTTTGGGTTTTGGGTAATAGTTGCTCCATACGGTGGTTATGCCGATGGCTTGGTAAATATGGGGCATGTTAAATATCTTTCTCAAACGGAAAATATAGCATTTGACCATATCAATCTGGCTTATTTTCAATACCCCGGCATCCACCTGACAGGATTTGCCCTTTCCGAAATATCGGGATTAGAAATATTGGAAATCCGCACCTTTTTCCTGATATTCTGCCGTGTACTTCTGGCAATTCTGCTGTATTTGCTGTTTAGCCGCTCCATTAAAAATCCGCAAATGGCATCTCTGGCGGTGATTTTTCTTGTATGCGGCGCCATGCTTATCACAAGGACAATGTTTCACGCACAAGCTACGGCTATAATTTTCTTTGTACTAATGCTGTATTTTTTATTAAAGGGCGGCGCCCTTGCAAAACCGGCGTTAATCAGCCTTTTTATTATATGTTTTGCCGCGCTTACCATTAGCTATGTTCCGCTCCCGATATTCTTTATCTTCGCACTTGGCGGGATATATATAATCAACAAAATCAACCAACAAAAAACGGTTAGCATGACACTTCTGGTACTTTGTGCCGTTGTATTTCTCATTTGGCAAATGTTCTGGGCGACACGTATGTTCGAAGGATTGGCAGGGCATATGGAGGATTTTATTGCCGCTTTCGAAGACCCGCTGGAGAGAATACTGCCTATGTTTGCAGCCGGAACCCAATCGCTTGGCGAAGCCACTCCTTTGTGGGCTAGCCTGACAAGATACTTCTGGTTACTGTTTCTCTATCTTTTCGGGGGACTTCTGGCAATAAGAAACCTTTTCAGAATTAAAAAACTCGATTCCATCGGCACTGTCGAAACAGGCGGTTTGTGGGGAATACTGATTGCTTCCGCTGTTGCAGTTTTTGCTTTCGCTGAAGGGACTCAATACCACAGACTGCTAATGTATGTTCCATTTTTAGCGGTGCCGATTATTATTAAGTTTATATTGGGTATCAGGCAAGACAAAAGGGATGTGCAGTTTGTAGATATACCTCTTTCTCAAAATCAAATTGGAGCAAATAAACTTTCTTTGATTACAGTTCCCTTATTGTTATTGGTGATGTCTTTCCCCACGTTTCTGGTTAACCATTCCAGTATCAACACTCAATCCGTTTATGAATACGAACTTTCTTCAGGAGAGTTTGTGGGAGATTATTTTGAACAAGACAGATTGCTTTTCATATCCGATGTCGTTACCGTTTACTCATTTATATATTATATTCCTGATGCTGAATTATCGCATCCTGCACAGGTATGGGATATAACCGATGAAGAAGAATTATGGCTCTCTTTCCAACAGAGAATCGAAAGGTTTTATACTTATAAAGAACCCGCTGTTTTTGCCATTACAGAAAGATTTTTTCAGCCTTACGTCTCAGCCTATTCTATCAATGAAACCGACCCTGAATGGATTGCATTTATTTCGCAACTTATGCCATATAATATGATTTACAACAATGGTCATACCAATATTTATATCAATCAACCCTGAACACGGAGGCATTTATGAATTGTTTACCCATATCTGTAATTATAGCGGTTAAAAATGGTGAGAAACTTATAGGACAATGCCTTGAGTCTGTTAAAAACAATAATCCTGCCGAGATAATTGTTGTTGATGGGCTATCAACCGACAGAACGCTGGAAATTGCACGTAAATATACTTCGCTGATATTTTCAGACGAGGGGCGTGAAGCCAGCTATGCTCATCAGCTCGGGGCGGAAAAGGCAACCCAGGAATACATTGCCTATATAGATTCGGATATCGTGCTGCCCGAAGGAACGCTGTACAATTTATTTAAAGAATTGGAAGGTACTGATTTTGTAAGTATGGCAGCAACAATCAAACCTGCAAGCGTTTCTACTTATTGGGAACGAGCTATTGACTGGAACTCCGTGATACTTAGAGCACGGAACAGGATTGGCGGCTTACAGGCAACATTATTAAGAAAAGATATTGTTCTCAAATACGGCTTCGATTCGTTTATCACACACGGGGACGACCTTGATTTTACCACCAGAGTTCAACAGGGGGGCATAAGCAGGGCGTTTCAGCGACTTTTGTATATCATTATCACAGGGCAACCTGTAAAAAGATTTACAAGGCACGCCTTAATCAGGCGCGCGCCATCCCCCGTTTAATGAAAAAGTACGGTGTCTTTAACCCCAGATTCTGGCCGCCTATCGTAACTGTTTATTGGGTGTTTGTCTGTATTATAAAAGGCAAACCAAATTATATTCCCTATTTCGTAATAAATGGTATTGCACAAACCATAGGTATGGTTAAGGGCTTTTTTGAAATGATAAAGGAATCTGATAAAAAGTAATCAAGGTTTTAATATTTTATATATCGAGGTGTCAATATGTCTGATTGGTGTTATAAGGTCAGTGAAGGGGTAAAGGATCATCTCGCACGGTATGATTTTGCATCCGAATTTTTAAAAGGGCTCATCGTTCTGGATGTCGCCTGTGGTCCCGGTTATGGTTCTGCCCTGTTGCTCGATAGAGGTGCTAAAAAAGTTTTCGGGTGTGATATATCAGAAGATAAAATAAACAACGCTAGAAAGGAATTCACCCACCCAGGAGCCGCCTTTATTATCGGAGATGCTACTTGTTTACCATTTGAAGAAAGTTCATTTGACGCAGTGGTTTCTATGGAAACAATTGAACATTTAGTGAATTACAAGAGTTATTTGAAAGAATGCAGAAGAGTTTTAAAAAATAATGGTATTTTCATATGTTCTACCCCCTACAGGGGATACGGTATTTCCGGAATTGACAAAATCTTTCCAGAGCATGTTCACGAATTTACCATTGATGAATTGAGAACGGTGATTTCTAACTATTTCGCTGAAATAACAACCTACGGACAAGGGCGATGGCGCAAAGGAGAGAGAGCAATATGGGGGCTAAAATACAA
This sequence comes from Dehalococcoidia bacterium UBA5748, assembly GCA_002419135.1. GTDB lineage: Bacteria > Chloroflexota > Dehalococcoidia > Dehalococcoidales > UBA5627 > UBA5627. The sequence continues at coordinate 12,776 of DIFM01000003.1, read as the reverse complement.
AATTGAACTCAAATTTAAGTTTATGTCTATTGTATTTAAGTACATGTATTACAACCTATTTCGCCGTGTAAAATATAATGACCCGACTACAACTTTTAAAACTATAGATTTTAAGAACATATCATTTGAAAAAAATCGGCCTTTTCTGATTGAAAAAGAATCAATTATACCCAAAGACATTATTCTGATAGCAAAAAAAATATCTTAAAGAATCCACGGGGTCATCTAATACGGCAATGCATAGGTTTTTTTGCAAAACTGTAGGACAGGACAAAAAGGTTATGCTTTGTACGGTTCGCAGGGAAGATTTATAAAATCATGTTTTGTGACTGTCTACTGTAGATTATCAAATGTTTCAGGCATATACTTTTATACCCTTATCGCCTAATATACGTTCTATTTCCGCCCTAAATGGCAAATCATCTGTTATTATGCCCGTACTCACACATAATAATTCTACGCCTATTGGATTACCATCAATATCAAAATCTATTCTTCTTTCTTCATCTAAATCCTTTCCGTATGAGTAGGGATTGTCGCTAATTAATATATATATAGCATCAGCTTTTTTATCATATCTTAACTTCATATAATCAGCCCCCTTTATAAATGTTCTAATGATTATTCATATTGTATATCTTGCCCTAACTTCGCCATTTTACTACTTATGCATAGGCACGGCAAATATAAATCTCAAATCCCCGGCGACAAAACCCCATTGACGGAAATCACCTCAACCTCCTAAAATAGCACATATGTTCTAACGGAGGTTTTATTATATGTGGAAAATCGACAGGGGCTCTAAAACAGGCGCCACCACCGCTGTTTATACCGATGCGCTGGATTGGCTTACAACCGAGCTGGGTGAAAAGACGATACTGCTTAAAAATACAGGCTCTTCCGTTTCCCTAAAATACAAAATGTGCGGGTACGCCACCGAAAACGGTATCGAAGTTGAATTAGTCTCAGAGAATACCCTGCTTGCGGGTGAAATCGCCGAATTGCATTATCAGCGCCAGTGGCATCGACTCGTGTTAAAGGTTGCAAACGGAAGCGGCGAGGCAGACTATCAGATTGATTATGAAGGACAGGGAGCATAAAAATGACAAACAAGTATCATTCCGATACCCGGACAAAGACGGAAACCATCATCTATACACCCTCTTTACAGATTTCGGGGAATCTTGAAGAGGAAACTTATGTAATAACTGAAATATCGAAGCCTTTAACGGCGGATTATACGGCTAACCTGACAACTCCCGCCCCGTCCGATTCCAGATTGAAAGTATGCAGGTTGTGCCAGAGGATGCGTATCCACATCGACAGCTTCGGCGGCGAGCCGCTGGCAACCAAACTGTGTTATTCCGTTGAAGTCAACGGCATCGAAAGAGCGAGTGGAGAGTTCAATGCAAGCGAAACCGATAATCTGATTAGCTGGGATTTAACGGAGGGGCAGTTTAACCTTGGGAATGCAAACGCCATAGATGTTTTCCTGTGGGTCGATGACGGCTCTGCCGAGGTCAGCGTTGTTGAGGTGTGGCAGGGGGTCGGAACACACACTACCGGCTGGTCGTCTTTCCCGCTTGAATTCACTCATAAAGGGCTTGCGCAGGTATCTGCCAATTTTACCCGTATTGGAAGCGGTTCTCCCGGATGTCATTTTATGCCCCTAAGCTCTTCGGCATCTATGTCGGAATCACTGCAGTGCGATATTTCCAGCAAGTTGAGTATTGTTAACGGCAATTCCGTCATTCGACTGAAAGGCTCGGTAGCCACGGATTTGAATTATATTCACATATTCAACGCCGGTCTAACTCAATGGCAATAGGCTTTAGCCAACCCTTTCAAGGGACATTTTGAAATCACAAATTGAACTCAAATTATAATTGGGTTAATATAGATACGCGAAAAGACTAAAAACCCATAGAGTTAAAATGAAGATAGCTATTCTTGCCTACAGCATGGATGATAACAGCGGCACCAGCCTGGCGGCTATAGATAATACTGCTCTGTTTAGTAAATTAGGGCATAACGTTACATTATTTACACTCATTCCCAGCGACAACGAAAATAATCTGGCCGTAAAGAGTTTGCCAAAACCCCTATTAAACTTGCCTTTGTGGAAATATCCCTTAATGTATTTTTTCGCTATTTTACCGGCGCCTTTGCACCTGCCGTTTATTAAGAGATGTTTAAAACCGCTTGCCGAATACGATGCGGTTTTTGCTTATGATTATCCGCTCGGTTGGTTTGGTTACTATCTTAAGAAACAAAACCCATCTATGAGATATCTTTGTTTTTTCCAGGGGCTTCAATTGCCGGAAATGTGCGAATTTTGGTTTGAAAAACTATATGTAAAACTGTTGGTTAAATATCACTATAAAACTTCTGTCAAAAATGCCGATAATGTAATTGTGGAAAGCCGGTTTTTAAAAGATTACATGAAAAACAATTTGTCGATTGAAAGCAAGGTAATACCGAATCCGACCTACCTTTTTATGGATAGAAGTGCAACCGGTGAAAATGTTCGTAATAAATATAAACTGAACAACGACCCCGTAATTTTATATGTTGACAGGCTAGAGGAACACAAAGGGATTGAGCTATTGCTCGATGCCTTCTCTGAGGTTCGCACAAAGGTTTGCGATGCTAAACTAATCATTATAGGTAAATGCACCCTTAAATATTACCAAAAAAGGCTGTTAGAACGTAATGATGAAGCTGTAATATTTATCGACTATGTACCACATGAAGAAATCGCAGATTATTATACCGCTTCCGATGTATTTGCAACCTGCGCTTTATGCGAAGAAGGGCTTAGCCATACCATTATTGAGGCTCAAGCTTTCGGGAAGCCGGTTGTCGCTTTTGATATCCCCGCTCATCGCGAGATAGTTAAAAACGGAGAAACCGGCATTCTTGTTAATGACGTCGGGAATAAAGATGACTTTGCTGCAGCATTAACGGAACTATTAACTGATATTTCAACAAAAAACACAATCGGAAAAAACGCTTTATTATGGGCTGAAGGCTTAGGTAATAAAGCGGTGAATGATTTTACCGGCCTGTTAGATAATAAAAAGGAATGACCTATTCCCCTATTAGTTTTCGCCACCCAATTATACGTTAACTTTAGATTATACTGTTTATCAGTTTAAAGTGTTCCTGTGGATTTGGGGCTGAACAAAGGTAACAATCAGCGTTGGTTACAAGGTTCATTATCGCCGCTTCTTCTTTTTGCCTTAATGTATTCATATCCGGCCAACAATTAAAAAGAGAATACAATAACAACAATTGATTGCCGCTGTAAGCAAACTCCATTCTGTTAATGGTTATAATCCTGTGAAATGCCTGCTCCTGTGATATTTTTTCAACATTCGAGCTGCCCTTTGTTAGAACAAAAACTTTACCTGCTTTTGCCCTATCGGCTAACTCCGATTGCGGGAAAAGCATATTTATATCAAGATATGGTTTTTGGCTTATGTTTTTTAAAGGCGGAATTACGGATGAAATGTTATCCATTACCGAATTGTTTTTTACCTTTTTCCCATTAACTATTTTCTCCAAACCGGATTCATAAGCAATGGAGGAAATCCCTGAGCAAGGATAAATATTACAATCCGCATCAATAACTGTCATATCATCTGCGAGATAGGAATAACCATTTTGAATTGCATAAGCCAGTATTGAAGTTTTACCGATTCCGGCTGCACCTATCAGCATTATTCCTTCGTTTTCCGCAACAATAGAGGCTGAGTGAACAGGAATGTAGCCGGCATCGATTAGGCTTGCTGATAATAAGTCTTTTAAATGCATGCCGGGCGGACAAAAATCATTTATTCTGACCTTACCCATCCTGTAATAAGTTTTATTTATTTTTATCGTGGGCTGATTGTTTAAATCGCTTAATTCTATTATAGCCTTCATTGAACACGGCAAGCGATATTTACGATGAATGGAATTACTATTGCAAGCGCCGTAGTAATAATCGCTGGCACTTGAATTGTCTGTTTTATCAGATAAATCCGTAACAAAGAAAAACAAACTGATTTTCACTTCACGTTTTATCTCGCTAACCTCTTTATAATTCACTGGGAAAAATCCGGAAATATTTTTTACATTACTGTATATTTCTGCAATACCATCCAAAATTACAGCACAATACATTTTTTGTTTATCTTCCATAACATCTATCCCAAATAATACTTTTACAGCTAATTATTTCGCTTTCTCCATCGCCAAAGCCAGTTTACTACTATCGCAGCAGCACAGCAACAGTGTGCCGCCAGCCAGGCAATTCCTATTCCGTTGAACCCTATCTGCGTAAGCAGGATAAGAGCCAGCACAATCGAAATGACGGCAATAAAAGCCGGCATGCCGACAATCATCTTCAAATCTTTTTGAACCCTCTTAATATTCAAATAGAGGATATTTACGGCAAGCGGCAATACCCCCAGTGTCATAATACGAACCAGTTCCGTTGCGCTTGCGGAATACTGTGTGCCGAAAAGCCACAACAGCTTATCCGCCAGAAGCAGTACCGCCACAACCGCCGGCACCAGCAACAGGAATATAATTTTAAGGCTGCGAAGGATATGCGTTTTAAGATTAGCCTCATCAAATGAACCCTCCGCTAAAAGAGATGTTGTCACCGATATCGGAATCATCACGATTACATTACTGACAGCCCAGCCGATATAAAAATAGGCGTTGGCTTCCGCCCCCAGCAAGTTCACTACCATCAACGGAAATATCAGCGCCGGCGCGCCCCATAAGAGTACCGAAAGATAATTGGCAAACGAGTAACCCAGCATATCACTTAAGACTTTTTTCCTTATGGTGATAGCAAAACGGTATCCGCGCTGGGCAATGGGCAGAAATACAAATATGCTGATAATCAGCGCCGCAGTCATTCCGATTCCCCAGGATGCGAAAATGCTGAACGATGTTAAAAACGACGCCAGAACAATAGCAAAAATCACTTTTAATACGCCGAAAATCAACCCTGAAGCCACCACAAAACCGCTGCGGCGTGAGGCGACAAAGCTGTGGTCTGAAAAGGTATTAAGTGACAAAACAGCGCAAAAGAATATAAAGGCCGTTAGATAGAGCGGGTTTTCACGTATAAAGAGCAATGCCGGCGACCATAGATCAAGCCCGGCAACAAATATCAAAGCAGCAGCCACCGATGCCAGCAGCCCGACAGTGAACACGGTGTTTATAATTGCTTTGGGGTCTTCACTGTACCTTCTGAGATATCGCACCAGCCCAAGTTCCAACCCCAATTTAGAAAAGGAGACCACTAACCCCATTGCGGAAATCAGCGCCGAAGCCAGCCCGACGGCTTCATCGGGATAAAAACGCGCCGCTACCAGCCAGAAGACAAAACCGATAAGCGAACTAAAAACACTGGCGCCCATTAAAAAAAGAGCGTTTGAATAAAGCGGCACGCGGATAACTTCCTTCATCCTGTCTTTGGATGTTACAGTTGCCCGCAACTCATCAAAAATCTTATACAGACGACAGTCTTTGAAACTCATATATCAGATTTACTTCCCTATGATTAAATGTAAATTACTGTAGTTTTAATTCACGTTTATAGTCAGATTCACTTCCAGATAAGGTTCGGTTTCCCCGTCTTTAAAAAGTATAAAATACACTTTCTGCCCCTCCCCCGTAATTTGGGGGGTGAATGAGGCGGGGTTTTCATACTTTCCTTCATCTTCAATAGTGATATTATCGATTGTATCCAGCGTTATCGGTTGGATATCATCATTCGGGTCATTATCGATTTGTATTTCGATTCTGTAATCAGCGGTTTGATTCTCATGATTTATAACGACCAGTATTACACTTTCCGTATCACCTGCCCGAATATCGGAAGGGTAATCATCGGTAGCCCCCTGTGCGTTTAGAATATAGTACTCGGTATATGCGCTGCCGGTTTTAGGCACTGCCATCGTATAAATCAGAATACCGATTGTTCCGCAAGCCACCAATACCAGTATTACAGAGAGTATCCTCTCCACTATACTCTGCCTGCCAAACCAGGCAAAACTTATGGTAAAGGAATGTTTTTCGACATCAGTTAAACCGCGTTGACGGATAATTGCGATTATCGATAAAACCAGCACAATTCCAGCCAGTGAGTAGAGAACCGAATTCAGACTAATCCCAAAAGTATAGTTCAGAATCAAACCTGTAATGGGTACCAACGCCAGGCTAAGCCCGAAACTCAATGCCAATCTTTCGATACCGCCGAGTCTTTCTTTTTGCGGGAACAATGTTGATATCAACGCATAACCGGGGAACAGTAAAACAAAAGGCAACCCCAGAATAATACGGAATACATTATCCGGGGCAAACTGAATAATCAGTATTAAAGCTATTGATAAAACTATTATAGATAACAGTAAATGTGCATACTTTATCCGCACAATGGATTACTCCTGTGATTGCAATCTGTAATTGCTAAAGTATAGCACATTAAATTGTATCTGTGTTACAGTTCTGGATATAGTTTATGTGAACTTGTAGATAGTGCCCTTTTAGATAGATGATGATAGCTGGGTGCCATACATTTTAGAAAACTATAATCCACGGTTTGGGTAGGATGGCATGTGTGGGTATGAGGGGTAATGAGAATTAATATAGAGATGTACTTAGGATTGCAACTATTCATTAGAGATATTGAAAAGATTGAGGAGGATAGGATACCATAAATCTATCTAATAAAAGCGGGGTATCATAAAATTTTGCGCTTTTTACTTTTATTGCATAACCACGTTGTTTATCTTTAAAATAATTCAAAAATAAATCCTTTGATATTCCAGCATGCTCTCCTGTCTGTTCCCACAAGATCAACGGATTCTCATGGATTATGCCACCAATTTCAAATTCACCGATTACTTTTTTTATAGGGTCTGAAGCATAGACTACTACAGTCGTTACATCCGTACGTTTAAAAATACTGCGACGATATTCGTATTTTTTCGAACCTTCAAATATCTTCGTTGCAAATTCCGGTTTAATAGACAACAATACTTTCATCAATCCTACACTCCCGTAACATATCTTTTAAATTTTCTATGCTAATTAACGTAAAGCCCCTCGGAGCATCATTAATAGAATGAATAACTTTCAAGTCAATTAACCTTTGCAGATTTATCCGTTTAGGCAGAGAATAAACATACAAAAAATTGACTATAAAAGGTCTATTACTCCTATTATATTCCCAGTATTTTAACAGCTCTTCATTTGAAAACACACTTCTTTTTCTACATAAATTTATAAACTCATCTTTATTACCTATCCTATCAATAACCTTTTCAACTACTCCGATTGTAGTAATAACACTATGATGATAAGCAGGATACTTATTAGCAGTACGATAGAATATTATTATATCGCCGGAGTGCAAATTTCTTTCGATTGAACGTGAAATATATACTTTGCTGATAGCATTTCGATGAGGCTCATTTTCTACATAGTCAAAAGGAGACTCTGTCTGCAATATGGAATCTGGGAATAACTCGGTATGATATTCGGGATAAATCGGAACAATAAATATATTCCCTGATGTAGAGAAATAGGGGTATGTTAATTTGGGATTTTGACGATTTGCAACTCTTGCACAGGAACGAACATAAACCAATTCCTCTCCACTTGCACTACTTTTTAACCCATGTTTATAAAATCCATATTCTTCTAATAGGCTAATAAGCCGTTGCTGTTCAATTCTTTTATTAAAAATTGTTACATAAACTTCATCTACTTTATACATTAGCGCATTATCAAATATAATTTTAATAAACCGTTCACCTAGCCGATAACCATTTAGAGACACTTTAAAGGTACTTATCTTAAGTCGCTTTTTAGGCAAAAGTGTCGGATTAATATCCGAATAATCTTCCCATTTATTTTCTACTTTTACATACAAAAGTGCAATTAGTTTTCCCTCAGCTAAACATGTGTAGACAGTCTCATCAGCCTTTTTATTAAACCATTTTTCATATTCTATATAGTCCTCTTTAAAAGAAGTAAAAAAATCATCTTCTAAATCAAGTTCACCAAATAATGATTTATGTACAGATAAAACTTTGTAGTCTGCAAGTTCTGGATTCTCTGTATTTACCTTTTCTAAAAAGGCGTCTATTGTAAATACTTTTTCTGGTATTCCTAATAATGATGCTTTTTGAATAAGCATCTTGTCTTCAGTTATTAATATATCTACCCTACCGCAATATAGATCATTAATAATCAAGGTATCGTTACTATCATTTATAGTTTTATCTAAGGGTTTTATTGTGGTACGAACTAAATCCGATAAAGGCGCTATTATTTTTAAAACATTATAGTTACCTAGTTTAACTTCGAATGTTTTTTTAACCCTAGTATCTTTATGTTTTTCTATTTCCTCAACAGTAACAGGGTGTACACACTTTGTATAATGTAAACTATCTAACCACTTAAACAGTATACCAATTTCTTCATTTACAGCAGTTGAAGCTTCTCTATGTATTACTATATTAGTATCTAGTAGAACCCTCATATGGCCTTCTGTCCCTTTTTTGGTACTAAAATATACTTAATGTACTATTTTGTCAATAATTAATAAATAACCCCCTCATCCCCTCCCCCACAACAACGGCCAGATCAGCATATCCAGAACGGCTGTATGAAAGGTGAAATAACCGCTTCCGGCAACCGCCAGCCAGTAGATTACACCGGCGTTCCCTTCCTGAATGCTTAATAGTGCCCAGTAGAGCGCGGCAGAGAAAAACGCTACCAGCGCCAGCACCGTCCGCACCTGTATCCAGGTTGATTTTTTGGGTTCGTTCGCCATTTTGTTGGTAAGCGGCATCCAGAAAGCCGAAAACCCCAGCATCCCGATGAATATTATGTAAAATATCCAGTAGCCGAAGGTATCGGCGATAAGTACGGTATCGGGAGCGACCGTAAAGAGCAGGAAATAGATAAAAAAGAAAAAACCGACAGCCGAGAGCATCATCGAGATGTAATAAACCGGACGCACTTTTGGGGGCATACCACCCCACAACCTGTCCGCCGAGCCGGACTTGCCACGTACTCCCAGCATATAGCTACCGAGGACGGCAGCCCCGCCGATAACGTTGATAATCAGAAGGATGATTTGCTCTATTTCCATTACCGTAAACCTCCCGCTTAATTTTTAATTGTCATTGCAATAAACGAGCATCTACCCGTTCGCCCTTGTATCTTAAAAATATTGTATCATTAATATTGACGGGCGGGATAGACCGATTCGCCCTGGGTTTAATAAGACCGTGACTCAGCATGGTCGTCTCGCCCCAAATATAATAAGAGCCCGAACAGTTGCATGGGTTAACCAAGCCCGCATTTTGCAAGGAAGGGCCGGAAAGGAGACGAACTCGATGGAGACATATGTTGGAATAGATATATCCCGTGATACTCTGGATATTGCAATTCAAGGAGATGACAAACCCAGACAATTCATGAATACTCCAAATGGCATTAGAGCAATCTGTGATTTTCTGACTAAACTTAAACCAACTCTCATAGTATTTGAAGCCACAGGTGGCTATGAAATGCCGCTCTATATTGCCCTTAACGAAGCCAAGCTGCCTGCTGCTCCGGTGAATCCAAGGCAGGTAAGGGATTTTGCCATACTATTAAGAGGACAATCTGGGTAACGGTAAAGACACCGGAGAGATACAGAAAACAGGCGGCAAATACCAGCGAAGCCGGCATCTCCATCAGCACCCAGCCGGCAGGACCTTTGACAGCCGGGGTTAAGGATTTTCCGGCATGCCGGCCATACGGAGCGGTATAGAAAAAGAGGCAGACGAAAACGATTACCGCCATCATCACCCAAAAAACAACCATGTGTTCGAAAATAAATTCAGCCATAGCTATTTCCTTTTATGATTATAACTCAAGGGACATCATGCTTTACGGCTCCAGCCTGGCCGATGTCCGGGTAGAGCTGGTAGTTCTTTTGGGATTTGCGATATTGACGTCTGTACATGCCTCATTAACTCTGCGTAAAAGGTCTTGAGAATAAATATATAATCTTTAGGGTTGACCGGAACTGCCATGGCCGCAATGATGCCCGCTGGCAGTCCGGCCAGTCTTTTTTATGACTGATAAATTTAGCCGATGCCTGCTTTTTACCATCCAGCCTATAGATGATATAATGTTTGGATACAATAATTGTATGTGTGATTAATCAGTTACAGCCTTATTGTTATTAACACAAGAGTTGTAAAAATAAACACCCACAAGAGGAGGTTCTGAATATGGATTCCGAAAAGGCTGATAAAGAAATGCTTTTGGATATAAAAGACCTAGTAGTCAGTGTTGATAATAAAGAAATACTGCATAAAGTAAGCCTGAGTATCCCCTACGGAGAAACACAGGTCATCTTCGGACCGAACGGGGGAGGCAAGACAACTCTTTTAATGACGATAATGGGGTTCCCGAGATATCAGGTTGCAAGCGGAAAGATTATTTTTAAGGGAAAAGATGTTACAGTTATGTCGGTAGACGAACGTGCCCGGCTGGGAATCGGCATTATGTTTCAGCGCCCGCCGGTTGTACGCGGTGTAAAGACGCGTGATATGGTAGCCGCCTGCTTGAAAAAGGATAATGGCGAAGAATTGATTGCGGAATTGGCAGGCAAAGCCAATATGACAGATTTTCTCTCCCGTGACATTAATCACGGTTTTTCCGGCGGTGAAATCAAGCGTTCCGAACTTCTGCAGTTATCGGCGCAATCACCCAACCTGGTGCTTCTTGACGAACCGGAATCGGGAGTTGACCTTGAGAATATCTCACTTATCGGGTCGCTGATAAACAGTCTCCTCGGTAAAGTACACCCCATTCGTGAACGCACCAACAGCGGGCTTGTTATTACTCATACAGGGCACATTCTCAATTATATAAACGCCCGAACAGGTTATGTAATGTTTGAAGGCAAAATTATTTGCGAGGGAGAACCACTGGACATGTTAAATACCATTAAAGAAAAAGGGTATCGGGAGTGTGTTAAATGCCTGAGAAAATAAATTCATCCAATTTAGAAAAGGCTAGGGCTGCCGTCAACAAACGTGCTGCTCTGGGTGCAGATATAGATCTGAATAATTACAATAGTCCCGCCCATGAGAAACCAGTAAATACAGACCCTTCCGAATTATCTGCAAAAGATAAAGAAAAAATGCTCGCAACCGGTGTTATACTGGATGATCCCAGCCAGAGGATGGGAACTTTCATCCAGATCGATAATACGCCGGTTCACTACTCTGCTAAACAAGACGGCGTAGAAGTCATGGCTGTCAGCCAGGCCAAGGAAAAATACGACTGGTTCGGCGACTACTGGTGGAAAGCTGTTTCCGTCGATGCCGATAAATATACTGCCCATGTCGAACTCAATGAATCTAACGGCTATTTCATAAGGACTTTACCCGGCGCTAAAACTACCTTCCCGATACAGGCATGTTTATATTTAAATAAGGTAGGCGCCATTCAGGATGTCCATAACATTATTATTGCCGAAGAAGGCTCGGAACTGCATATCATTACCGGTTGTACCACCTCACTGCATAACGAACCCGGTTTACACATCGGTGTCTCCGAGTTCTATATCAAGAAAGGCGCTAAAGTAACCTTTACCATGATTCATAACTGGGAACCTGCTGTAGGAGTGCGTCCGCGCACCGGCGTTATTATCGAAGATAACGGATTACTTCTGAATAACTATGTCGCCATGAAACCGGTGGGGTCGTTGCAATTGAACCCGTCGGCTTACTGTAACGGAGAGAATGCTACTGCCAGGTTCAATAGTGTATTAGTCGCTCCGTCCGGCTCCAGTATGGATGTCGGGTCGAAAGTATTCCTTAACGGAAAGGGTTCCAAGACGGAAATTATCGCCCGCACTATAACTACAGGTGGAGAAATCATTTCGCGGGGATATATGGAGGGTAACGCATCGGACGTAAAAGGGCATCTGGAATGCCGCGGCCTTATACTGGGCGACTCCGGCTCCATTCACGCTATTCCCGAACTGAAGGGAAACCTTGCCGGCATTGACCTCTCACATGAAGCTGCGGTCGGCAAAATTGCCGAAGAAGAAGTGGAATACCTGATGTCAAGAGGACTCGACAGAGACGAGGCGACATCGACTATCGTTCGCGGATTCTTGAATGTAGATATCGAGGGACTGCCTCCGCTGTTGAATGACGAACTGCAAAAAGCTATCAAAGACAGCGAAGAGGATATGTTCTAAAATAGAGCTGTTATCTCAATCACCGATGAAATCCGCTCATTTTAACAGGTGGGCGGATTTTTTATTTGGTGTAATACCAAAAACCCGAAGGGCAGGGTTCCACGGGCCGAGCCCGTGGGTGAATGAATAGGCGGTGATATGGTATGTTAAGGATATGGAAACGCGATTATCTGGACATGGAGCCTATCGAACTGAATATCATATAGTATGGATAACTAAATATCGCCGCCGTATCCTGAATCCTGTTCCCCTTGCCACTTTACATACTCAGTAATTTGCTTCTCATCCAATCCTACTGTCGATACAAAATAGCCCGGCGACCAAACCACCACCTCTTTCCAATATACCTTTTCCAACTACGCAAACTTTTTCCTTATCTTGCTCGCCGTATACTGCTTTATTTCTCCTATTACATCACTTACTGCATATTCTGCTCCTACGATATTCGATATCAGTATTATCTCATATCTGTGGACTTTTTCAGAGTTTCCTT
>DIFM01000022.1 GCA_002419135.1 Dehalococcoidia bacterium UBA5748 | reverse complement strand
AACCTACAATTCTGAGACAGTAACATTTTGTATGTAATATTTTCTTAAAATTCGAATTATTGTTATACTAGAGTGCAGGAGTTTGTCATGAAAAAGATAACGGATATATTCAGCGAGAAGGAGAAAACATTCTCTTTTGAGTTTTTCCCGCCCAAGACTGAAGTGGGTATGAAAAAGCTCTATGATATAGCCGAAACCTTTGCCGCACTTAAACCGGATTGGTTTTCGGTTACTTATGGCGCTGGCGGAGGCACCCGTGATCTTACTCTGGATATTGTGGACAAGTTCCAGAAACGCTTTAGCATACCGACAATGCATCATTTTTCGTGCGTGGGCGACAGCAGGCAGGCTTTAGCTGAGAAAATAAGCGAGATGAAAAACAGGAATATCCGTAATATCTTTGCTCTGCGCGGCGACCCGCCGGCAGGTGATGAAAACTGGAAACCGGCTGCCGACGGAATAGAATACTGTTATCAGCTCATAGAGATGATTCGCAAGCACGGCGATTTCTTCAGTATAGGGGTTGCCGGCTTTCCCGAGGGGCATATCAACTGCCCCAATAAAGAATTGGATTCAATCTATTTGAAAAAGAAGCTGGATACCGGCGGAGATTTTGTAATCACCCAGATTTTCTTTGAAAACAAAGATTATTTCGAATACGTCGATAGATTGAGGGGGGTGGGAGTAAAAGCCCGCATACTTCCCGGAATAATGTCGATTACGAACTATCAAAAACTGCTTTCTTTCTGCAAGGGGTGTGGGGCAACCGTGCCTCAAAAAGTTCACGATATTTTTGCTCCTCTCGACGGTGATGATGAAGCGACATATAAAGCGGGAGTGGATTTTACCATTCAGCAATGCAATGAACTGCTGGAGGGCGGGGCACCCGGCATCCAGTTTTTTACACTAAACAAACTCGACCCTGTCAGAGAAGTTGTAGAAAGTATAAAACACTATTTTTAAACAGAAAGTACACTCGTGAAAACCAGCGATTTCGATTATTTCCTGCCCCCGGAGATGATTGCCCAGACACCGGTCGAACCCAGAGACACGTCACGTCTGCTGGTAATCAACCGTGCAGATTCCGCTATTACCCATGTCAATGCTTTTTTCGATGTATGCCAGTATCTAAAAGAGGGGGATGTGCTGGTATTCAATAACAGCCGTGTCATGCCGGCGCGCCTTAAGGGCATCAAACCTGAAACAGGCGGTAAAGTAGAATTGCTGCTTTTAAAACGCATGCAAGACGAAACCTGGGAAGCGCTGGTAAAACCGGGTAAGCGTGTCAGAATCGGCACTAAACTAGAACTATTTAACGATGTGCTCCCGCCTCAAGAAAAAATGTCTCCCGTCTATGCCGAAATCGTTGATATTAAAGATGAGGGCATCAAGCTGGTGCGCTTTTCCGATGAGAGTTATCTGCCTGTGTTAGGGAAAATGCCCCTCCCGCCCTATATACACAAAACATTAGAGAATCCCGAAAGGTATCAAACAATCTACTCGGATGTGAATAAAACCGGAAGCGCCGCCGCCCCCACCGCCGGCTTGCATTTTACTCCCGGGCTTATCGATACCCTGCGTAAAAACGGAATCAAATGTCTTTTTACCACGCTGCATGTCGGATTGGATACCTTTCGCCCCGTGCAGGGCGAAGACCTCAGCCGGCATAAACTGCATTTCGAATACGGCTATATAAGTAAAGAGGTTGCCGATGAAGTCTCACGTGCTAAACTGGAAGGGCGACGTGTCATCTGTGTCGGAACGACATCCGTCAGGCTTATGGAATATGCAGCAGGCATCAGTAAAAACGCCCCGTTAGACCCTTTCGAGGGCTGGGTAAATCTTTTTATCCTGCCGGGGTATAAGTTCCATATACCGGATGCTGTAATTACCAATTTCCACCTGCCGAAATCGACACTACTTATGATGGTAAGCGCATTCGGGGGGATGGAACTGATGAAGAGAGCCTATCGGGAAGCTATCGAGCAGAACTACCGCTTTTACAGCTTCGGCGATGCCATGCTGATTTTGTAAGAAAACGAATAAGACCCACCAAGCCGCTCATGGTGAGCCATTTAAAAGACCGCTCGTGGTGAGCCTGTCGAACCATAGCGGCGGCGAGTAAAACTGTCATTGCGAATCCAGTGAATCGGGATGAAGTAATCTTTTCCTTTGACTTTAGTATGGCTCTCGTAATTATATAATCGCAGCAAAGAGATTTCTTCGTCGTTCCGAAGTATGTGGCACTCCTCGCAAAGACGATAAATACCCTCATCAGTCTCGCTAACGCTCGACAGCTTCCCCCAAGGGAAGCCTAAAAAAAGCCCTCCCCTCGGGGAAGGTGGCAGACAGATATATCGGGATGGCGTATGAGAGCTAATCTCCTACCTCAAATTGATAACCGTTACCCCATCTCCGCCCTCGCCTGAGGGTACGGTTTCGAAGTTTTTCACCAGCGGGTGGTGTGATGCCAGGTCGCGCACCATCGAGCGCACCGTTCCGGTGCCGTAGCCGTGGATGATGCGCACCCTTTTAAGATTGGAAACGGCGGCATCATTTAAGTAGTTATCCAGCAGCACTTCTACCTCGTCGGCGCGTTTGCCGCGCAGGTCAAGTTCCATCGACATATGTCTTAACGGAACCTGTACCTGTACCTCGTACGCTTTATCCTTCATCTCGTCTCCGGATAGCTTTATCAAGCCGTTGCGATCGGTCTTGAAGCTCATCGAGCCGGTAGCTACTTCCACCTGTCCGGTCTTATCATTTATCGAAATAACCTTTGCCTTAACGCCCACTTCCTTAATCAGCACGTTATCACCGACAGTGATTAACCCATCTTCTTCCGGCAGTATTTCTTCATCCTCTGCTAAAACACCCTCTCTGATTTGCTGACGAACTGATTGCGAGGTCTGGCGAGCTCCCTTGATAGCTTCCTGTGATTTCGTTCTGCGTACTTCGGAACTGACCAGTTTTAATTCCTTCTCCAGCCGCGATACTTCTTCTATAATTGCATCGCGGGCATTCTGCTTCAATCGCTGTTTTTCTTCATTGAACTTCTTAAGCTCGGTCGATAGCTCCCTGTTTTGCCGCGAATACATTATTTTTTCGTCTGCCAGTTTGCGGTTTAAGTCTTCCAGTCGTTGTTTTTCTTTTTGGATATTGGTTAACAGCTCTTCAAGCTGTCGCGAGCCTTCCTGTAATGAGCTTTTGGCAGTTTTGATAACAGTTTCCGGTAGTCCGAAATGAGCGGCGGTGGCGATGGCGTTGGACCCGCCGGGCGTTCCCAGCGTCAGCTTGTAAGTCGGGTTCATCGTTTCGGGGTCGAAGTCAAACGAGGCATTCTGTAATCCTTCCGTTACATGCGCAAACACTTTAAGGTCGGTGTAATGTGTGGTTACGGCTGCCAGCGAGTGAGAGGCGAGTATATGCAATAAAATCGCCCTGCCCAAAGCAGAGCCCTCGTTGGGGTCGGTGCTGGCTCCCAGTTCATCCAAAAGAACCAGGTTACAGCCCTGTAATTTTTTCAGGATGCGGGCGATATTGCTCATATGCCAGCTGAAGGTCGAGAGTGTCTGCGCAATGCTCTGCTCATCGCCGATGTCAGCGAAGATGCCGTCCAGTACCGGCAGCCGGCTGGTTGGTGCGGCCGGAATCGGCAGCCCTGCCTGCGTCATCAAACATAACAGTCCGATTGTTTTTAAGGCGACTGTCTTACCTCCGGTATTCGGTCCGGTAATAATCAAAACCGAAAAGTTATTGCCGATTTCGATACTGAGCGGAACGGCGGGATCTCCCAGCAGGGGATGGCGGGCGTCATCCAGTTTGATTATCGGAGTCGCCGATGAATTCGGTTTGTAAATGGAGGCTTCGTTTGCCTTGAAACGGCGTGCGAAGCGCGCTTTTGCCAGCGCCAGGTCAAGTACGGCAGTGGCTTCGATGCTGTCGATTATATCCACGCTTACACCGCCGATAAGTTCGCTGATTTCGGTCAGTATGCGGGCGATTTCCCGCTTTTCCTCGATTTGCTCCTCTTTTAAGGCATTTCCCAGTTCCAAAGTCTGCAACGGCTCGATAAACAGGGTGGCTCCCGAGTTGGAAACATCGTGGACAATGCCGCTGATTTCTTTACGGTGTTCACTCTTTATCGGAATAACATAACGTCCTTCGCGCTCCGTGATTAACGCCTCCTGAATATAGTGCTCTTGCGTTCCCGTAGAGATTAATCCCTGCAAAGTATTCATCAAGGCTGTTTTCTTTGCCTGCTGATTGCGGCGAATAGATACCAGTTTAGCCGAGGCGTTGGGGAGAATCTCGCCGTCTATGGAAATCGCCCTGTCAATGGCGTTTTCAATCGGGGTAAATTCACTTATATTATCACTGTATTTTGATAATGCGGGGAAAATATCGGCACGGTCTGCTATACCGTTTCGCAGCAGGCGCATTACCTGCAGCGAGGTGCAAATAACCCTGAGAGTTTTCGGGTCGAGTAAATGTCCGCGTGAGGCGGCAACCGCATAATCGCGGATATCCTCGACACCGTTTGCCGAAACAGAGCCGTCTTTTTCCATAAGTCCGGAGGCTTCTCTTGATTCATCAAGCTTTATCCGGATATCGTCGATATCTGTAGAAGGGGATAACGACATCGCCATTTCGCGGCTGATGGAAAAGGAGCAGTATCCGGCGATGATTTCGCAGATGCGTGGGAATTCCAAGAGTTCAAGGTCTTTGTTATCCATATCTAATTCTGTATTATAAAGAGTTGTATATAAAATTGAAAATACACCGCCTTTCGAAGAGTCTAAGAGCGGAAGCCCTCAAGACTCACAAATAAGCATTATACCCGTTGATTGACATCGATTGCTTAAAAAACTATAATAGTGGACATATGGGCGAAATAAATACAAATCAGTGGGAGCTTTTAATCTAATGGGTAGACAGACCTTGCGTCGCAGGGTAGGTTTTATGCCTCCGGTAAGCAGTTTTACGCCAACGGGAAGGCAGCTTTCTTTAATTCAGGGAGTAAAACTCACCGTGGAAGAACTGGAAGCCATTCGCTTGAAAGATGTAGAAGGGTTGGAGCTCGAGGATTGTGCCCGGGAGATGAACGTTTCACGCACAACTTTTTCCCGTATATTGGATTCAGCGCGTAAAAGCATTGCCGATGCACTTCTAAACGGCAAGGCAATAGTTATAGAGGGCGGAACTTTTGAAATCTCAGCCATAAGGCAATTTACCTGTCCTATGGGGAATAGATGGTATGCGGTCGGCGAGCATATAACTGCTCAATTGCCTAAAGATTGTCCGATACGTAATAAATAATAATGACATAACCGGATATAAACTGTACTATATACAGAATATATAAAAATTAAAAGAATATGGAGGGTATTTGATGGTAACTGAGGAGCAGGTAAGACAGGAACTGCATGAACTGGTAGTACCCGGTCTTACCAGAACCGTCGGCAGCATGAATCTTATCATGAAAGTCGACATTTCGGAAAAGAAGGTTGCATTGACTCTGGCTGCAGCCGGAATGACAGCATTGGTACAGGGTGTTTTGAAAGCCAAAATAATCAAAATTATTAACAAGTTGGATAGTGATGCTGAAGTTGAAGTAAACTACGAAAACGTCAAGCCGGGTGTTCTGAACAAAATTAAAAATATAGTGGCTATCATGAGTGGCAAGGGCGGCGTAGGTAAATCTCTGGTAGCCGGTTTAACTGCTGTATCTCTTAAAAGAATGGGATACAAAGTTGGTATCCTGGATGCCGATATCACCGGACCCAGTGTTCCCAAAATGTTCGGCGTTACCGATAGGCCTGCCGGAGACGAAACGGGTATTTTACCGGTTTTATCGAAATCCGGTATCAATGTGATGTCCATCAATCTTTTGCTGCCGGCTGAGGACGATGCTGTTATCTGGCGCGGTCCGCTGATTGCAAGAGCAATCGAGCAGTTCTGGCAGGATGTTCACTGGGGTGACCTCGATTATCTGGTTATCGACCTGCCTCCGGGAACTTCGGATGCCGCTTTGACGGTTATGCAGTCGATTCCTATAACCGGTGCTGTTGTTGTTTATACTCCCCAGGACCTGGCAATGATGATTGTTCGCAAAGCCTTCAGTATGGCTAAGAACATGGAAAAACCGGTGCTGGGCGTCGTTGAAAATATGAGCTATATCTATATCCCCGAACTGGACCAAAAAATGGAGCTTTTCGGTGCCAGTCAGGCTGATATGATGGTTAAGGCTGCCGATGCGCCGCTTTTAGCACAGATTCCGGTTGACCCGAACTTGGCAAAACTCTGCGATGAGGGCAGGGTGGAAGATTATGAAGCGGATTTCATAAAATCGCTGGGAGATAACATCATCAAATCCATTGCCGATAAGAAAGCAGCCAAAAAGGCTGAAAAAGAAAGCGATAAATAACCTGGTTTAATCCATTATAGTTAAATCAAGTGCTGTGCGAAAATGAGAGAGAGGCTGGGACTAAACTCCCAGCCTCTCTGTATTTCCTTGAAATAACCTGTAACGTTTTTAAACCCTTTCGTGAACCAGTGTTTCGACAACACTCGGGTCTGCCAATGTGGTAATATCCCCCAGATTGCTGACATCACCGTTGGCAATCTTGACCAAAATCCTGCGCATAATCTTACCGCTGCGTGTCTTGGGAAGGCCTTCTGCAAACTGGATTTTATCCGGGCTGGCAATCGGTCCGATGACCTTTCTGACATGGTCTTTCAGTTCTTTTTCAACCGCTTTACTCGATTTCTCCCCATGTTTCAGGGTAACGAAGGCATATATGCCTTGTCCTTTAATCTCGTGGTGGATACCGACTACCGCTGCCTCAGCTACCTTGGAATTGGAAACCAGCGCGCTTTCGACTTCAGCTGTACCGATACGATGACCGGAAACATTAAGCACATCGTCGATGCGTCCCATAATCCAGTAATATCCGTCCTCATCTTTTCTAGCTCCGTCTCCGGTAAAATACATGTTGGGGAAGCGTGAAAAATAGGTGTTCTTGAATTTTTCATGATCACCGTAGATAGTACGCATTATTCCGGGCCAAGGTTTTTTAATGCACAGATAGCCGCCTTCGTTGATATCGACTTCTTTACCGTCGGCGTTGACTATGATAAGTTCGATACCGGGGAAAGGTAGCGTAGCAGAACCCGGTTTGGTGGGCACAGCTCCGGGAAGCGGAGTAATCAAATGACCTCCGGTCTCGGTTTGCCACCAGGTATCGACAATCGGGCATTTTTCGCGGCCGATAACGCGGTGATACCACATCCATGCCTCCGGGTTGATAGGCTCGCCCACAGTCCCCAGAAGTCTTAAACAGGATATATCATGCTTCTTAGGCCACTCTTCACCGTCTCGCATAAGGGCGCGGATTAAAGTAGGGGCGGTATAGAAAGTATTTATTTTGAATTTCTCTACGATATGCCACATACGGTCGGGCTTCGGATAGGTCGGAGTTCCCTCGTAAATAAAACTGGTTGCCCCTGTAGCCATTGGTCCGTAAACAACATAACTGTGCCCGGTAACCCAGCCGATATCGGCGGTGCACCAGAAGATATCTTCGTCTTTAATGTCGAACACCCATTTCATAGTCTGAACGCAGTGCATCAGATAGCCTGCCTGTGTATGCATGACACCTTTCGGTTTGCCGGTGCTGCCGCTGGTATAAAGAATGAATAACGGATCTTCGGAATCCATAACCGCCGGTTCGCAAACCGATGAAATGTCATCTGCTTCCATTTCTTCATGCCACCAGCGGTCTCTGCCTTCATTAATGGTTATATGCAGCCCCAGCCTTTTCACGATAATCATATCTTTTACATTGGGGCAATCCTTCATGGCGATATCGGCCGCGTCCTTACACCTGATAATCTGTCCGTTTCTATGATAACCGTCAGCAGTAATGACAAGTTTGGAATTACAATCCAGTATGCGGTCTCTCAAGGATTCCCCGCTGAATCCGCTGAAGACGATGCTGTGAACAGCCCCGATACGTGTGCAGGCAAGCATGGCAAAGGTTGCTTCAGGAATCATCGGCATATATATTGTTACGGTATCGCCTTTTTTAACTCCGTGCTTTTTAAGTAC
Organism: Dehalococcoidia bacterium UBA5748; assembly: GCA_002419135.1. Taxonomy (GTDB): domain Bacteria; phylum Chloroflexota; class Dehalococcoidia; order Dehalococcoidales; family UBA5627; genus UBA5627. Next base: position 4,322 of record DIFM01000022.1, on the reverse strand, counting down.
ATTAGCGAATTTACATACCTCGTGATGCACTTCCTGGTAGGTAAATGTTCTGACTTCGTCTTCACCTTCGCCCTGCCATATCAGTGCCGCTTTATTCTTACGCCAGGTATTTAGATGGCGGTCAAGGCAATTATAACTGATGTTAAGTTTACCGCCGATAAAGAACTTGATGTCGACTTTTCCGCCGAAGGTGTAATCACGGACTTTATCCCATTTTTCATACCAGTCCAACTGCTCCGCCAGATGTCCCCAGAAACCGTCGGGGTCTTTTATCGACCAGTTATATAAAGCCTTATAGTGTCGCATCCCGGAGACGGCAGCATTATCGACAAATTCCTGTGGAGGATAAAAAACTCTTTTTTCTTCCATCATGGAAGTTATTTCCTGGTGTTTTTCGACATGTTTAGAGTCGGCAATTTCATCTTCTTCAACGATTTTCTTGTTACCCAATGCCTCATCTACCGCTTTTGCCAGTTCCTCATCGCCAAAGGGTATGGTCAGATAATCGAAGGCACCCCGTTTCATACATTCGGCAATCGAATCAGCGGTCGGCTTTTTTGACGTAATAATAAACTTGAATTCGGGATGCATTTTGGCTGTTTCGGAAAGCACTTCAAGCCCAATCTCATATGCGGTTTCCATGGAGAGTATGGCTAAATCGAAGCGTCCTTTGGTGAGTGCAGTGACTGCTTGCGGTCCGTCAGCAACCGCTGTTGTGCAATAGTTCTTTTGGTCTAAGTAATCCTTAATAGAACTACACAGTTTGGCGTCAGCCTCGGCAACCAGTATTGACGGAATTCCGCTGGGGTTTTCTTTCGGGGGGGCGGACTTGTCTTGAGACATATTGAACCTCCTCAAATGAAAATTCTCTAATTTTTAAAATATTAAAATTCAACTATATGAGAATAATAATAATATCAGTAAAAATGTGTACTTGTCAATACTTATTTATGTGTACAAATTGTTGTTTTAAATAAAATATAAAGCTACTGTAACAAATATAAAATGCTATTTGACACAGATAATATTTTTATTATAATAGTATTATTGGTAATGCATAATAAAATAACATCGAGGAAGTATTATGGATAATCCACATGATGAAAAAGCGAAGAAGTTTAACATTTATCTCCAAAAAATGAATGATTTTCTAGGCGAATTGTTATCGGATGGACCGATACTTATCGAATCCGAAAATAACCTTACAATGTCGCAGCTACGCGTGCTTTTACTGCTAAAGATCAACAATAGAATGAAAATGAACCAGATAGCTTATTGTTTAAAGATACATGTTTCAACAGCTACCGGATTACTGGATAGGATGATAAAGAAAAATCTGGTTAAAAGAGAAAGCGGGGAAGATGACAGGAGATTGATTCTATGCAGTTTAACTGAAGACGGTTCGAAAATAACTGATAATATCTGGAAGGTTGTACTGGAAAATGCGCAATCATTATCAGATTATGTAAGTATGGAAGAGCTGGATATTATCGGGAGGTCCCTAGATATTCTGCAAAAAGCATGGATAACCAGGAAAGAAAAATCGGGGAGCCATATGATCGCTTGAAACAGGTTCGAACTATAAATCGGTAAATATTTTAATGTGAGGTGAAAATGTTTAAGGGATTGGGAGGCTTCGCCTCCAAGCACAGATTTCTGATAATCTTATTCTGGGTGGCGCTTGCTGTGTTTATGGTACTGTGGGCGCCGACACTGAGCGAAACGGGCAAACTGGATACAGCAGACTTTTTGCCCCAGGGTAGCGAATCAGGAAAAGCAGCTGAGCTTATCGCCCAATATTTTCCTGAGGAAACCGCTGATTCATCAGCTACTGTTGTTATCTATAACGAAAGTGGTTTAAATTCTTCTGATTTGACCTTTGCGCAATCTTTTTCAGAATGGCTGGTCGCACAGGGGGCAGCCTCTGGAATAGAGTCGGTAACATCTGTTTTTGCCAATCCTGCCCTGGCTTCCAGTCTCGTATCTCCGGATAACACTACGATGTTGATTAATATTGGCATCGATACTATGGGTGGAGACCCGTCGGCAGTACTTAATACTATCGAGAACTACATCTCCAGTAACGATACTTCCGACTCGCTTGAGGTATATGTATCGGGTGAAGCGGGTATAATGAGCGACCTGATGACTGCTATAACTGAAAGTATCGATCTCACGACTATTGTGACTGTAGTCCTGGTGGTGGTGCTGCTGTTTTTTATTTACCGCTCTCCTGTTGCTATACTGGTACCACTGTTTACAATCGGCATCGCCTATCTTATCAGCCGTGGGGTGCTGGGGTATATGGGCGAAATGGGCATCAATCTCTGGTCTCAGCTGGATGTATTTATAATAGTTCTCATATTCGGAGCTGGCACCGATTACTGCCTGTTTATGGTATCGAGGTATAAGGAGGAGCTTGGACGCCATAGCAGCCGCCTGGAAGCCCTGCGGGCTACTGTGAGCTCTATCGGCTCTGTAATTACCGCAAGTGCTTTTACTGTTATAATCGGACTTGCCGGTTTAACCATTGCCGAGTACGGCATGCTACATACGATGGGTTTGGCTCTGGCAACGGCAATCTTCATTACGCTTCTGGCTGCTCTTACCTTAAATCCGGCGCTGGCAGCTCTTTTTGGGAAATTCATGTTCTGGCCTGGCAGGCAGGCTGATGTCTCTAGAGCTGGAACAGGCGAGCTACACGAGAATAGTTTTTGGCGAGGAATAGCCAACCTTACAACCAATTATTCTTTTGTGGTGGCCTTTCTGATAGTTTTTGTACTTGCAGTGCCATACATTCCATATTTCAACATGACCACATCATATGATACACTTGCCGAACTATCGGACGATTCGGATTCCGTCGAGGGTTTCAATATATTGAAGGACCATTTCGATATTGGAAATATGATGCCCTCTACTGTTGTCCTTACCACTTATTCAGTGGACGCTACTTCCAGCGGAGCCCTGAAGGAAATTGAAGAAATAACAAGAGAATTGCTTGCGGTGGATGGTGTTTCCAGCGTATTATCTGTGGTTTCGCCTGATGGAAGCGGAGAGCCGTTGGCTACGATTACCGTTACTGGCCAGCTTACGCTTCTTCTGGAGCAGTTGAATGCTGCAATCAGCAGTGCTTCCACAAATCCAACAGCGCTTTTCAGCTCTGACACTATGCAGATGTTCCAGCTCTTGGGGGCTTATCTTACCGAGCTTGGCACCACTTTCCCTGCAGTTACGGTGGAACCCTCATATATTACTGCTATAACAATTCTGAATAATATGAGCACTACTCTGGGGAGTATTGATCTGAAGAATATGGATGCGGATGCTCTGGCTGCTTTGCAGGCCAGCTTCCAAACTTATATAACCGAATTTGTTCAATCTTTAACTGATTTGGTGCAGTATTTTATGGAGCAAGGCAATCCTTATTTTATCCCCCAGAGTCTTTTGTCGTTATATCCAGACCTGGGACAGTTAATCAGTACCTTTATTTCCCCCGATGGGAATGCCGTGAAACTGATGGTAACACTGAATGACTACCCATATTCCGAAACGGCTATGGATACGATACAGAAAGTAAGCGACGCCCTGCATAAAGAAAATGGATACCAGTATTTTAACACAGATGAATCTGCGGTGGGGGGTACCACTTCTGCTATGCTGGATGTCCGAACTGTCCTGGAAACCGATTTCAACAGAATAATGATAGTGGTGCTGGTAGGTGTGTTTGTGGTATTAAGCCTGCTGCTCAGGAGCTTGATTGCCCCGATATTTATACTGGCTATCGTTACCTTTGCCTATGGTGCCACGATGGGAATATCATCATGGCTATTTACGGATGTTCTGGGGCAAGTAGGTGTGAGCTTTGTAGTTCCTATTATCGTCTTTGTTTTGATGATAGCTCTTGGCGCCGACTACAATATATTTATGATGTCGCGTATACGTGAAGAGGCTGAGAATAAGCCAATGAAAGAAGCAATTCGCAGTGCCATCATGAGTACAAGCTATGTTATCGTGGCATGCGGTTTAATACTGGGGGGCACCTTCCTGTCTATGGTGATATCACCTATCCAGACTATGTTCCAGGTGGGTGTTGCGGTAGCTGTCGGTGTTTTCCTGGAGACATTTGTTGTAATTGTGTTCCTGTTGCCATCCGTTGCTAACATATTTGGCAGGGGGTGCTGGTGGCCGTTCGGGCATAAAAAACTGGGAATCAAGAAAGATTAGTTTAATAGTTTAAGGAGGGGGGCCAAAAATCCCCCTCTTTATCTTACCGAACTTAATACCCCGACCGTAGGAGCCTGTCTCAATAAGATTCAAAC
>DIFM01000012.1 GCA_002419135.1 Dehalococcoidia bacterium UBA5748 | reverse complement strand
GACTTTTTCAGAGTTTCCTTAATTAAATAAAAAAATCCCCTCCCGGTAATTTCTACAGGAAGGGGACGCAAGTCTTATATCACTCTTGATATTTATCAGTTGGTTTTTCTGCCCTCGATGCCTTTAGCGGTGTCGTAATTAGCCTTGGCTTTTTCGTGCGGTCTTAACGAGCGGGTGGCTTTTCCTGCCTGCCACATTTCGGAATTGCCCATCTCGGAGAGTTCCTTGCCGAGCTGTTTCTTATAATCGGGGCCGCCGCAGGCACTGATAACGCGTGCCGTTTCCGAACCGTTGGCTACCTTTTCATAAAGGTCTTTAAATACCGGCATGACGGCTGCCTTGAATTTGGGCTTCCAGTCCAGCGCGCCTCTCTGGGCGGTGGCTGAGCAGTTGGCATACATCCAGTCCATACCGTTTTCCGATACCAGGCGAATCAGGCTTTCGGTCAGCTCTTCCACCGTTTCGTTAAAGGCTTCGCTGGGTGAATGGCCGTGAGCTCTTAAAGTATCATACTGTGCTTCCATAATGCCGGCTAATGCTCCCATCAAAACGCCGCGCTCGCCGACTAAATCGCTGTAAACCTCATTTTCGAAGGTGGTCGGGAAGAGATAGCCGGCACCGATACCGATGCCGATGGCAAGGGTGCGTTCTTTTGCTTTGCCGGTATAATCCTGGAAGACGGCGAAGCTGGCATTGATGCCTTCGCCGGAAAGGAAATTGCGGCGCAGGGAAGTACCCGAACCCTTGGGGGCTACCATAATTACATCTACATCCTTGGGAGGAATAATGCCGGTCTGGTCCTTGTAAACAATGGAAAAACCGTGTGAGAAATAAACAGCCTTGCCGGGCGTCAGGTGTTTTACTATTGTAGGCCAGACATGTTTATGTGCCGCATCGGCTACCAGTACTTCGATAATCGTACCTTTTTCGCAGGCTTCATCTATTTCAAACAGGTCTACGCCGGGTACCCAGCCGTCTTTAACAGCCCTGTCCCAGTCTTCCGGAAATTGTTTCGATTGTCCGATAATAACCTTGAAACCGTTATCCTTCAAATTCAACGATTGTCCGGGGCTCTGTATGCCGTAGCCGAGAATGGCGATAGTCTCGTCTTTCAATACTTCACGGGCTTTTTCAATCGGGAACTCACTTCGCTTTACTACCTCTTCATCCGTTCCGCCAAAATTAATGATTGCCATTTTCCTCTTTCTCCTTGTTCTAAAAATATATACAAAATAACTAATATAATTATAGGGTTGGCTTAAGAACTATGTCAATTTGAGAGGGATTTTTTACATGTCTTTATTCGGCCTTAATTGCGTATAATCACCATAAGGGAAATTCGATTAAGCTAGGCAGACAAATTACGATATCGCCTGATTAAATCCTGAACATCCCGGTCGTATGCATAGCGCGAAAGCAGGTCTCCCATTCCGGATATAAATCGCCTTGACTTGGCGCATCGGATAACCTATATTTGGGGCAATACTAATGAAGTTGTTTTTGGGTGCTATATGAACGTCGGTGTATGTAAATTAAAGCTCAAACTGGCTGAGGGAATGTCGTTAAAGGGCAAGCGGCAGGTAATCAAGCCGATTATTGCGCTGATTAAAAACAAGTACAATGTCTCGATTGCCGAGGTGGAAGATAACGACCTCTGGCAAATCGCCACGCTGGGAATATGTTTTATAAGTAACGATTCAAAATATACAGATGAAGTCATTACGAGCATCATCAACTTTATAGGCAGCGGGCGTTTCGAAGTCGAGATTATCAACCGGGAAGTTGAAGTCATACCATTCTAACTATGAATACCGCGTCATTTATAAAATACATCACATCACAGGCTTATTACGAAGGGCAGATAGCGCACCTGGAGAATATTCCGCCGCGCGAAGCAATTTATTCTGAAACGAAACAGCCATTGAATCACGATGTAGGAGCAGTACTTCGTAAAAAACGTATTTATCCGCTCTATCTGCATCAGGCGCAAGCTATCGATATCGCCAGAGGCGGAGAAAACGTTATGGTGGCAACATCCAGCGCCAGCGGCAAGAGTCTGTGCTATAACATTCCCGTCATCGAAGAAATCATTTCAAATCCTGCCGGTCGAGCCTTATACCTCTTTCCCACCAAAGCGCTGGCACAGGACCAGTTGGGCAAATTGCATTACCTGTTCAGCCCTCAGTTTATCGGCAAGGAACAGGTTGTTACCTTCGATGGTGATACGCCGCAAACCGAGCGGGGTGAAATCAAAAAACAAGCCAGAATTGTGTTAACCAATCCGGATATGCTGCACGTCGGTATTCTTCCCAATCACAATGACTGGGTGAAATTTCTGCATAATCTGAAATTTGTTGTAATAGATGAAGCGCACAGCTATCGCGGTGTTTTTGGTTCGCATGTGGCACTTGTTCTGCGAAGGTTGAGGCGTATTTGCAATAAATATGATGCCAATCCGCAATTCATCTGCTGTTCTGCTACCATAGATAACCCCTGTGAACATGCCGAGAAGCTGGTCGGTCTGCCTTTCGAAGTAGTAAACGAAGACGGTTCGCCGCATGGGGCAAAGGATTTTGTGTTCTGGAACCCTCCGGTAACCGATGTTGTAAGGGGAACCAGACACAGCAGCAACAGTGAAGCAACAAGTCTCTTCACCGAACTTGTGAGGCATAATATTCGCACGCTGGCTTTTACCAGAACACGCAGGTTGACGGAATTGATATATAAATTTTCCAAGCAGAAGCTGGAGGAATTAAGCCCGGCGCATGCCAAACGAATCAAACCATACCGCGCCGGTTATCTGGCGGAGCAAAGGCGTCAAATCGAGCAGCAGTTATTAAACGGTCAGCTCATGGGGGTGGTGGCTACCAGTGCTCTGGAACTGGGGATAGATATCGGCGACCTCGATGCCACGGTGCTTAACGGTTATCCGGGAACTGTCGCCAGCACCTGGCAGCAGGCCGGGAGGAGTGGCAGGGGCGGCGAACTTTCACTCAGTTTTCTGGTGGCTATGGATAATCCGCTCGACCAGTATTTTATGAGAAATCCCGATACTTTTTTTAAAAAGAGCTTTGAAAATGCGCTCATAAATCCTCAAAATCCCTATATATTAAATGAGCACCTGTTGTGCGCCGCATGGGAATTGCCACCGGGCCAAAATGATAAATATTATTTCGGCGCCGATTTTACAAAAGGCCTTTCGGAGCTGGAACAGGATGGTTTAATCAGGCAAAGACACGGCCGCTGGTATCCGTCGCCATCTGTAAACTATCCCTCGCAGCAGGTTAATATCCGTTCCGCTTCCGCGGATAACTTCGCCTTAATCGATTCCTCTACCAACTCGGTACTGGAAACCGTGGAAGCCGGTTTTGCCATTATGCAGGTGCATCCCGGTGCAATTTACCTCCATCAGGGAGACTCTTATCTGGTAACTTCACTTGATATGACAGCGCGTATCGCCAGGTGCGAGCCGGCAAAAACAAATTACTATACTGTTACCAAAGAGCTGACGGATTTGACGGTTTTAAAGAAACTGAAAGAGAAACAGTGCGGAAAGACACAGGTCTGCCTGGGGGAAGTAGAGGTAATTACTGTGGTAACCGGTTTTAAGAAGAAGGCGCAATACACAGAGGAAATACTGGGGGAAGAGCCGCTCAACCTGCCGCCGCAGCGGCTGTGCACGGTGGCGCTCTGGTTTGACATAACGGATGCGGAATTAAAGTCGCTCGAAAAAGCGGGGCTCGATAGTGCCGGCGGATTGCACGCTGTCGAGCATGCCGCCATAGCTATCCTGCCGCTCTTTGCCATGTGCGACCGCAACGATATCGGCGGGGTTTCCACTGCTTATCATTCCGATACCGGCAGGGCGCAGGTGTTTATTTATGATGCTTATCCGGGCGGAGTGGGCATCGCGGAAAAGGGGTATGAGATGATTGTCGATTTGTGGCAGGCTACCCTTGATGCCGTTAATGCCTGCCCCTGTATGGACGGATGCCCGAGCTGTATTCAGTCCCCCAAATGCGGCAATAATAATAATCCGCTCGATAAAAGAGCGGCTCTGCATATTCTGACAGATTTGCTATAATATATGAATCGCTTGTATTTAACGGAGGGCAAATGATAAAAATAGGTGTTGACCCAACAATATTTTCTATAGGACCTTTCCATTTTGCTTGGTATGGCTTGGCAGTAGCCCTCGGTATAATGTTTGTCGTATTTTGGGCTTCTTACGAAATAAAAAAAGGAGCACGTATATCTTACGATAATTTATTGATGGGGGCTATTGTCGGCATACCTTCCGGCATAATCGGCGCCCGTCTGGTGCATGTTATTGACCGCTGGGAATATTACAGCCAAAATCTTGGCCAAATTATAGGTGGTGACGGGTTATCTATTTACGGAGGGATTCTTGGCGCCCTTTTGGGCATCTGGATTTACAGCCGGTACAGCAAGCTTAATTTCGGGCATTTGCTGGATGTTGTCGCTCCCGGTATTGCTATCGGGCAGGCTATCGGTCGTGTGGGATGTACATTAAACGGTTGCTGTTACGGCGACCATACTACTGTTTCCTGGGGAATCGAATATACCAATCCCAACAGCTATGGATACGGTGCGGGTGTAGTTCATCCGACACAGGTTTATGAAATTATATTTATGGTAACCCTGTTTATCATACTTTATAAGCTGCGCGGCAGATTGAAGCCGGACGGCTCCCTGGCAATGGTATATTTTGCCGGGTACGCTATATGGCGCTTTTTTATCGATTTTATTCGGGAAGGAACACCATTCCTGTTCGGTTTGCACCAGGCGCAGGTAATAGCTATAGTTATCCTGATAGTTATCATTGCATTGGCAGTGAAAAATAAGGTAAGCTTTGTTAAGAAAACCGATATAGTTGAAAAGGAAGAAGAGGAAGTTGGAAACTGATAACGAAAAAGAAGAATTAGTATTTGAAGTCTTGATTGAGATACCGAAGGGCAGCCGTAATAAATACGAATTCGATAAGAAAAGGCGTCTGATAAAACTGGACCGTATGTTATTCTCATCGGTACATTATCCCAGTGACTACGGTTATTTCCCGGAAACCCTGGCTCTTGACGGCGACCCTCTGGATGCGCTGGTTCTGGTGGGTGAGCCGACATTTCCGGGTTGTTTGGTAGATGTAAAACCGATCGGGTTATTCAAAATGCGTGATGAAAAAGGTCCCGATGAAAAAATACTGTGTGTGCCGGTAGCAGACCCGATGTGGAATTATCTGCAAACTCTGGACGACGTACCACCGCATCTATTAATAGAAATCGAACACTTCTTTACTATCTACAAAGACCTGGAAAAGAAGAAAACGGGCGTCGAGGGCTGGAACAAGGATTTAGGGGAAACCATGAGAATTATAAAAGAAGCTCAGGAACGCTACAGGCAGGCGGAAGCCGTTTAGTTCCGGCAGTCGCTTGTAAAACAGCATGAAGCCGGCGGTATGCCGGCTTTTGTATCAATAATTACCGGGAGGGATTTTTGGAGCTTGTAAGGTAGACCCTGATAAATAAAATATAACAGTATTACAATATCGGTTTGTATTGCATGATTTAATTCCACGGCTGTAAAGTCGGCGGATATTTATGCTTATTCTAATATTTATATTAACAGGAGTTTACTTTGAAATATATAAAGACAGCTAAATACGATAACCAGTTCCTTCTGGATAACATGATGGGACCGAACGCCATGAAAATCGCCGAACAATTAACGGCAGGCTTCATCTTGACGCCCGGAATGAGAGTGCTCGACCTGGGTTGCGGTAAGGGGCTCACATCTATTTCCCTGGCAAAAGAATATGGTGCTGGGGTGTTTGTGCATGATTTATGGGTCGGCGCTACCGAAAACTACCGGCGCTTCAAATCGTTCGATCTAGATAACCTGATTATTCCCATATATGGCGATGCCAATGATATGCCTTATGCCGATGAATACTTCGATGCCGTAATCGGTGTGGATGCCTACGAGTACTTCGGCGAGACCGAAAGCTATATGGATGAAAAACTGGCACAGCCGGTTAAAAGCGGCGGCATTATCGCTATTGCAGTTCCGGGGGTGAAGAAAGAATTGAATGGTGTACTGCCTGTTGAAATGTCTTATTCCTGGACGGTAGAGGATTTATCCACTTTTCATTCGTGTGATTGGGGGAGGGAACTTTTAAGTAAGTCGCAGAAAATCGAAATCGAATCTGTCAGCGAAATGCCGGATTTGGATGAATTATGGAACGACTGGCTGGCATGCGATAACGAATATGCCGTCAGAGACCGTCCGGCGATGGAAGCGGGCGCCGGTAAATATATGAACTTTGTTCAAATAATAGCCAAAAAGAAGTAGCCGAGAAAGTAAAAAACAAAAAAGGAGCGGATTATTCCGCTCCTTTTTGTCTTCATCGATTTCGCAGCTAAAATCTATCTTTCAGGTTTTTGCGTTTTACTACCCGTTTCCAGCTTCCACCTTTGGATTTCATCTCCTTGATTCTGGGGATGTAGCTCAGGAAGGGAACCAGTATCAATAGCGCTGTGTAGAGGATATAATCGGGGCGGTCATATACCAGCCAGGCTACGAACGGTAAGATCGCCATAGCAATGCCGTAGCTGAGGGTGGGGAACTTGGTAATAAGAAGCATTATGCCAAATACAGCCAGTCCGATAGGGATGCCCCAGGGGATGAAATAAATCATGGCGCCGATGGCAGTGGCTCCCCCCTTTCCACCCTTGAATTTTAACCAGACCGGGTAGTTATGACCCAGTACCACTATGAAACCGCAAATGAACATATACAGGTTGGGAATATTCAGTAAAAGGTCAGCAAGTGCAACAGCGGCAACACCCTTTAATACGTCCGCTGCCAGCACCATGATACCGACACCCTTGCCGAGGTTGTAAAATGAGTTCATGGCACCCATATTATGGCTGCCGACGGCGCGGATATCGATTTTCTTGGTCAGTCTTCCGGCGATATATGCCGACGGGATGGAGCCTAGTAAATAAGCTGCTATAAAAGCAGCGATGATTTTAATTATGATTTCAGCCGTCACTTTATTCCTCCATTGTTATTTACCAAGTACTATTTAGACGGAGCAAGGTCCTGAATATTCAGACGTAACCTTTCTTCCCCGCGCCAGCGTTCCAGTCTTAAATTATATACTATATCTATATGCGAGTGCATATCCTTAAAGCACTCGCCAAGTCCGAAAGCCACTGCTTCCCAGTTGACATTATTCTGCCTTAGTTTCAGCCTCAAGTGTCCTCCGTTGTTGCCCATTGTCTGACAATCGACTACCTCGACACTGCGGCTTACAAAGGTGGGAACAGGATTCCCCATCCCGAAAGGCGCCAGGCTTTGAAGTGATTGATAGGTATCTCCCCCCAATTGCGAGAGATTTATTTCAGCATCGATATCCAGCCTGGGGCGCAGGTCGAGCCCCGCCAGTTGTTTCTCTGCCATCAGGTTGAGCTTTTCCTCCAGTTTGGAAAGATTTTTGGTCGGCATGGTAAAACCGGCTGCCCGTGCATGTCCGCCGAAATCACTCATCAGTTCATGGCATTCGTTTAAGGCATTTATTATATTGAATTCGGGGATACTGCGGCAACTGCCGTTGCTGGATTTTTCTCCCACCTTGATGACGATGGACGGGCGGTAAAACTCTTCCGAAAGCCTGCCGGCAACCAGTCCGATAATACCGGGCGGGTAGTCGGGGTCACTGGCTATTAGAAGCGGTGTAATCCCTTTTGCCTGTACCTGCTCTTTGGCTTTTGCCAGCGAGCGGCCGGTTATCTTTTGCCTTTCGGCGTTTTGTTCTTCTAAAACCGTAGATAATTCCAGTGCCTCTTCGGTTGATTCCGTTACCATCAGTTTATAGCTGGTTAAGGCATGTTGCAGTCTGCCGGCAGCATTGAGCCGCGGAGCCAGCGACCAGGATATTTCTTCGGTGCCGATATTAGCGGCGTCGATTCCTGCCAATGTCGATATTTCCCTGATACCGGGTCGGCGGTTTGTGTTTAATACTTTTAATCCCTGCTTTACCAGATAGCGGTTTTCTCCTAAGAGAGGCATCATGTCGGCAACAGTACCCAGAGCCACCAGGTCAAGATAATTTTCAATCTGTTTTTCTTTGCCCATTCCGTTATATAAAGCTTCTAAAAACTTGAAAGCGACACCCACGCCTGCCAATTCATTAAACGGGTATTTAGAATCCGCTCTTTTTGGGTCGACCACGGCTACGGCATCCGGCAGCTCTCCCAGTGGGGTATGATGGTCTGTTATTACAATATCCAGCCCCTGTCTTTTAGCCCTCTTTACCTGCGATATACCGGTTACACCGCAGTCTACGGTAATAACCAGCGACATACCTTCTTTTCTTAAATAATCCAGTGCATCCGAGTTTAGTCCGTGCCCTTCTCTTATACGGTGGGGGATATAGGGGGTTATATTGCCCCCCAGTGCTTTCAGTCCCTGCACCAATATAGCTGTACCGGTAATTCCGTCGACATCGAAGTCGCCGTAAACGGCAATTTTTTCTCCCGACAGCAATCCCTGATAAATCCTGTTGATTGCCTGGTGAATGTCGGGCAGCAGTTGCGGGTCTCCCGACAAACTGCTATCTGCCGTGGTGAATGATTCTATCTGTGTCGGGTCGGTTAATCCGCGGTTGTACATCAACTGTATAAGTAGGGGTGAAAAACTGCAGTTGTGAACCGGATGGCCGTCCGGCACCGGCGGGAGGAGATTCCAGCGAAGATGGTTCAAATTGTTTCCTCTCTACTCTTCGCAACATTTGCTTTATTTCAGCATCAGCTTATAATGATACACCCCAAGGATGGTGTTATGGTGATGCTTTTGCTATATAACATATGTTAAGAGTCGTAATATTCTGGCTATTTATAACATAATTTGAGCGTTATCTGCAAGGATATGCCTCATTTGCTATAATCTTTATGGCATTCGGAGGTAGTGGTTGAATAAAGAGGAAAAGATAATACGGGTAGCGCTCGATACATTGGGCTGTAAGCTCAATCAGGCGGAAACTGAGGCTTTAACAGAGAAATTTCTTAAGTCCGGCTATCGTATTGTTAATCCGGAAGAGGAATTCGATATCTACGTCTTAAACACCTGTACGGTTACACATATTGCCGACCGCAAAGCGCGACATCTGTTACGTATGGCGCACCGCCGCAACCCTGAAGCCGTATTGGTTGCTGCCGGTTGCTACGCCGAACACGCCGCAAACGAACTTTTGAAAATCGATAGCGTTAAGATTGCTGTTGGCAACGAAGAGAAGATGAAGCTGCCGCAACTCTTGAAAAAGGCGGGGTTAGTATATGAGGACAGATGTTTTATTTCCTCAGACGACTATTCCGCCAATCAGAGAACGCGTTCTTTCATACGTATACAGGATGGTTGTAATAATTTCTGCTCTTACTGCATCGTGCCGTACGTTCGCGGTAGGGAGAAGAGCGTTGCCCCCGAGCAGGTGGTAACAGAGATTAAAGCTAAAGTCTCCCGCGGGTTCAAAGAAGTTGTTTTGACAGGCACTGAAATCGGTTCATACAGTTATGACGGTTTGAGCCTTGAAGGATTGATTGACATAATACTCAAAGAAACATCAATTAAACGTCTCAGGTTGTCCTCTCTGCAACCTCAGGAAGTAACTCCCGGTTTAATCGACCTGTGGAAAGATAAAAGGCTGTGTCCGCATTTCCATCTGTCTTTGCAAAGCGGCAGCAATTCCGTATTAAATAGAATGAGGCGGCTTTATGCTACTGATGACTATGATAATGCGGTATCCTTGATTCGTTCTGTAGCAGTGGACGCCGCAATCACCACCGATATTATCGTCGGCTTTCCCGGAGAGAGCGATACCGAGTTTTCAGAAAGCTATGACTTTTGTAAAAAAATCGGCTTTGCCCGCATTCATGTCTTTTCATATTCGAAGAGGCGCGGTACTGCGGCAAACATCATGCCGAATCAAATCTCACCTCAGGTAAAGAAAAAACGCAGCGATTTAATGCTGTCGTTGGCTGAGGAGTCGGCTTCTGCCTTCCATAGCAGTTTCATCGGGAAAAAGCTTGAAGTACTTTGGGAGCAGAAAGATAATGGTATTTGGAACGGGTATTCCGGCAATTATATAAAGGTATATGCCGAAAGCGATAAAGATTTGACGAATGTGATAACCGAAGTCGGTGTTAAAAGGCTTTACGGGGGTGGGGTGTGGGGAGAGATAAAGTTATAGCGTCGTTGCGAATTATCCTGAATAAGAGAGGGATTCTGATATGGAATCGTTAACGGAATATACGAATGAATATAAAAAGCAGATGGAAAAAGGTTGCATACAGAAAGCTTATCAGGGCTTGATGTCGTACGTTATGGCTTTACGGAACTACTTTAAGGATAAATATCCGGATTATTTCGTTTCCGGCAACATCTATTACGGCTATATGGATATGACCTATTTTTCCTTTTCTCCCCAATCTTTAAAAGAACGCAATTTGAAAGTTGCCATAATCTTTATTCACGAAAAATTCGGTTTCGAGGTATGGCTATCGGGGTATAACAGGAACGTTCAGAAGCAGTACTGGCAGTTGTTCAAAGAAAGCGGCTGGAAGAAATATCGCATTGTGCCTCAAGACAAGGGGGTAGATTCTATTTTAGAGCATACCGTAGTCGATAATCCTGATTTCGGTGACAGAGATAAATTAACGGCGGAGATAGAGAAAGGTGCTTTGGAGTTTATAGCAGATATCGAGGAATTTCTATCCATACATTAATATAATAGGAAAATCAATCCTGATGAAGCGCAGGCTTAATTTAGACAAACGAATTCGATATGGTGGTTATTAACTTCTTTTATAATACAGAGTATTAATTCTTCCATTTCTCTTTCTGTCGAGCCGGCTTGTATGTTTATATTGTTATCAATATCTAGTTTTTTAATGTTTTTAGCCATATCATCATCGGCCAGTTTTCTCCTGATAGCCTGCCATTGCTCGGATAATATATTTAATTTGTCATTCATTTGCCTGATATAAACAGCCTCCTCTTCCAGGGCAGCGATTATTCTATTTATCTTTTGATCATGATCTGAAAAATCCTTTTGGGGAAAACCGCTCATAATCTTCTCCTTTCAGCTATAAACAGATAGATTTAAGCATAGCTGTTTTTATTATCCTCACTATATAAAACGTTATTTGAAGCTTTTTGTTAGTATCAATATGCTATGAAATAACCGGTATCATTTGAATTGACATACAAATCTTGAAATAGTAGGGATTTTAGTAATATATTGCATATTCTTAAAAAACTATTTATATCGCAGTATTAAGGTTGTATAATGTGATTACCTCAATTTACAGTCAATATCTGTCTACTGAAAACATTATTTGTTTTTATTGATAAAAAAAGCGAAAAGGGGGGTTTAATGATGTCGCAGCAGGTCAGAACGTGGATGAAACTGGTTTCCGGTGTTGAAAGTGACGTTGATATCGACGCTGAAAAGCTGGTTGTGCGGTATGCGGATGAAAACAATATAACTTTTGAGTTTTGGGATTATGAAGGGAAAAGAAGCGAGTTAACAATGCCGGCAAAGACTGCCATGGTGCTGTGCCGGGCGATTATGCTCCGCGAAGAAGGGTCGCTCGACCATATAGGAATTGAACTATAATAACTATAAGAGAGGTGATTTAAATGAGTTTATTTGTTATTTTTCCGGCACGAAACGAAGAAAAAACCATAGCTGAGTGTATAGAAATTGCCAGGAAAAGCAAGTTTAAACCGGAAATCATGGTGGTTGACGGTAACTCCGGCGATAATACCAAGAAGGAAGCCAGGGACGCCGGCGCCACAGTTATCAGACAAAGCAAGAATATTTATCCTGCCAAGGGAACGGCAATGAGAGACGGCGCAAAAGAAGCCATTAAGAGAGGCGCAGAGCAAATATTATTTTTGGATGCCGATATTATCAACCTTACTCCGGAATGGGTGGACCTGCTGGCTGAGCCGGTAATCGAAAAAGCCTGCGATATGTCGCGTGGTTATTACCGGCGGGCAGAGTATGACGGGGCTGTTACCAAGCTGGTTGCCAAGCCGCTATCAGGCGTGTTTTTTCCTGAAATATCACACTTTAATCAGCCGTTAAGCGGTGAAATATGCGCTACCGCCGAACTTTTTACCACTCTTTTAAAGAGCAGGGATTGGCCGGACGGGTGGGGGGTGGATATCTGGCTTTTAATCGAATCGGCAATGCGGGATTATCAAATCACCGAGATATATCTGGGGACAAAAGTTCATACTTCGAGACAGGAGTATCTGGTGGACGTTATCCGATTAAGTAAAATGGCAGAGCAGGTATCATTGACTGCTTTTAAGGAAGCTATTAAGTATAAACGCATCGGCAATCTTAAAAAGGTTCACTTGTAGATAGAATATATTCTGATAATATAAAAAATAGGCTTACGCTCGACTGGAATTTAAAAATCCACAAAAGGACAGCAAACCAAAAATCCCTATAGTTGAGTTCAAGTAGCCACTAAAAAATAATTATGATATAATATTGCGGATTAGAGGACATTACCTTTTTATTCTGTTTCGCCGAGGTAGCTCAGCCGGTAGAGCAGCGGACTGAAAATCCGCGTGTCCCCAGTTCGATTCTGGGCCTCGGCACCACTGTTTTGTTCTTTGACAATGTAACTGGTTATATCCAGCCGAAGTGGCGGAATAGGCAGACGCGACAGTCTCAAAAACTGTTGAGGGGCAACTCTCGTGTCGGTTCGACCCCGACCTTCGGCACCATTTTAGTAACTTAAAAAATAGTATTTTTGTTGCCGAGTTGTGTAGCGGTAGCACGAAGGACTTTGAATCCTTTTGCCCAGGTTCGAATCCTGGCTCGGCAGCCACTTAACGGGCAACTGGGAAACAGCAAACGGCGAAGTTCCGGGACGTCCTGATTAACCGCTAGCTTGTTTAGGATATAGAGTTTACATTAAAATATTTGGTGTTGCTACTGTTCCCCGATAGCTCAACGGTAGAGCGTGCGGCTGTTAACCGCCAGGTTCTAGGTTCGAATCCTAGTCGGGGAGCCAGACTCAAACACGGGCTAGCGAGTAGTTCAATACACAGAACTCGTTTGCTTTCCCGTACCCTTTTTGTTAACGAAAGTTACACGGATATATCCTTAATTAACACTATCTTCTTGGTTCATATTACTTCCTAAGAACTCTCTGAATAAGTCCGCATATTAGGTATAATTAAGAACAAAGGATTTATTAGAGAGGGAATTGAAATGAAAACGCTGTCATTTGCCAGTCTGGCGTATGATAACAAGAAAAAGAAGACGAAGCGTGAAAGATTTCTTGAAGAAATGGATAAAGTAATCCCCTGGTGTGAGTTGATTGAGGAAATAAAGAAATATTATCCCAAAGCCGGTAACGGCCGGCAGCCGATGCCACTAAAAAGGATGCTCAAGATATATTTTATGCAACAGTGGTACAAGCTCTCCGACCCGGCCATGGAGGATGCCCTTTATGACAGTGAGTCGATAAGGCGGTTTGCAGAAATCGATATGGAGACGGATGTCATACCCGACGAGACCACGATACTGCATTTCAGACATTTGCTGGAAAAACACGACCTCACCAGAAAGATATTTGCACAAACGAATCAATATCTGTCGGATAAGGGATTGCTGTTGATTATATGAAAGAGCTGCAAATCCTCTTAAAATAGAGGTAAGAAAAACAAACCAAAGGAGGAAATGCAGCCCATGAAACATTATATAGGAGATGACGCCCATAAGAAATACTCTGTTTTTAGTATTGTGAATGAAAAAGGAGTAATGAGTTCTTGTGAAAGAGTGCCGCATGATAAGGAAACATATCGAAAGTATTTAAGTACACTGCCGGAGAATTCACCGATAGCAATAGAGAGTGTAGGGAATTGGTACTGGATGGTGGAAGCCATGGAGCAAGCAGGGCACACACCGATTCTGGTACATCCCCGAAAAGCCAAACTGATGATGGGCAGAATAAATAAGACCGATAAATTGGATGCCAGGGGATTAGCAATATTAGGCCTGAATGGGAGTTTACCGGAAGTCTGGATACCGCCAGCTGAAATCAGGGACCAGCGGGAGTTATCACGAATGCGTATGGCATTGGTATCGGTCAGGACGAAATTCAAGAACCGTATCCATGCTACTTTAGCCAAATATGCGATTGTAATAGATGAAGTGAGTGATGTCTTCGGGGTAAAAGGGAGAGAGCTATTAAAAGAATCTATTAAAGAGTTACCCTTTGAAACGAGACAATCGGTAGAGGAGCAGTTGATTCTGCGAGAAGGAACGATAGTTGATGCCACGATAATCAGTGCCCCGTCATCGACCAAAAACCGTGATAATGCCAGAGATAATGAGATGCATTCCACGAAAAAGGGCAATCAATGGTATTTCGGCATGAAGGCTCATATTGGCACGGATACCGGTAAGGGATTAGTACATAGCGTCGTGGTTACGAATGCCCAGTTCACGATTCACAAGTCATGGATCAGCTACTGCACGGCGAAGAGCAAACTGTATACGGGGATAGCGCCTATACCGGTGAGAAAAGGAGAACAGAATATGAAGGAAAAGGCATCAAGTGGTGCATCAATCGTAAAGGCTACAGACATTATCAATTGAGTCCCGAAGATCTGGAATACAACCATAAGCAGAGCCAGACACGCGCCAAGGTAGAACATGCTTTCCGGGTAGTGAAACACCTTTGGGGTTATCAGAGAGTGAGATACAAAGGACTATATAAAAATGCGGTGCAGGTGTTTAGTCTGTTTGCGCTGGCAAACTTGTATCTTGTCCGAAATGAATTAAAGATGGCAAGGGGGTAGTATGCCCAAAACACGAAAAATATTAAAAATGCCCTCGAAAAGAGGATTTAAGTGACCTGAAACCACCAATGAAAACGCCCGATTTCATCTTTTCGGGGTAAATTAAGCCCGATAAAAACAGACTATTATTGGTTTGAAGCTTGTTCAGAGGTTTCCTAACAGAATCTGAATTATTAAAGTGTTTAGTTTCACCAAACGGTGAAACTACCAGATTAAGTGAAATATTCTTGACTTTCGTTTTTACTAAATAGTATAATTTCACCAGATGGTGAAATTATACGTTATGGTGAAATATTGAATGAACGAACAAGCTATACTTTACAAGATAAAAGATGAACTCGAGCACATATTGTCCGCTGTGCCTTTTATAAAGGTTAATGAATCTTTGTTAGAAGCAAGCTTAGGTAATGTTCGGGTTGATCTGGAAGTGAAATTTAAAATTAATGGCAGGCTCCTAAGTCTATTAATCGAGATCAAATCTCTAGGCGAACCAAGAATTATAAGAACTGCCATCCAACAACTAAGAGAATACTCAAACCTGATTGAAAATGCTTATCCAATGGTGGCAGCTCCATATATTAGCGAAGATACCGCCAATCTATGCAAACAAAATAAGGTTGGCTACATTGATCTCGCGGGAAATTGTTTCCTAACTTTCGATCGTGTCTATATCGAGAGAAAGTATTACCCTAATCCTATTGTCGAGAAACGGCGGGTCCGTTCTATATTTAGTCCGAAATCGAGCCGAATATTGCGTGTCTTGTTCAGCAACCCACAGCGACGACCGTGGGGAGTGTGGGAATTAGCCAAGGAGTCAAACGTCAGTATTGGTCTAGTATCTAAAGTAAAAGAACGGTTACTCGACCTGGAATATATCAGCGGTGATAAATACCTTGCACTTACTCGGCCTATTGAGCTTCTTGAAGAATGGGCTAAGAATTATTCTTTCAGAAAAAATAAAATATATGATTATTTTAGCTTCGATAATATAAGGGATATCGAGCAGAAATTATCTCAATATTGTAGGCAGCAGCAGATTCCCTATGCATTAACATTATTCTCTGGAGCTGCCTTAGTGGCTCCGTTCTCTAGATACACGAGAGGATTTGCTTATGTTGGTAAAAATATAAGTGAAGTGGTTGATCAGCTTGGTTTAAAAGAAGTATCATCCGGACCCAATTTTACGATATTAGAACCATACGACGAGGGCGTTTTTTACGGCAGTAATGAAACTCATGACATGAAAGTTGTCAGCGATGTTCAGTTGTATCTCGATCTTATTAGTTTCAAGGGTCGAGGGGAAGAATCCGCCAAGTTTTTACTTGAACAAAGGATAAAACCAAAATGGTAAAAAAGAGCGACTATGGTCAGCCAGAGGTTCAAGCATGTTTTTCCGTGATGGTGGAGATAATCACTATCTTGGGCGAGTATAGAGACAACATTGTTCTTATCGGGGGAAATGTTCCGCCATTACTTATTCCGTCGGCTAAGGGAAAACATCCTGGATCTTTAGATGTTGACCTCGCACTGGATTTTAAGAATATTTCTAGCACTGCATATAAGACCATAGTCAAAACATTACTATCAAGGGGTTATTATCAAACAGGTGAACAACCATTTATATTCTACCGCGATATTGGTATTGAACCGGGCAAAAAAGCCACGGTTCAAATTGATCTGCTAGCTGGAGAATACGGTGGTACAGGGAAAAATCGATGACATCAAAAAGTTCAGGATGCCCAGGCGAGAAAGGCGAGAGGATGTGATCTTGTTTTTGACGCTCCCTTGAAAGTGAAAATTAAAGGTACTTTACCGAATGGGGCAATAAATGAAGTGACGATAAATATTGCTTCTGCCGGACCTTTTCTGGTAACAAAAGGAATGGCTCTTTGGGATCGATTGAAAGAAAAAGATGCCTTTGATATATTCTTCTGTTGCCGTTATTTCCCTGGTGGTATTGAAGCCTTGGCTGAAGCCATAAAACCCGTGATTGGTAACAAGCTAGCAAAAGAAGGTCTTGGAAAAATCAAAGCTAAGTTTAACGAAGTAAACGGGATTGGACCGGTTGGAGTAGCTGATTTCATGGAATTGGAGGATCCGGAGGAACGTACCCGTATTCAAAGGGAAGCCTTCGAATTTGTAAATGAACTTATGAAGCAGTTAGAGGTTAATGTGTTCTCAGAATAATATTCCTTATCGATAAATTAAAAGCCTCAATATTAAAATTCGGGATTACATTACTGAGTACAATGCAATTGGAGACGAAATAACAAAATGTCTGTCGATGATTCGAGCGAAATCGAACGTCTGAAGCGGGAACTAGAGGAAGTAACTGCCGAGCGAGATTATTTATTACGCGAAAATCGTCGTCTAACTCAGACTTCTCCAGTTAAACAATCCCCAATCCGGGCAATAACTAATGAATTGGTTAAAGAAACAGTCCCTTCAGTGAATGCCGTAAAACGATCCAATTCCATTTCGTCACTCAATAATGAGTCACCTTTAGCAGAAAAGATAAGGCTATTCCGTTCCTTATTTTACGGACGTGAAGACGTCTACGCAATACTCTGGCAAAACAAAACCACTCTTAAATCGGGTTACAGCCCGGTATGTAAAAATGAGTGGGCACCAGGCTTGTGTCAGAAGTTTAAAATCAGATGTAGTGCCTGCCCTAACCGTGAATTAGCGCCGTTAACGGATCAAGTTATCCAGAACCACTTGGAAGGGAAATTCACCGCTGGAGTCTATCCTTTATTAAAAGATGATTCCTGCTACTTCTTGGCTATTGACTTTGATAAACAATCATGGGCAGAGGATATCGTCTCTTTCTATGAAACATGCCGGAGTCTGGGTATTCCAGCGTCTTTGGAGCGATCGCGTTCCGGAAATGGAGGACATGTCTGGATATTCTTTTCGGAGGCGGTTCCAGCCTCATCAGCACGTAATCTTGGTTGCTATTTGGTAACCCGTACTATGTCCCGGCGTCATCAACTTAGTATGGATTCTTATGATAGGTTGTTTCCTAATCAGGATACCGTTCCGAAAGGGGGCTTTGGAAATCTTATTGCTCTTCCCTTTCAAAAGGTACCCGGTGAAAAAGGGAACACGCTGTTTCTGGATGATAACTTCAAACCATATCCGGACCAATGGAGTTATTTGGCTTCTATCAAAAGGGTACCACCTCCTATTCTGGAGAATGCTGTTCGAGATGCTACGCGAACCGGTCAGGTACTGGGGGTACGCCTTGGCCCGACTGAAGATGACGAAAGCCCATGGGCTATTCCTCCTTCAAAATTGCCCCTTGATATTCTTGCTGGTCCTTTTCCTAAGAAGGTCAATCTCGTATTAAGCAATCTCATTTATGTGGAAAAAATCGGATTAACGTCGTCCTTACTTAATAAAATCAAACGCTTAGCAGCTTTCCAAAATCCGGAATTTTTTAAGAAACAGAAACTACGCTTATCTACCGCGCTAACTCCCCGAATAATCTGTTGCGCCGAAGAATTTCCCAAGCATCTGGGTATTCCGCTAGGTCTCTTGGATGAATTACACGCATTGCTGGAGAAAGTAGACATCAAACCTGAAATTACTGATAAAAGTTTTTCAGGTACGGAACTTAAAGTCGCTTTTCAGGGGCAGCTATCACCCGTCCAGGAAGAAGCAGCATCAAAGGTGCTCCCGCATAATCGAGGTATATTAGTAGCACCTTCCGGATCAGGTAAGACTGTGGTCGGTATCTCAATAATCGCTTCCAGAAAAGTAAATACTCTGATTTTAGTTAATCGTCGTCCCTTGATGGACCAATGGCGGAATCAACTCTCTAGCTTTCTGGAGATAGATCCTGCGAAATAGGCCAAATAGGCGGAGGTAAAAACAAGCGCACTGGTCTTCTAGACGTGGCCATGCTCCAAAGCCTGTTTCAAAATAAACAAGTGTCTGACCTTGTGGCCGAATACGGTCAAGTAATAGTGGACGAATGTCATCATCTTCCAGCGTTCACTTTCGAACAAGTGCTGCGCCAGGCAAAAGCCCGTTATGTTCTAGGACTAACGGCAACACCGTATCGTCGCGACGGCCACCAGCCGATTATCCTCATGCAATGCGGTCCAGTACGCTACGAGATCCGGCCAAACGAGCTGAATTCTCAAGCGGCGTTGCACCACATTCTGATTTGCCGCAATACAAACTTCATGCCACCTGCGACTGAAAATGAACTGTCTATCCAGGAAATATATTCAGCGTTGACGGCTGATGAAGCACGAAACAAGCTCATTCTGGATGACATCCTCAAATCTATTGAGGAAGGGCGTTCACCGATTCTGCTGACCGAGCGACGAGAGCATTTAGAATACTTCTCCAGCCAATTGACCAAGGTTGTAAAGAACGTTATCGTTCTTCGGGGTGGCATGGGCATCAAACAGCGCCGTGCTATTGCTGAGCAATTAGGCTTTATTTCAGAAAGCGAAAAGCGGGTATTGTTAGCCACAGGGCGGTATATCGGTGAAGGTTTTGATGATGCCCGGCTCGATACTCTTTTTTTGGCCTTGCCCGTTTCGTGGAAGGGAACTCTGGTCCAATATGCAGGGCGGCTACACAGGCTTCATGCTGGTAAAACAGATGCCAGAATATATGACTATGTGGACCGAAATGTACCAATGCTGGTAAAAATGTCCCAGAAGAGGCTGCGTGGCTATCGAGCTATGGGTTATGAACTGGATAAATCTGACAATCCGAATAAAAACAACCTTGAATATGATAAGGCGAAGCCCTCTCTTTGGGATAGTTTGACCTTGAGCTAATTGCATTCGTTATTTATCCTTATCCTAATAGGTACACTCTCTCCACTTTCATCTAGGGTGCTCTTGGTATAGGCGCTGTACATTTGTAATGGAGGTAATTTATGAGCAAGGATAAGGAAAAGAAGACCAAAGTCTTGAGCACAAATGTGATCAGTAGCTGTGACGGATACTGGGAATGGTTTGACAGAGCCGATACTCTGACGGTGCCTTATGAAATAACCGGAAAATATTTGTTTTTCTCCCTGGACAGAGCCCTTCTTGTTGAAATTGCGATTAATGAATTAGAAAATGGCGGCTTTCATCATGCTAAGACTCATATGGTAGGTGTCAGCCCGCCATCTGGTGAGTATGTGTTATGTCTTTATTACAAAGATGATAGCCGAAAACATGAATTAGCCGAAAAATATGGGAACCGGAGTGAATTGAAATACAGGTACTGGAAAAGCGATGCCGATACTCTCGGTGGTAAATACTCAAAACAATTCCTTAACAAATTAACAAAGAATGAGCAGAAGATGTTTCGAGGGAAATTATAAAGGCAATAGCTTTGAGAATCTATTGGGATCAGGAATTAGTCTGTCCTTCTCTCGAACATAAGTTCAGGAGTCTCCCATTTATGTTCTGCTAGGAAGACCCGAACCGGCGTTCCTGAGTGGCTTTGCTTTTTGACAGCATTATTTCCATTCGGGCAGTTTGCTCCTTGGGTGATAAAAATAGAAGCGGTCTTAGTCTTCTTTCGAATACCATAGGTCTCCGCATTGGATCACCCAATGAAGAGATTTGCTTGATGACTTCCGGCGTTAGCCGTAGCAAATTCAATATTTGGGTCACTCTAGCTCTGGACACCTTCAGGTGGCGTGATAGGTCAGCAGGAGAAGCGTATTCGCCATTATTTAAAGCTTCACGCCACTCTCTTGCCAGGTAAATAGGATTCCGGTATTTCCGCTTGCCAATTTTGATGAGGTTGTGATTAAATTGAGCAACAGGCATCTCAAAGACAGCTTGAAAAGTTCTGTGTATTGAACTATTCGGGGAGCCACTTTTTATATGACTTTTTTCGTTAATATTTTGCGCAATTCTACCGATCGTTATTATATCCGCCAAACCTCTGTTTTATTTCCACATCTGCAACAACACGATAGAAATATAGCCTTATGATTAAAAACTGCTGATCAAGGCGAAATCGTAAACTCTAAATCATTTCAAATGCTTTCTTAAGCCATTACCGAAAACAAATAAAAGAAAGTCCTAAAAATTAATAACTTGAATATATAAATTGCTAAAAATCTTCGTAACACTATTGACCAATGGTGTCATCGGTGATACCATTATGTTGTAGAGTATGATAGATGACTAAAGCTGATAAGATAGAACAAAAAATTAGAAAAAACACTTCTAATGTTTCGCTGGAGGATTTTGAATTCCTTATAAATCAGTATGGGGAAATTATAGAAGGGGCAAATCATCCAAAAGCTCATATCAATAATCGTGTATATCCCTACAGAAGGAAAAATCCGGTAAGCGCTCCATTATGTGGAGGGCATAATTAAGATTATTGATGAAATGAAAGGAGAATAGATGATGGTTACCGCAAAAAACAATCTTGAAGAAAAAATCGAATACTATATTAACCTACCATATACGATGACAATAAAACATAGACCGGAGCAGGGAGGTTATTATGTTGCTGGCTATATTGAACTGCCTGATTTGACTATGACAGGGGATACCCCGGAAGAAGCGGTCAGAGAGCTTCTAAATGAAAGGCGGGATTGGTTTAAAACTTGTCTTTCATTGGGTATAAAAATACCTTTGCCCGTAGATACTCCCAGATATAGCGGAGAGATAAGAGTCAGAATGCCTCCGTCCTTACACCAAACATTGGCACAAAGGGCCGCCAGCGAAGGTGTTAGCCTGAATCAATACATGGTTACCGGATTGGCCAGGGCTGTGGGTCTGGACAAGTAGAAGGGATATTTAACAAGATACTTACCCCAAAACTACGTTGTCAATTAATCTTGTTTTATATAACTTGACCGCCAGAGATACCAGCGCTTTGCCGCTGATTTCGTCAAGTTCATCAAGGGTAACCGGGTCTGCAACGGAAACATAATCTATGCGTGCCATTTCCTCTGTTTTAATCAGGTTAACCATTTCCTTACGGATATTCTCAGCGTTTCGCTCACCCCGTTCGTACAGATCCTTAGCCAGCATCAGCGAGCGGTATAAAACGGTTGCTGACTGCCGGTCTTCAGCCCTTAAATAAACATTACGGCTGCTCATCGCCAGCCCGTCCGGCTCCCGGATAGTGGGGCAGGTGATTATTTCAAGATTCATATTCAGGTCTTTCACCATCTTATTTATGACAATTGCCTGCTGGGCATCCTTCTGCCCGAAGTAGGCTCTATTTGGTGCTGCTATATTGAATAACTTATTGACGATTGTGGTAACCCCTCGGAAATGCCCCGGGCGGCAATTACCCTCCAGTTTTTGTGTAATCCCGATAACCTCGACACGACTGTTAAAGTCTTTCGGATATATTTCGTCCGCTTCCGGTGCAAAGATGACATCGACGCCCTCTTCCTTTAATATTTCCAAATCGCCATCTATGTCACAAGGGTAGTTGCCATAATCTTCATTGGGCCCAAATTGGGTCGGATTTACAAAGATGCTGACTATAACAGAAGCATTTTCCTCTTTCGCTCTTCTTACAAGCGAGATATGCCCCTCATGCAGATAACCCATTGTGGGAACGAAACCGACCGGCTCCGTAAGTGTTTTTCTAAGCTCTGCCATTTCGGAAATAGTTTTGATTATTTTCATAATATTAATTTTTCTTCAGTTCATCGATAATGCTCTCGTCCATCGAAAAACTCTGCTTTTCGGTTGGAAAAAGCCCTGATTTGACCTCATCGTAATATTTGCTTATAGCTTCTGACATTGCTTCCGCAATCTTTGCATACTGTTTGGCGTGTTTCGGCACAAAATCGGTAAACAATCCCAGTATATCGCTTACAACCTGTACCTGTCCATCGCAGCCGATACCGGCACCGATACCGATAGTTGGTATACTTATACTTTTTGAAATAAAAGCAGCGAGCGGCGCAGGTACGGTCTCAAGCACTACGGCAAAAGCCCCGGCTTCTTCCAGCGCTTTGGCGTCTGCCATCAGTTTTCTTGCCGTTTCTATATCCTTACCCTGTATCTTATGACCGCCGAGTTGATTGATAGATTGCGGGGTTAAACCGATATGCCCCATAACAGGTATGCCGCAATCGACAATCTTTTTTACCTTATCGGCAACATTAACGCCGCCTTCCAGCTTTACCGCCTGTGCGCCGGCTTCCTGAATGAAGCGTGCGGCATTTGATAGAGCCTGCTCGATGGTTAGATGATAACTCATAAAAGGTAAATCACCGATGACCATAGCATTTTTAGTTCCGCGCACCACTGCTTTGGTGTGGTGAATCATTTCATCCATTGTTACCGGAATGGTCGATTCATACCCCAGTATCACCATTCCGAGGCTGTCTCCGACAAGTATGAGCGGCACTCCCGCTTCATCGACTATTTTGGCAGTCGTATAGTCGTAAGCAGTTAGCATGGCTATGTTTTCGCCCTTTTGCTTCATAGCTTTTATCTGAATTAGATTTGTGCGCATAGCAGCCTCCTTAAAAGGGCAAAGATCCAATTGTATTCTTTACGGAAATAATCTCATTCTTCTTGTTTACATAAACTGTAGTCGGGCTAAAATCCTCTGCATCGTTTTCAGCTACCTGTGAGTAGGTAAGAATAATAATAATATCTCCCTTGCAAACCAAACGCGCCGCAGCTCCGTTTAAGCAGACCTGACCGCTTCCGGCTTCACCTTTTACAGCGTAAGTTAAAAAACGCTCTCCATTAGTGACGTTTAATACATGTACCTGCTCGTAGGGGAGGATATCGGCTGTCCGCATCAGGTTTTCGTCTATAGTGATACTACCCTCATAGTCTATATTAAGGTCGGTAACACGGGCACGGTGAATTTTACTTTTCATCATTGTTCTCATTATTTTTTGCACCCCGGCTGTTTTAGCATCTGTTGTAATACTTTTGCTTGCGACTTATTCAATTTCCCTTTTTCTACGGCTATCGGTATGGTATTTGAGCCTAGCTCACGGTATAACTTGGCAGTTTTGGGGTCTATATTATCCAGTGCCGCTAAATGTTTTCTTACAGTTCCCGAATCCCCGCGGGCAATAGGCCCCGTTAAACTCTCAGTTACTCCGATCGATTCAATATTGTTGATGGTCCCCCTCATAAGCGGCAACAATGCCGCTACCGCCTTGTCGCGCGGAACGTCTATGCTCTCCCACAATCCGGCAGCGATATCGGTTAGAGTGACCAGATAGTTACAGGCGAAAACTGCTGCCGTATGATAGAGTATCCGGTCTTTCGATTTAAGTTCTATCCAGTGCCCGCCCAGCACCCCGGCCATTTCCTTAAGTTGTGCCAGCAGGGGCTCTTCGGCTTCAACGGCGAAGGTAATACCTTTTAAATTTTCCTCCAACCCGGCAGCGAATGTCTGCAACGGATGAAATACTCCGGTTTGCGAGCCGGCTTTTTTTGCCGGAGTGAGTATATCAACCGGGTCTGCTCCGCTGCAATGAATGACCATCTGTCCTTTTCGCCATCTTACCTGTGAGGCGACTACAGGGATAACATCATCCGGTGTGGCAATAAATACCAGGTCGGAATTGTCAGCAACTTCCTGGTTATCGGCTGCAGATCGACATCCGTCTAATCGCTTCGCCAGAGTTTTAGCAGATTCAAATCCGCGGCTGGAAACAGCGGTGACATTAAAGCCGTTTTGCTTAAAGGCAACCGAAAGCGTAGCCGCCAGAGCTCCTGCTCCGATAAAACCCAGTCTGATTTTATTCATCGTTTATATCCGGTTTATTAAATAAAAAAACCTTCTCCGAAACTACGAGAAGGTAAATAAAAAATACGCGTCTCGGTCGTACTCGATCCAAGCGAAATATCTGAATTGTTGCCTTAATAAGCTCACAGCCACGAGGTCGATGGCTTATAATTTAATTGTATTGCGGTTAGTAGCGTATGTCAAATCAGTTATATTTACCG
>DIFM01000016.1:3810-5666 GCA_002419135.1 Dehalococcoidia bacterium UBA5748 | reverse complement strand
GAATTAAGTTAGGTAAGTTAAATCTATTCCTCGGTTGGACATTTATCGGCTGGGTGGCGGCGCTTGTTTGGGCAGCTACAAAGGATTAGCCGCATTTCGATATGTTGATATACATATCTACAGTGTAATTTAAAGATTGGCGAATAAAATCCGGCCTCGCAACTGCAACCCTTTGCATCAGAATATACGAATACTTAGCGGCACTTCTTACATGTGCCGAAGATTGCCAGATGCTGGATATCAGCTATAAAGCCATACTGCTTAAGAAGAGTGTCTTTCAGAGGGTTGAAAACAGACTCTTCCATATCGATAATACCGCCGCATTTCTGGCAGACAAGGTGATGATGGTGCCCTTTTTTTATGCTGTGATAGCGTACCCGGCCGTCACCGAAATCGGTTTCCGTCACCAGTTCCAGCTGTTTTAAAAGCTCCAGCGTACGGTAAACAGTAGAAATATTGACGTTGGGGTATTGCAGGCAAACCAGGGTTAATATCTCTTCGGCGCTGATATGGTCTTCGGCTTTCTCGACGGCATCGAGAATCATCATACGTTGAGGGGTTATGCGATAGCCCTGCTCGGTCAGTTTGCTGAGTATTTCACCTGATTTAGCCATGGAAGAGATTATACCATTGTATCAGTATGGCTGCAATAGTTTGTAATTGCATATGCCGGCAAAGTAAGGTGAAACCTCACCCTCCGTGGGTTTGACCTCACCCTCCGACTCCCTCTCCGTAAACAGAGAGGGAGAGAAAAAACGTTCCCCCTTCTCTGATTTCGGAGAAGGGGGGCGGGGGGATGAGGTTTAAATTTTATCGCGGCTGTCCAGCATAATGGTAACCGGCCCGTCGTTGTGGATTTCCACCTGCATATATTGCCGGAACCTGCCGGTGGCAACTTTAAGACCGCTTGATTCGCACTGCCTGACGAATTCGTTGAAAAGGCGCTCCGCCTCATCGGGAGGCGCCGCGCCGGTAAAACTCGGCCTTTTCCCTTTTTTGGTATCGGCAATCAGCGTGAATTGACTGACGAGCAGTAATTCGCCTTTAACATCCAGAGCCGAGAGATTGAACTTGCCCGCTTCATCGGCAAAGATGCGCAGGCCTATGGTCTTCTGCACCAGGTACTCAACATCCTTTTCGCTATCCCCTGCCGCCACACCGACCAGGACGCACAAACCATTACCGATGCTGCCGACCTCTTCACCGGAGATAGAAACGCTTGCCGATGTTACACGCTGGATTAATGCTTTCATTGGATATGTACCCCTACTCCAACGGCCAACCGGGGATAAGTTCATCGATTTCTTCCATCAAGCGTATGGTTTCCTTTAGAGCCACGACTATCTTTTGATAGTGGACGCGCTCGTCGTAGCTCAGAGTTCTACCCTTACGGTCTTTCAGCCATTTATGGCATACCTGATAACCGCCGATGTGGAAATCCCACACTTCCGGCGGCACACCCTCGAAATACTGCGTTTTATTGATATACACGCGCTGATTTTTATCGTCATACGCCACTTTTTCAACCTTATGAGAGCCGTCAATCGGGTATTTTATTGCAGGTGTATTCAATACAGGAGCTTCCATCAAATGCAGGGATACCAGTTCGGCTCCCTTTTTCGCCAGCGACCTGAAAAGTCCTTTATCCGAAGTCAACGGCAGGCGCGGGAAGTCTATTTTAAGGAATTCGGCGTAACGGGTGCGGTAAGTCGGTGAATGGAAAATTGCATAGGCATAGTTGAAGATGTCTTCGGGAGTGAAGAATAAGACCTCACCCCCCAACCCCCTCTCCGCTTGCAGCGAGGGGGAGCTATCATCGTTTTGCCTCGCCGTTCCGACCTCACCCTCCAACTCCC
>DIFM01000016.1:0-3607 GCA_002419135.1 Dehalococcoidia bacterium UBA5748 | reverse complement strand
CTCACCCTCCAACTCCCTCTCCGCACGCAGAGAGGGAGAGTTAGCCCCAGCACATTCGTATCCCCTCTCCGTGGACGGAGAGGGGAATTCAAAGGGGTGAGGTCTAAACCCCATCCCCAGCTTCCCTTCCAGTTCCTTGATAAAAGCAGGATTCAGATTAGGTCGGCGCTTGCTGCCGTCGAAGTTCATTTCGCCCTCGGCGGGGTAGAGGTAGAGGGGGAAAAGATAAGAACCAATTGAATACTCACCACATTTCAATTCGGTAATACCATCTGAACAAAAGAAGTGATTCATTTTAGACGTCTTATTACTCCTAGCAGAAATAAGCCCTAAATTTTCCCCAGCCAACATATGCCCCATTATTTCCCTGCGGGGCATACAGTGGAACCCCCTAGAATGTCCAGTAAAGAATGTATATCTAATATCAAATGGACGATATGTAATAGGCACAATTTTACTTGGATTTAATTTTGATTCTTTTAAATCATCTTGTGCGAATTCAACTTTCCAATCACGAACATCATTCCCCAAATTATATTTTATCCTTGCCACTTCACTTGGTAACGACACAAAATCTTTAATAATTGTTTCCACATCTTCTTTAGAATTGTGAATTGTCAACTTATCTCTAGACGTATATAATCCTACATTATTAACCAAGAAAATGTCCGTTACCTTCCAGCCATTTTCATATTCATCCAAATCGGTTTCATTTCTTTGTATAAAGAAATAATATGGACTATTCGGTTCAAGCTCTGTCCATTCAGTTAAAGCAATATCGCTCTCATATAAATATTTATACTTCCCCTCGCGTAAACCCCATAAATCGGCATAATGCACTTTGGCAGGAGCAACTTTACCCTGTTCTTTAACAAAAATGCCAATCGATACGCCCTGCTGAATATCGAAAACATTTTCATCCTTGCCGCCATCGGGAGCAACCTCTTTCTTCTTGGAATTGCCGTGCAGGTTAAGGATATAAATATCGGTAAAAGTATCCATTAACGACTGACGCATACCTCTAAATGTAATATTATCGATATAGCCGTGATTGGTAATAAACCCTAAAATCCCCTGCCCTGTTTTTTCTATACGCCACTGTCCAAAGCGAATAAATTTTACATAGTCATCCTGTAACATCTTGGGATTCTTTTCCCCGAGAGGTTTGCCGTCAACCGTCTTGTAGGTTTCTATCAGTTGCCTTATCCATTCGCCCTTATTAGCAGAACTCCCCGAATACGGCGGATTGCCCAGTACCACCATAATCTTCTTATTCTTCTTGATTTCTGCGGCGGCATTGGCTTCTTCGCTTATCCATTGCGCAAAGAGTGTTTCCGAGTGTTTAACAGCTTCATCCAGCGTATTGGTCAAGTAAATACCCAGCCTCTCATCGCTGTGAAACTTGTAACCCGTTTCCTGCAACAGCAAACCCAGCTTTAAATGAGCTACGGCATAAGGAGCCATAAGTAACTCGAATCCGAAAAGGCGTTTCAGCAGCTTTTCGGCGACATAATCGTTCCACATACCTTCCTGCCCGGCAAAGGATTGATGTATTTCGTTAATCACGTTGTATAAAAACGTTGCCGTGCCTGTGGCGGGGTCGAGAATAAGGGTATTATCATCAGCCAAACCCTGCGGTTTGTTAAAACGGGTTTTCAACAGGTAGTCAATCGAACGCACGATATAGGAAACGACCGGTTCGGGGGTGTAATAAACACCGCGTAATTTCCGAATATTATCGTCGTAAGCTATAAGAAAGGTTTCATAAAAATGCACCACAGGGTCTTCTTTTCCGCTGTGCTTGCCGAAGTTTTTCAAAACGGCTTCCATATCCGCCTGCGCCAAAACCTGTGCAAGGTCATCTACCAGCCACGCTATGCGGTCATCGAGTTCCGGGCCGGCGATGTTATTGAACAGCTTGCGCAGGAACGGATTGGTCTTCGGTAACAGGTATGCGGCATTCTGGCGCGTAAAGGTCTTGTTTTCAGGGGCGGTACAGCGTGCGGCAAAAAGCCCGTAGGCGATGGTCTGCGCATACATATCGGAAAACTGCTCGGCGGATAAATCGGGAATCAGGTTTTCTCTGAATGCAGCAAGTTGGCCATGCAGCGCACCGTTTTCTTCTTCCTGATTGAACGCTTTAATAATCAGGTCACGAATCATATGCGCCATACGCGCCATTTTTCCCGCCAATTCTTTGGGAGTCCCCACCTTTTCGGCTGTATGGGATAAAAAATTATCCAAAAGCGAGGCAACTGCGGCAATGCCTTCTTTATCGCGCTTGATTTTGCCGTCTTTGGTCGGCGTTCCCAAACGGGCGGATAAACGCATATCGCCGTTTACATACCAGCGGAATTCCAGATAATCGGTTAGAACAAGATTGGAAAGTGATTTAAAATAACGCTTGAGCTGTTCGCTTTTTTCGATTTCATTAAGATTAACAGCGATATCTTTTGCTTCGATATAACCAACAGTGATTTCGCCGCGTTTTATAACGTAATCGGGAGCGCCGCAATCGATGCGTTTGGGTTCATTGATAGCTATAATACCAGCTTCAATACTTTCAATAAGTGTTTTTAATGCATGCCTGTATGAATGCTCTGTAACAATGCCCGTTGCATATTCTTTGGCAACATCGTTAAGATATTCCGAATAAGAGGGTGATAATTTTTCGTTCATTTTTAAGCAACCCCGTGCCCAAACTTTACCGCATTATACACCCAAAACAAATCAAATGCGATAGGTCGAAGCCCCACAATTTCGATTTGCTAACCTCACCCTTATCTTCTTCTACCTCACCCTCCAGCTCCCTCTCCGTAAACAGAGAGAGAGAGAGTAAGCCCCATCGCATTCGTGTCCCCTCTCCGTTCACGGAGAGGGGAATGAAAAGGGGTGAGGTTTAAATTACAATTGCTCAATGCGACTATATATGTTACAATATGGTCGTGCAAGCGGATAAATTGGTAAAGAAATTTCTTACAGACAAGACGCACATCACAGTTGACGATTGCAGGAAATTACTAAACGAATACGGTTACAGGTTGCATAAATCGAGTGGTAGCCATCAATCTTATCATAAAAAAGGAACCACTCCCATAACCATAGTCATACCGAAGAAGACGAAATATATATTAACCCCCTATGTGAACAAAATTATACAAGACTTGAAATTGGAGGAATAAATGAAAACTATAACTGAACGCAAGCCGTTAGAGCATTATCTGAATCTGAACTACCCGATAACCTTTGAAGCTGCCCCCGAAGGCGGGTACTTTGCCCAGATAGAAGACTTACCCGGCTGCTACGCCCAGGGAGAGACTATAGAAGAAGCTGCAGAGATGATAGAAGAAGCCCGTCAACTGTGGCTGGAATCGGCTTACGAGGACGGGCTCGATATCCCGCTGCCGAGAGACCAGGAACAGTACAGCGGAAAATTCTATATTCGCACGCCCAAGAGCCTTCATCGAAAGCTCACTTTATTAGCAAAACGGGAAGGAGTCAGCCTTAATCAATATTTGGTATCCGCATTATCCCGTGAGGTAGGTTTTACCGAAGCCAGCCAAAGGAAGAAAAACTCTCCAAAACATACAGTAACACTTTTGTAGGT
>DIFM01000036.1 GCA_002419135.1 Dehalococcoidia bacterium UBA5748 | reverse complement strand
GTTGCCTTTTCATAGATGCTTCGTCATCCCGATTTATCCCGGATAATCGGGATTTCCTCGCAACGACTATATGAGTATTTTCGTCTGCAAAATAGCAAATTTAAATATAAATTGTAACGTCTTTGCGAGTCCCGACCCGTCGGGGCGAAGCAATCTCTACGATACCACTTATTTACCCCGTTTGCAATTGCGTGTATATTCCCCTCCAAGCTAATACTCCTCGAGATCACACCTTAAACAGCGACGCGCTTCTGCTTCAGCTATTTCTTTATCGTAACCAAGTTCCACCTGAGTGAAATTATTTATCCTGTCAGCCGCCGGCATCACCGCGGATACCTGTCTCGGCAAATCGGACGGGTCACCCAATAAAGTGTCGTCCTCCGTATCTGCCAGCACCACGTCAATCACGCCTGCGCCACCCAGATAGATATCAATCGACTTAGCCGCCTGCCTGCCGTGAGCTATAGCTTCAATTACCGAAGAAGGCCCCAAAACAGCATCCCCGCCTGCAAAAACACCCTTCCTGTCGGTAGACAGAGTAAAATTATCCACCGCTATAAAGCCATCATCGGCAGTGGAAAGACCAAACTTATCCGGAATATGCAGACGCTGTCCGATAGAGGCAATCACACTGTCGAGTTCTATCGTAAACTCGCTCCCTTCTACCGGAACCGAACGGTATCTGCCCGAGGAATCGATATCTCCTTTTGCCATACGAACACATTCCAGCGCAATTCCATTATCTTCATTGATCACCTGTACCGGCATCACCATTTCAAGAATATGAATCCCTTCGGCTACTGCCTTGTCGATTTCCTCACGCCCGGCCGGCATATCTTCGCGACTCCGGCGATAAATAATGTTTACATTACTTGCCCCCAGCCTTCTGGCAGTACGCGCCACATCGATTGCCGCATGACCGCCACCGATAACACCTACTCTGTCGCCGGGTGATAATTTTCTACCCAGATTGACATCTTTTAAGAAAGCCAGGCGGTCTATAAAGCGATGGTCTTCCTCACCGCTGATACCCATCTTGATGTCATTTTGCGCACCGATTGCCACGAAAACGGCATTAAAGCCATATTCGAAAAGATTCTCTACATTGTAGATTTCGGTACTGGTTCTGATAGTCACTCCGGCATTTATTACTTCATCTATATCGGCATCAAGAATATTTTTCGGCAAACGATAATCCGGAATCGCCATTCTAAGCATACCGCCCGCCAGTGGCTGTGATTCATAGACGGTTACCGAATGACCCAGCCCGGCAAGGTAGTAAGCAGCAGTAAGACCGGCAGGTCCCGAGCCGATGACGGCTACTCTTTTACCTGTCGGACTTCGAGGAACGACACGGCTTTTCCACATTTCGCCGCCATACCCGACTGCATAGCGTTTGAGTTCGCGAATGGAAACAGCCTCATCCAGTTGCGCCCGCCGGCATCGCGATTCACAGGGATGAAAACATACCAGCCCGCAAACAGCCGGGAAGGGGATCTTCTCCCTTATGACTGCCAGCGCTTGCTCGGGCTGCCCTTTTTGTATAAACCTGATATAGCGCGGAACATCTATTTCCGCCGGGCAGGTATGGATACAGGGGGCTTTTACCAGTCCGCGGCAAACAGCTGCGCGACAGCGATGCTGCAATATATGTTCCTCGTACTCATCCCGAAAATAACGCAGGGTGGTTAAAACGGCGTTCGGGGCGGATTGCCCCAACCCGCATAAAGAACCGGATTTAACTGTTTTTGCCAGTTCCAGCAGCAGGTCGATATCCTGCATTTTCCCTTCGCCGTTGCAGATGCGTTCCAGAATATCGAGCATTTGTCTGGTGCCGAGACGACAGGGAGTACATTTACCACAGGATTCGGATTGAGTAAAAGATAAAAAGTAGCGGGCAATATCCACCATACAGGTGTCTTCGTCCATT
This sequence comes from Dehalococcoidia bacterium UBA5748, assembly GCA_002419135.1. Taxonomy (GTDB): domain Bacteria; phylum Chloroflexota; class Dehalococcoidia; order Dehalococcoidales; family UBA5627; genus UBA5627. The sequence continues at coordinate 9,931 of DIFM01000036.1, read as the reverse complement.
ACCACTAAACCGCCGGAACCTAAATTGGCACCCACTTTTGCCAGGGAATCAAAATCCACCGGTGTTTTTAACAGACTTGCCGGCAGGCAAGCCTCAGAAGGCCCGCCTACCGAAACGGCTTTGAAACGCCTTCCGTTGGGGACACCGCCGCCGATGTCGAATATAATTTCTTGAAGAGTAGTCCCCATAGGAACTTCTACAAGACCGCTGTTGATAATCTTTCCGGAAAGTGCCAGCACAACCGTCCCGCTGTTATTAGACGTGCCGGACTGTGAGTAGACGTCGCCCCCCTGCGAAATAATCACCGGTACATTTGCCAGTGTTTTTACATTATTGATTACGGTTGGGTTACCCCACAGACCGCATTGTGCCGGATAGGGAGGACGCGGACTGGGTACACCTCTTCTGCCCTCGATTGAAGCTATAAGAGCCGTCTCTTCCCCGCCGATGTAAGAACCCATCCCCTCAAAAATGCTAATCTTAAAACTAAAATCCGAACCAAGGATATTTTCGCCGAGATATCCTTTTTCACCGGCAGCTTCGATAGCCAGCCTGAGGCGTTTAACCGCTAACAGGTATTCGGAACGCACATAGATATAACCCTGCGAGGCACCGACAGCATAAGCGGCAACAATCAAACCTTCTATTACCGAGTGAGGGTCTGCTTCCACAAGACTGCGGTCCATAAAAGCACCCGGGTCCCCTTCATCGGCGTTGCCTATCACGTATTTGGGACTGCCGGAACCATTACGGCATAACTCCCATTTTAGACCGGTCGGAAAACCGCCCCCACCCCTGCCACGGAGATCGGAACTCTTCAGCTCATCGATAACCTGTTGCGGAGTCATTAAAGAAAGCGCCTTACGTAAAGCCTGATAACCACCGGCGGATTCATAATCCGCTATTTTCTCAGGATTAATCTGCCCGCAATTGCGCATGATAACGCGTTTCTGCTTTTTATAAAGCGTAATGTCTTTATAGCAGGGAACCGATTTCCCGCTTAAGGGGTCCTGATAATATAAGGCGGTTACAGGTTCCCCCTGCATGAGATGGGATTGAATAATCTCGGGGACATATTCGAGAGTAACATGGGTGTATAGTATGCCTTCCGGTTCGATTACGACAACAGGCCCCTGCGCACAGAAGCCATGACAGCCGGTAAAATCTACCTTTACATCCGTAATACCCTGTTCGGCAATCCCGTGCTCAAAGGCTTCCCTGATTTTAGCCGATTTCAGAGAACTGCATCCGGTACCCTGGCAGACTAAAACCCGGCGAACGTTATCGTTTTTATTCGTCACTAAAAACCTCTGCTACATTTTGAGGAGTCATCTGCCCGTGTATTTCGTCATCGACCATCACTGCCGGAGCCAGTACACAGGCTCCCATACAGGATACCGTTTCCAAAGTGTATTCCATATCCGGAGTAGTCTCTCCCGCTTTGATCCCCAGCTTTTTCTCTATTTCACGCAGCACACGTCCGCCGCCGCGCACATGGCAGGCAGTACCTCTACAGGCACAGATAACCTTTTTACCGGAGGGGACGAATTTAAAGCGCGGATAGAAGGTGGCAATGCTGTAAACGGTTGCCGGTGACATGCCTAAATAATCCGCTACCTTTAGTATAACCTCTTCGGGCAGATATCCGAGTTTGTGTTGAAACTCCTGTAATATAGCAATTAGGTTGCTTTTATCCCTGCTGAACGCCGACAGGATATCCATTTTTTTATTAAAACCTGCCCTTACTGAAATTTTCGGCTAAAATACGGGTTTGACCTTGATAACACGCCGAATAAACGGCTGTCAGACAGTATTGTGTAGAAGACCTGATAATATTTTCTATCTTAAAATTATATTATATAAGCCTGCCTCACACAAGTTTTGTTTGCCCCTTAAAAGGCGGTATGTTATTATTATTCATAACTATTCGTATTCTATCATCCAAATAGTTTTTTATGTATGAATAATAACTATTCAGTCATAAAAAGAAAGGACAACTATGAATAAGAATCCGTTAAAATTTACAGATGTTACACTGCGCGACGGGCATCAATCACTGTTGGCTACCCGTATGCGAACGGAAGATATGCTGCCTATTGCGGCGGAGATGGATAAAGCCGGTTTTTATTCGCTTGAGGTTTGGGGAGGAGCTACATTCGATGTCCCCACCAGGTATTTGAATGAGGACCCGTGGGAAAGGCTTTCCGCCATCAAATGGCTGGCTCCGAAAACACCTCTGCAGATGCTTCTAAGAGGGCAAAACCTGGTCGGCTACCGTAACTATGCCGATGACGTAGTGACTGCTTTTGTAAAGCATGCCGCTAAAACCGGTATAGACATCTTTAGAGTTTTTGATGCTTTAAACGATGAACGCAATTTTGAAGTGGCACTGGAAGCCATTAAAGAGAGCGGAAAGCATGCACAATTATCGCTGTGCTATTCGTTAACCGAATCCAAAATGGGAGGACCGGTTTATAACCTCGACTACTATATCAACAAGGCTATAAAACTGGAGGAGATGGGAGCCGATACACTCTGTATAAAAGATATGGCGGGTTTAATTCGTCCCGACGACGCTTATGCTCTGATATCGGCACTTAAAAAAGAAATCAAGATACCGGTGCACCTGCATACCCATTATACCAGCGGCATGGCTTCTATGAGCATGCTGAAAGCCATCGAAGCCGGAGTAGATATCATCGATACTGCACTGGCTCCATTCGCCCTGCGCACCTCCCACCCGGCAGTCGAACCTTTCGTAGCTGCCCTTCAGGGCACCGACCGGGACAGCGGGCTCGATATGTCGCAACTGGTTAAATTGGGTGAATACTTCGAATCCATCGCTCCCAAGTACCGCGATTATATGGCAACCAACAAGATGGCAGCCATCGATACCGAGGTACTGGTTCACCAGGTTCCCGGCGGTATGATATCCAATCTGGTTTCACAGCTTAAAGAGGCTAAGGCGCTGGACAAAATCGGCGAGGTCTATGCCGAAATACCCAAAGTCAGAAAAGAGCTCGGCTATCCTCCGCTGGTAACGCCTACCAGCCAGATAGTAGGTATTCAGGCAGTTCAGAACGTCCTCTTCGGCAGATATAAGGTTATTTCAGCCCAGGTAAAAGACCTTGTTTACGGTCTGTATGGAAGAACCCCGGTACCTATTGCACCCGATATCCAGAAAACTGTTCTAAAAGGTTATGAACGGGGCGAAACACCGATTACCGAAAGGCCCGGAGATATCCTGGAACCCGAGATGGAAAAGGCTTATGAAGATACCGCGCATATTGCGCGCAATTTAGGAGATGTGCTGACCTATGCACTTTATCCGACTACCGGTATGCGCTTCCTCAAGTGGAAATACGGGCTTGAAACTCCTCCTCCCGAAACCAAAGGGAAAAAGATGGAGGATATCAAGAAAGAAGACGAATTAATCGCAAAAGCCAAAGCCGGTAAGCTTGTGGACCCGGCAACTGTTGTTGCCCCGCCGGCACCACCCCCGGCACCTGCAGCGGCACCTGCTCAAGCAGCTCAGCCTGCAAATACGGCTCCACCTGCATCAGCACCGGCACAACCGGCTCAGACAGCGCCCGCAGCAGATGCGTCTGTCAACGGAACAGCCATTGTGGCGCCTATGCCGGGACTGGTCATCAGCTATTCCGTAAAGGTTGGCGATGACGTTAAAGAAGGCGATATAGTCGCTGTCATTGAAGCTATGAAAATGGCAATTGACCTGCCGGCAACCGCCAAGGGCAAGGTAAAGGAAATCAGATTCAAGGCAGGAGATCACGTCGAACGCGACGACGTCCTGGCTGTAATCGATTAACACCTCTTTTATATCGTGATTATTACTTTTGAAAATGAAAAGGGGTATACTGTTGCATAAATATTCCTTACTCGAAAGGTAACTAACTATGGGAAAAACACTGGCTGAAAAGATTCTGAGCTCAAAATCGGGAACGGATGTCACTTCCGGAGATATCGTTATTTCTCCGGTAGACCTGGCTTTTGTACAGGATACTACCGGACCTTTGACGGTACGTGAGTTTTTAAATAACGGCTTTGAAAAACCGGCAAATCCGTCAAAAACAGTTCTTTTTATCGACCACGCCGCCCCCAGCCCCAACAGCCAGTTATCCACAGACCACATCACTTTAAGAGATTTTTCACAAAAGACCGGATGTGTATTGTCCGATGCCGGAGACGGTGTTTGCCACCAGTTGGTTGCCGAAAACATTGCCGCACCGGGAGATGTGATTGTCGGGGCAGACTCGCATACGGTAACAGCAGGAGGACTCGGGGCTTTTGCCACCGGTATGGGCTCCTCCGATGTAGCGGTTGCCATGGCGCTGGGAAAAACCTGGTTCAGGGTGCCGGAAACAATCAGAATCGTCTGCACCGGGCAATTCCCGAAATATGTTTATGCCAAGGATTTGATACTGCATTTAATCGGGCTTATCGGAGCGGACGGAGCAACCTATAAAGCGCTGGAGTTTGCCGGCGAAACAGTTGACAATATGCCCATCGCAGACCGATTGACGATTGCCAATATGGCAGTCGAAGCCGGTGCCAAAGTCGGGCTGTTCCCTTCCGATGAGATAACCAGGGAATATCTTAAAGCGCAGGGACGTGAAGACAATTATCAACCTTTCGCTGCAGATTCCGATGCGGTTTATGAAAGAACCGTAAATATCGATGTATCCGAACTGGAGCCCACCGTATCCAAACCGCATACTGTTGATAACACGGCTCCGGCTAAGGATTTGAAAGGCACTAAAATACAGCAGGTAGCCATAGGCACCTGCACCAACGGCAGAATCGAGGATTTCGAAATTGCCGCTTCCATATTAAAAGGAAGGAAAAGACACCCTTCCACCAGGTTACTCATAACACCGGCTTCGAGGACAATTCTGAAGCAGATGATTAAAAAGGGATATGCCGATATTTTACTGGACGCCGGCGCTATAATTCTGCCGCCCGGATGCGGCTCATGCCTCGGTTTGCACCAGGGAGTGCTGGGAGATAATGAAGCCTGCCTGTCAACCGCCAACCGCAATTTCAAGGGCAGGATGGGTAATCCGAACTCCTTTATCTATCTTGCCAGCCCGGCGACGGCTGCTGCCACCGCATTGACAGGTGAAATTAGCGACCCCAGGGAGGTGCTTTAATGCATGGAAAAGCCTTTAAATTCGGCGACAATATCTCCACAGACCACATCGTTCCCGGCAGGCTGGCACATTTAAGAAGCAACCTTCCCGAACTGGCGAAACATGTTTTGGAGGATGCCGACCCCACCTTTGCCTCCCGTGTAAAAGAGGGCGATTTCGTGGTCGGCGGCAATAACTTCGGGCTCGGTTCCAGCCGCGAGCACGCCCCGCTGGTAATCAAGATGGCAGGCGTCAGCGCGGTGCTTGCCAAATCGGTGGCGCGCATCTTTTTCAGAAATGCCATTAACCGCGGGCTTCCGGTTCTGATTTGCGATACCGATAAGATTGATGACGGCGATGAACTGGAAGTTGATTTGAAAGAGGGCACTATTATAGATAAAACCAACGGCAACCGGCTTGTCTTTAACAAAATACCGGATGCCATGCTCAGTATATTGAATGAAGGCGGACTTATGCCGTATATCAAGAAATACGGCGATTTCCAGATGTAAATCCAGGAGGCTTTTTTAAATGACCAACGCTCATAACATTACACTTATTCCCGGTGACGGTATCGGACCCGAAGTCAGCAATGCCACCAAGAGGGTGCTGGAAGCTACCGGTGTCAGGTTCAACTGGGATATTGTTCATGCCGGTATCGAGGTGATGGAGGAATACGGCACTCCCCTCCCCGAGCATGTATTGGAATCTATACGCAAAAATAAAATTGCCATTAAAGGCCCGGTTACTACCCCGGTCGGCTCGGGTTTCCGCAGCGTCAACGTGGCACTGCGCAAACAGCTCGAACTGTACGCCTGTGTCCGGCCCTGCAAAAGCTATGAAGGAGTTCCTACTCTCTATAAGGATATCGATATTGTGATTGTCAGGGAGAATACGGAAGACCTCTATGCCGGCATAGAATTTGAAAAAGGCAAACCGCAGACGGAGGAGGTTATTAGATTCATCTCCGAAAAGAGCGGAGCCGATATCAGGGAAGACTCCGGAATCAGCATCAAGCCGATATCCGAAACCGGAAGCAGGCGCATTATAAAGTATGCTTTTGAATATGCCAGAAATGAAGGCAGGAAGAGAGTAACCGCTATACATAAGGCAAATATAATGAAATTTTCCGATGGCCTGTTTTTAGCCGTCGCACGAGAAATAGCCGCCGACTACTCCGAAATAGAATTCGAAGACCGGATTGTCGATAACATGACCATGCAGCTGGTAAAAAACCCGCAGCGGTTCGACGTGATTGTCTGCCCCAACCTTTACGGAGACATCCTTTCCGACCTGTGTGCCGGTCTGGTCGGTGGATTGGGAGTTGCACCCGGCGCCAATATCGGCGAGCAGGTTGCTCTTTTTGAACCGACTCATGGCAGCGCACCGAAATACAAGGGTTTAAACAAGGTTAATCCAATGGCGATGATGCTATCGGGAGTTATGATGTTAAAACACATCGGCGAAGCGGAGGCCGCCGTAAAATTGGAAAAAGCCATTTCCGACGTTATTGCAGAGGGTAAGTACATTACCTATGACTTGAAACCCGACTCCGAAACAGATTCAGCGGTAGGCACCTCACAGGTTGCCGATGCCGTAATCGAGAAACTGGAGAATATAAAATAATGAGACCTAAAATCAGCGTTGTCGGCGCCGGCAATGTCGGCGCAAGCCTGGCACAGTGTCTTGCTGTAAAAAATATCTCCGATATCGTGCTTTTGGATATTATCGAGGGGCTTCCCCAGGGTAAAGCCCTCGATTTACAGCAATCCGCCCCCGTCACAGGTTTCGATTCGATAATCATCGGCAGCAACAATTATGAAGACACAGCAAAGTCGGATGTGGTTATCGTCACGTCCGGGGTTGCCAGAAAACCGGGAATGAGCCGCGATGACCTGATAAAAATTAATTCCGGGATTGTAAAAGAGGTTACTAAAAATATCGTTAAATACTCTCCGGATTGCATTATAATTATCGTTACCAATCCGGTCGATACCATGACTTATCTGGCTTTGAAGGCCAGCGGATTCCCTAAAAACCGTGTACTGGGACTTTCGGGAGTGCTGGACAGTGCCAGGCTTTCCAGCTTCATAGCACTGGAATTGAACGTGCCTATGACGGAAGTCAATTCTTATGTGCTGGGTGAGCATGGGCAGAATATGGTAATTATACCCGGATTTGCAACTGTCAACGGACAACCTATTACCGACTTGCTACCGAGAAAAACCATCGACAGTTTGATAGAAAGGACTGTAAACGGAGGGGCCGAAATCGTGGGCTTCCTAAAGACCGGCAGCGCCTTCTATGCTCCGGCTGCCAGCGCCGCCCGCATGGCTGAAACAATTATTCTCGACAAGAAAGAAATCCTGCCCTGTGCCGCTTATCTGGAGGGCGAATATAACCTGGAGGATGTGGTAATCGGCGTTCCCGTTAAGCTTGGCAGCAACGGCATAGAGGAAATAGTCCGTTTTAAACTGACTGAAGAAGAATTCGAAGCCCTCAAAAAATCGTCGGAAGCTGTACGGGCATTGGTTAATACACTGGGAAATATATAAAAGGCTTCCCTCGGGGGAAGCTGTCGAACGAAGTGAGACTGATGAGGGATAAAAATAATCGACCCTCATCCGGCATCCCGATGAATCGGGACTGCCACCTTCCCCAAGGGGAAGGCTTATATTGTCGCTTCTCTCCCTCCGAAATGACAGTTAATAAAAAAGGGATTAACAAATAAATGCGAGAAGTAAAGAGCGCAGAAATCACCGCAGCCATCTCCGGTATGATACAGGAAGCTAACTACAAACTGGGAGATGACACCCTCGCAGCCTTAAAAAATGCCCGCGATAAAGAAATATCCCCTCTCGGCAAGGAAGCTCTGGATATAATTATCCAAAACGCCTCGATTGCCGAAAAAGATACCATTCCACTGTGTCAGGACTGCGGCACCGCCATAGTATTTCTCGAAATCGGACAGGATGTTCATATCACGGACGGTGACTTGAATGATGCTGTTAACGAAGGGGTCAGAAAGGGATACAAAGACGGATACCTGCGTAAATCGATTGTTGAACACCCCTTCTCGCATAGAAAAAATACCGGCGACAACACCCCGGCTGTTATCCATACCAAGATTGCCACCGGAGACAGATTAAAAATCAGCGTTATGTCAAAAGGAAGCGGCGCCGAGAACAAGAGCACGGTAGCTATGCTGAAACCCGGCGAAGGAACCGAAGGCATTATCAGAACAGTATTAAAAGCCGTTGAGGAAGCCGGCGGCAGCCCCTGCCCCCCTATTATCATAGGACTCGGCATCGGCGGCACGCTGGAAAAAGCGGCTCTTATGGCAAAAGAAGCGCTACTACGCGATACCGGCAAACCCAGCCACGACCCCGAAACCGCCAAAATGGAAAGAGAAGTACTGGAGAGAGTAAACAGACTTGGCATCGGACCGCTGGGGTTCGGAGGCAACACCACCGCCCTTGCCGTGCATGCCGAAACCATGCCCACCCACATCGCCAGCTTACCCGTCGCTGTCAATATCCAGTGCCATAGCATCAGGCACAGAGAGATTGTGGTTTAGTACCACTCCCCCCACAGCTATTCAAGACACCTCGATAAATTCATTTAACGAGATATATCAAGTATGATGATTGACAACCGTTAATGGTTATATTACAATCGTTACTTGAAATAGCAGATATTATACTAAGGAGTTGTTATGGATAAAGAGGATAATCTGACTATTACTATGACTGAAGCACAATCACAGGTTAAGATTCTAATGATGGCTGATGTTAATTATACCCAATCAAGTTATAGAGCAGCCTCATATACTGATATTTATCGCAGTCATACTTTTATAATGGAAACCCCTATTGAATATTTACAAAAGGCCGCGGAAGAAGATACTGTTCACGTATTCTAGTTAATAGAGAAGCCATTTATCACTTAGTGGTATTATTTGTCCGTTTTGTTCTTTTTTCATATCTGCTTCACAATGCATTTGCATAGATATAGAATCTAGCCATGCAATATTCGTCTTAAAATTCTGACCAGCTATTGGATTTGTGGGAATGGTAATATTTCTAGTCGTGTAAAATTTTAATATATTCATTAATGCTACATCTTCCGCTATATTTGCATCAACTACCTTTAATCCGATATCTTTAGCTTCTTTCCTACTAATCTGAAATGAATGAGATTTATAATCATCACACAGTGTATTCACAATTCTTTCAATCTTATCCTTTTCTTGTATAGAGTCCATATGCGTACTAAGACATTTTATACCTATTAATTTCGCTAATGCATATGATTGTTCAATTGCACCAATTGCTAAAGGATGTATTTTATCAAACAATGCTATTACTATTTGTGCCATAGCTTCAGGTGTATATATATGATTCCCACTTGGTGCAGCTGTTTCGGTAATAAATTTCATAGCATGTCTCATATCCTGCACTGAAATCGGTTCTGCTTGCTGTGCTCCCGCTCTAGTAGGAAGTAACGGATGAGTTCTCGTTGGGTCAATAGGCCCTAACACCCCTAAAGGAGTCATTACTATTTCATCAGCTCCCATTGCCAATAAAGTTCCTGCGCTATAAGCACTATATGGTATAAGAACCGAAAACTTATCACAAAATTCCCTTACTAAATTCACTATTCTTAGAGGTATTTCAATATCTCCACCATATGTAAACAATACTAAGGAACCTCTGAAAAAGCCAGTAGCGCTGTATAATTGAAAAAATGTGTTCTTTCAATTCAATTTATTAACGGCTTTTTTA
>DIFM01000040.1 GCA_002419135.1 Dehalococcoidia bacterium UBA5748 | reverse complement strand
CCGTAAGGTCGTGGGAAGTTTATTCAAGTAGAATATAAAAAGCAATGAAATAGGAAGGTTTGTTAGCAAAATGTTAGCAAAAAACGAGGAGTTACGATGTAGGCCGTACAGGTCTCGAACCTGTGACACCCTGATTAAAAGTCAGGTGCTCTACCAACTGAGCTAACGGCCCGCGCAGATACTAGTTTAGCAAAATACCATATAATGCGCAAACTAATAACATAATTTGTTACAGTAGCTAAATAACAATAATGTTATAATTTTAATAACTGTGCAATCCGCTGAAAATATAATTACCGAAGAAGGTAAACGCAATTGCCAGAAATCCGGCTATAAGCAGTATGCTGGCACGAACCCCTTTCCATCCTTTTAGCAATCTGGTGTGCATATACGCTGCATATATCAACCAGGTAACCAAACTGGCAGTTTCTTTAGGGTCCCAGCCCCAGTATCTGCCCCAGGCGATATCTGCCCACAGGGCACCCAGTATAATCAGCAGTGTTAAGAAAGGAAAACCGATAATAACCGATTTATATGTAATGTTATCCAGCACTTCCAGCTCCGGCAGCCAATTTAAGTTATATTTGTTCTGAATCAGGTATAAAACAGCCGCTACAAATCCGATTGTCAGTGTTCCGTATGCAACTACCGCTGAAGCAACATGTGCCGAAAGCAGGGCGCTTTGTTGTAAGGCAGGCATAAGGTTGTTAGGCGGCGTGTACTGAACCCTGGCGAAGATAAGAAGTAGCAGGGCGATTATCAAACTGATATTTAATACCGAACCGGTTTTATACTTCAAGTGAAAAACAAAGCCGGCAAGTATTATGCCCCAGGAGAAAGCCAGAGCAAATTCATACATATTTGAAAACGGGCCGTGTCCTGTTTCGATAGCTCTGCTTATCATAGCAACAGTGATAAAAATAATAGCAATTACTACGGTGATGTTTGCCGTTATATCAAACCATGATTTAACGGAGACGTTATTCTTAGACGTTGTACCTTCATGGTTCGAAGTTTGGCTTCGTTTTCTGATAAAGGCTATCATGTAAAAAACAATGGAGAGTATTATTCCTATTATAGAGAATACCAATGAAATAGTCTCGATGTTATCCATAATGAACTCCTCGTTTATTGCTGTTATCGTCATTTAACCGGATTTCTATTTCTGATACCAGTTCCTGTAAAGTAGCTGTAGTGTTAAAAGCTTTTAAAGCCATAAATCTGACGAATAATCTGCTATTTCCCGGGGATGTGTTTTTTATTAGCAGCCATATCTGCCTGTGCGGGAAGTAAAATACCATTGCCAAACCGACAATAAACAGTGAGCAGGCAATCCATACCAGCGCATTTGCAGGGTCATTCTTAACCTGAAATCCCGAATACTGTAAATCGGAAAGATAAGTAAGCGCGACATCCTCTATTTCAAGGGGAATCATTTTCTCCAGTATATTAACTCCCAGTTCTACCCCGTCTTTATAGGCTAAAACCGCCAGTTGTCCATCCGGTATCATCGGGTCCGGTGTGTTGAAAGAGGGAGTAATAATGGCAAGTGATAGTTTCGATTCATCTATATCAATAAAACCAATATTACGGTAATATCCGTAACTGCCGAAACTGCTATAAAAGGCTACTTTCCCTGAGAATACTATCTCATCGTTTTTTGTTACCTCTACAGCGGCTGCGGGTCCGAAAAAGGACTGGTAAAAGCGTATCCCCTCATAAGTTAACGGATGGTTGACTCTAATTGCAGTTTGGGTAACTTCAACTCCGTTTTTATATATAACTACATCGCTGCGATAATCCGACGGAGTTCCGTCCTCATAGTATGAATCGGTGAATGAAATTAGATTCAGAGATAAACCGGTATCATAGCCTACTTCTTTCGTTTCGCCTTCGACAACGATGAACCCGGACTCGCGGAAACCGAATGTGCTGCCGATGATGTAAGCCAGTACTAAAAGGATGATGCTTAGGTGGCTGAGATATGTGCCGAGTATAAAGAACCTGTTTTTATCCGCTGCAATATAAGTATTGCCGGCATCGTCTTCAAAACGCAACCGGTAGCCCCGTTTTTGAAGCGTTGATTTTGCCGCTTCCAGTACCTGTGAGGCATCATATTGGAAATCTTTGATCCCCGCTGTCTTATCTTTCCCTTCGAAAAAGTTTTCTGATTGTTTTATTTGACCGCCCTTCAGGCTTTTTTGAATACCTTTCCAGCGGTTGATATTGCATATTAAGATATTCAGCATTAAAAGGGTGCCGGCAGCAACAAAATACCATGATGAGAATAGCTCAACGGAGGTAAATATACCAATAACACTTAAAACTGTAATTAGCAGTATGAGCGCGATAGCCAGTTTTGCCGAACTGAAAAGTCGCCAAATCCAATTAAATGCTTTGGTTAGCGGGTTTTTAGCAGGATTATTATTGGAATCATTTATGATTTTAGCCATTTATTATTTATACCATTCATAATCTTTATTTGCAATTATATTACATTTTTAATTTGTTACCTGTATAACCTGATGTTAGAATAGAATAATAAAGTGAGCGTAAGGAGGAGAAAGAAACATGATATTGAAGTCTCTGGAGGTTGGACCTTTATGTGCAAATTGTTATATCGTCGGTTGTGAAAAGGGAAAAACAGGCATGGTTATCGACCCCGGCGGTGATGCCGGCAGGATTATTTCGGAAATCCGCAACCTCGGTCTGCAAATAAAAACGATTGTATTAACTCACGGACACGGAGACCATATCGGGGCTGCCAATGAATTGAAAGCGGCTACGGATGCCGACATTGCCATCCATGCCGATGATATCTCTTTAATGAAAGATGAAGGCTTGTGTGACATGTTTGGAATTGAATGCAATCCCGTAAACGAACCGGATATTCTGCTTAATGACGGGGATATATTGAAAATCGGTGAACTGAAGTTTAAGGTTATTCATACGCCGGGCCATTCACGGGGCGGTATCTGCCTTTTCGGCGAGGGAGTTTTATTCAGCGGGGACACCCTTTTTAACGGCAGTATCGGCAGAACCGATTTGCCGAGGGCCGGCGGTGATTACAATACAATAATAAAAAGTATCAAGACAAAGTTATTGACGCTTGATGATGCAACAATAGTTTACCCCGGGCACGGACCGAAAACTACTATCGGAGCCGAGCGCCGGGGTAATCCTTTTTTAACTTAGATTCTTATAAAAGCCCTGTGAAATCGACCAGAATCGGCGCGATGACCAGAGCGATGATCGAGGTCAACTTAATCATGATGTTCAAGGAAGGACCTGATGTGTCTTTCATCGGGTCTCCCACAGTATCGCCGACAACGGCTGCTTTGTGGGCATCGGAACCCTTGCCGCCGTAAGCTCCGGTTTCCACCCATTTCTTGGCGTTATCCCATGAACCGCCGGCATTGGCAAAAGTAATAGCCAGTACAAGGCCGGTTATAATGGCGCCGATAAGGAATGCGCCCAGGGCTACCGGTCCGAGTACCAGACCGATAACAACCGGGGAAAGAATCGTGATAACACCCGGTAGAATCATTTCCTTGATGGAATCCCTGGTACAGATATCGACGCATTTGGCATAATCCGGTTTTTCGGTATTGTCCATAATTCCGGGCATTTCTTTAAACTGGCGGCGGACTTCGTTAACGATAGAGAAACTGGACCTACCGACAGATTTTAATGTCAAAGCGCAGAAAACAGCCGGTAATAAACCGCCGAGGAAGAGACCGGCAATGACATGCGGGTCGAGCAGGCTGATTTCTGAAGCTTCAATGCCGACTGCCTGTGTATAAGAAAAGAGCAGAGCCAGCGCAGTAAGTCCGGCGGCGCCGATAGCATAACCCTTGCCCGTTGCGGCAGTGGTGTTGCCGAGCGAATCCAGGGCATCGGTTCTGTTCCTGATTTCTTCAGGCAACCCTGACATTTCAACGATACCGCCGGCATTATCCGCAACCGGGCCGTAAGCATCTGTGGCGTCCTGAATACCCAGCGTTGCCAGCATACCGACTCCGGCGATGGCAATACCGTACATATCGCCGAATTCATAGGCAACTAAAATAGCTATGACAATAATGACAATAGGAATAAGAGTGCTCATTAAACCATTGGCGAAACCGCTGACGATATTGGTTCCGGCTCCGGTCTGTGATGCCTTAGAAATCTCAAGGGTAGGTTTGTAAACATAAGAAGTGTAATAGTTGGTGCTTTCACCGATCAAAACACCGGCAATGAGGCCGGTCAGAATCGCCCAAAAGACGTTCATACTGGCATCCATGAAGTAAACAACCAAAAAGGCGAAAATACCCGATAAAATCGTAGCGACAAAGGTGCCTTTGCGGAGCGCATTCAACAATGCTTTCATTTGAAGCTTTTCGCCGACCCTGATTACAAAAATACCGATAATTGAGGCCAAAATACCTCCGGCAGCTACCAGAAGCGGCAGGAACCATGCCGTTTCAGTATCGGGAACGAGCGATATACCGAGCGACGTTGAGAAGACGGCTATCATACCGAGTGTCATGGTGGCAATAATCGAATCTACATATGATTCGAAGAGGTCGGCGCCCATACCGGCAACATCGCCGACATTATCACCGACAAAATCGGCTACAACGGCGGCATTGCGATGGTCGTCTTCGGGAATACCTTTTTCAACCTTGCCGACAATATCGGCGCCGGTATCCGCTGCTTTGGTAAAGATACCTCCTCCGATTCTGGCAAATATGGCTACAGAAGAGGCTCCGAAGCCGTAGCCCGGAATGATTGCCAGGAAGTTGGCATCGGCGCCGAAAACAAGATAAAGAATACTTAAACCGAGTATGCCGATACTGACTACCGATAAACCCATCACGGCACCGCTTCTGAAAGAAACACGCAAGCCGTGATTCAGGCTCTGTTCCGCTGCTGCGGCGGTTCTTGAGTTAGCCCTAATGGCGATACTCATACCGACAAAGCCGGCAAGCCCCGAACAGATTGCTCCGAAAATGAAGGCGGCAGAGACCTGCCAACCCAAAGCGGGAACAACGGCGAGTACTATGGCAACTATAACAATAACGATTGCCATGGTGCGGTACTCTCTTCCCAGGAATGCCAGCGCCCCCTCTTTAATGGCGGCTGAAATTTCCCTTACTTTTTGGGAGCCCTGAGGCTGTTTCAACACGTAATATGCCAGGAATCCGGCAACAGCCAAACCCACTACTCCAGATAGGATTACTAAAAATAGATTCAAATTAAACTCTCCTTTCGTTATATTTTTCTAATTTATTTTCAAGGCTTTTTTGCCTTATCATCAAAGTTAAATCGCTGCGCGTTTTTTCAAGCACACCGCGGAAATTATCGGTGGTGCGTCGCAGTCCGCCGGTAATGGCATCCGGGAAATCTATAGTGACCAGTGTATTGTAGATATCGTCCATAGCTTCCAGCAGTTCTTCTCCGCGCGACTGATCACCTTTTCTGAGCCCGTCGAGGAGGTATCTCCTCAGTTCACCGACTGCTTCTCCCAGTCCGTTTAGATAAGCGGCATAATCTACGCCGAGTTCATCGGGTGTAGGTAGTTTCCCTCCTGTTATCAGGGCATAGGTTGCGTAACCTTCCGCCAATTCTTTCTGGGCATCGTGTAGAAATCCGGTGTTTCTGAGTTCGCTGCAATTGCTGATAGCATTTTCAGCTTCTGTCAGCAATGTTTTTGCGGTTTGCAACATGTCCTTTGCCTTATCGAATTCCTGTCTGTGTATCGCTCTGATGGCGTTTCCGCAGTAACGGATAGCTTCACGGCAAAGAGGGATTGATTTCTCTCGGGCAGCGTCTTTCTCGGAAAAATCTGTTCTGATTATTCCGGAAATTGTATCCAGTTTATCTGCAAGTTCACTCATTCGTTAAACCCATCTTTTTTATTAACTGTCTGGTGGCTTCATCCGGAGAGCGAGCTCCCAGTATGGCGCTAATTACAGCTACAGAATCGGCACCGTAAGAAATTACCTCAGATATATTATCATAAGTTATGCCTCCTAATCCAACTAATGGCACAATCGACTTATCTTTTATTCGCTGCAGTCCCTCAAGCCCTATTACTTTTACGTCTGCTTTCGAGCAGGTAGGATAGATGGCTGAGGTGGCGATGTAATCCGCCCCGTCTTGCTGTGCGTTAACGGCTTCTTCGGGAGTGTAAACAGAATAACCGATTATTTTATCCATCGGCATAAGTCTACGGGCTATTGGCAAAGGAATATCATCCTGCCCGATGTGCACGCCGTCGGCATCGGAAGCAATGGCTATGTCTATGTAGTCATTTACTATAAAAAGTGCGTTATATTCTCTGCATAACCTATTTAATTCAACCGCTATTGATAACAGGTCCTTTTTATGGGTGGTTTTATCACGCAGCTGGACTATTTTTGTACCGCCTTCCAGAATCTTTTTGGCAATGTCCAAATGGTTGCGACCTTTTAGCGAATCCGTATCGACAATGACATACAATCCCTTTATCCTGTCCGCCTTATCTTTCCTTAAAAGCCTCGATACCAGTCCTTTTTCTATGGTATAGAGTTCAAAACGCGCTTTTTCGAATTCGTTTGAGCCCAATGCAATATCGGGGGTTTTTGCCAGTTCCTCGATAACCCTGAGCGATTGTTCGATACGCCGGCTGTTGGCGATGACTGCTGTAGGCAGGTCTCTTTTTCCCAGTTGCCGGTCAACCTTAATTTCTGCGCCGACATCGGAGTCCGCCTGTCTGGCTTGCAACAGCTGTTTTTTGAAATTGAAATCGACGTCTTCCAGATTGTGCCTTATGGCTTTCAGCTTTTTAGACAGATTGGCATCATTGAGGATTAACCTTGCAACGTCTTCAAGCAAACGCAGGCTCTCGCCGATGCGGTTTAAATTGGCATCGATAATACGCAGGCTCTGATTCGGTAATCCTTCGGGCGAGACCATTTATTTGCTCCGGAATTACGGACAGTCTTAAAAATACGTTTAATTTTAACATAATGGGGGAGGGGTGGGAAATGATTATTTTAATACTTATAACACGCAGGGCAAGCTCCACGAACGGCTTGAGTGTGTCACCGCGAACGGATTGAATATGTTACTGCGAATGGCTTGGTGGATATAATCCAAATAAAAAAATCCGTCCACCCTTCGTGGTATCAGAATGACATTACATAAATTGTCATACTGAGCGTAGCGAAGTATCTGAATGCAATTCGATATTCGCCGCCGTTATGGTTCGACAAGCTCACCACGAACGGATTGAGTATGTTATCCCTCAACCGCATCCCTGTAGTGCTCGATTCGTGTGGGTTTATTGCTGCGGTCCAACTCTACCGCTATGAAGTCTATGCGCCAGTTCGATTGCATTTTATCCCTCTCGTCAAGATAGGTGTAGGCGGTGTCTATAAGGTGCTTTTTCTTGATTTCTGACATTGATTCTTCAGGCGTACCGAACAGATTTCCGGTCTTGGTGCGAACTTCCGTAAATACGATGTAATCCTTTTCCTGTGCAATGATATCGATTTCCCCGCAGGGGCAGCGGTAATTGATTTCGATAATATCCAGTCCGTTATTCTTTAGATATTCGGCGGCAAGTGTTTCCCCCAGTTTGCCGACATCTTTGCGCGACAGCTTCAACGCAGGTACATACCTTTTATCGGCTGGAAGGTGCGGCGGTGGATGGGGCAGGGGCCGAGTTTGTTAATGCAGGATATATGGTCGGCAGTCCAGTAGCCCTTATGTTTACATAATCCGTAACCCGGATACAAAATATCCATTTCATTCATCAGCCTGTCGCGGTAGACTTTGGCTATTATCGAGGCGCAGGCAATCGAGAAACATAAACCATCTCCGTGGGGGATGCCTTTCTGGGGGAGGGGGACGTCCTGCAACTTCAAGAAATCTATCAGAAGGGTATCCGGTTGCGGGTTCAGTTGTTCAATCGCCTGTCTCATAGCCATTTTAGTGGCCTGAAGAATATTAACAACGTCGATAATTTCGTTCGATACAATGCCAATTCCACAGGAGACTGCATTATCCTGAATAAAAGAAAACAGGTATTCGCGTTTTTCCGCAGTCAGCATTTTACTGTCCATTATCTGACTGGTCCAATCGCCGTTGGTATCAGAAGGTAGAATGACAGCCGCCGCTACTACAGGCCCTGCCAGGCAACCGCGTCCTGCTTCATCAACCCCTGCTATATAGCAGAAGCCCTGCGATGACAGCAATTGCTCTTCATCGAATGTCGGTTTACAAACAGCTTTCAATAAAAATCCTTTCCCGAGATTACAACCTGTCTATTATACATATTTCAATAATTATTTGCCGGAGAAAAAAATAGTTAATTATATGAATCGGTGTTTATATGCATTACCGAAAACCTGTATAACATCTGTGTGCTCCAGCGCTCTAATAACCGGACTGTATCCAGAGGGTTTCCCGTTCTTAATTTTTCATCGGCTTCCCAGTTTTCATAGCGTTTTAAAACCAATCTGTCTTCGGCTGTGATATGCCGTTTGAGCAATTCTTTTCTTCTGGCTACAAAATTGCCGTATTTAAGAAAATACCAGTCTTGTATTACAAAGAAAGTTGATTTATACATCTCTCTCATCGCATTCGCCGATTGCAAAAAATCCTTATCGTATATCAGGGAATGCCTGCTGGTATGGTTGATATATGTAAGAGTGGCCATAGCATTGTTGCGGATATCCAGCGCTGATATCGGACCTATAACATCGTTTGCATTCCCGTAGAGTATGCGACTGCCGTAGTGAAAAGACACCAGGTCGTATCTGGGCCATATTTTGATTTCGTCGAGGCTGCCTAAATAGCCGCAGGCATAATATTCGTCGGGCATATCGTCAATAATATCACGATACAGTGTAGTATCATCCGATGTTACTTTATCCAGAATGACGTTTATATCCACATCGCTTTGAGCATTTGAATCGTCTCTAGCCCTGCTACCAACCAGTGCTACCAGAAGTAATCTGGCGCCGAAGTTTTTTTTAAGGCTTTCCGATAGCTTTTCCAGCCATAAATCAAGTTCAAAATTATTCGACATTTTATTTCCGTTTTTGCACTAAAAATGTGAAAAGATGTCCGTATTAACTCATCGATGCATTAGGAGTTTCGATTATTCCTCCCCCCAGCACCTCGTCCCCACGGTAAAAAACTACAGATTGTCCCGGAGTTATTGCCCACTGGGGTTGTTCGAATTCGACTTCACAATAGTCATCGATAAATCTTATTTTAACGGGTGATTCAGGAGCTCTATAACGGATTTTGGCTGATATTTGTTCCATTAGAGAGGGAACTTTCCCCGATATCCATGTCAGGTTGTCCGCACGCAACCTTGTTAAAAATAGTTGCTCGCGCTCTCCCAGTATAATCGTGTTACTGTCGGAGTCCAGCCTGATAATATATCTTCTGGTATTCGAAGACAATCCCAATCCCTGCCTTTGTCCGATGGTATAGTAAGCCAATCCTTGGTGCTGTCCGATTACCTTGCCATCTACATCAAGTATATTACCACTTTCCGTAATTACATTTTCACTTATAAATTGATCAAAACCGTTATTCGGAATAAAACAAATGTCCTGGCTTTCATGTTCTATAACGGTATCGATTCCCAGCCAGATAGCGATCTTTTTCACCTCTGCCTTGGATAAGCCGCCCAAAGGCATTAGTATATTTTTTAACCGTTCCTGCTCCAGCATATAGAGAAAATACGACTGGTCTTTAACAGAATCGATTCCTTTTAACAGTTTAAATCCATCCCCTGTCTCTAAAATATGGGCATAATGGCCGGTGGCTAAAAGATTTGCTCCAAGTTCTTTGGCTTTCTCCGCCAGGGCATTGAATTTGATGTAATAATTGCACAGTACGCAGGGGTTGGGGGTTTTCCCGACTCCGTAATTATGACAGAAAGGCTTAATTACCTTATTATTGAATTCAGTTTTGAGGTCTATCACGTGGTGTGGTATATCAAGTTTTGCCGCAACCTGTGCGGCTGTTTCAATTTTTTTGTTGCTGTATTCAGAAATAGACATCGTGATGCCGAAAACATCATACCCCCGATCTTTTAATAGCAGGGCGGCAACAGCAGAATCGACTCCGCCGCTTAAGGCGATAGCTACGCTGTTCATTCCACTGTCTTCCCTTCTGTATTTTCGTTGACCTCTGCGCTATGGCCCGGTTCCGCGGTTTCTTCTGCTGAAAAAGTATCCTCTATATCGATTTCCCCGCCGTTTATTTGCTTCAATAACTGTCGTACCTTTTGCCAGATTTCGCGCGCAATATCCTCCTTGCTTTTTGAGGCGTCGATTATCAGCCACCTATTCGGTTCTTTGGCTGCCAGTTCAAGATAGCCTCTGCGAATTTTGTTATGAAATGTCAGGCTTTCTTTTTCGAAGCGGTCCCGTTTTTGTCCGCGTTTACGAGCCAATCCGATGCCGGGCAGAATATCCATTAATATTGTCAGGTCGGGCTTCAACCCTCCCGCAGCCAGATTGTTTATTTTTTCGACGGTTTCCATATCGAGCTCCCGCCCGAATCCCTGATAGACTACAGTGGAATCCGTAAAGCGGTCACAGATGACAACTTTACCCTCTTTGAGAGCCGGATTGATAACGGTTTCAACCAGATGGCTGCGTGAAGCATTAAACAGCAATAACTCCGATAGAGGGGATATTTGTGCGGTTTGCCACTTGAGGCATTTGGTAATATCTTCGCCCAAAGGAGTGCCACCCGGTTCTCTGGTCTGAATTGCAGGTATTTCATCCCGGGTAAGCAGTTTATGAAGGACATTGGATTGAAAACTTTTGCCGCTTCCTTCACAACCTTCGAAAGTAATGAATAATGACATAATCATGATTCCTTAAAGATACTTACCCTTCGGTTAGGTTCTCTGCCGGTACTCTTGGATAAAAGGTTGTTTCTCTCCGCCACAATATGCTGCAGGCGGCGGATGTAGGCGCTTTGCGGGCTCAGTTCAATAGCTTCTTCTCTTTCCTTTGCTATGTCGACTGCTTTTTCCGCTTCTTTAATAGCTATTCCCAGGGCATCTCCCCTGCCTTCACTCTTGCTGAGGATAGCGGTCGGGTGTATGGTTGCCAGCATCTGTTTTAATTGTACCGGAGTATGCTTGCGTAGAACATAAACCGGCAAGTTTGCCGCTTCCGCATCGCGTATTTTCTGAGGTCTGTTACGGTAATAGGACTTGGAGGTTATCATCATATCCGCTTCATTCAAATTATCTACCACATTCAAAGCTATATGTAATTCTCTGGCAGCCTGTTCCAGCCGGACGCGGTTTATACCGAAAGGATAGAGTTTCGGTGAAGGCTGTTTCTTAACGGTAACATCTTGCTTCTCTTTGGGATGCTTTTCTTTCATGCCGACAGGCTCTTCTTTTTTTATTACCACATCGCTGTTTTCATCGAGAGAGCGTATTTCCATAGCTACCGGGAAACCGCGTAGCAAAGCATCGATAGATTCTCCTACATCAGGGTGTACAGCAACCCGATACCTGTCCTGTATCTCGACTACTATGTTAAAGGTGGGAGGGGATTTGCGTTCCAGAATGGTCTTCTGTGTGCCGCGCCTTTTTGCTTCTTCATCTCCCAGCGTCACCGCCTGTATGCCACCGACAAGGTCTGAAAGCGTCGGGTTAAGCATCAGATTCTCGAGCGTATTGCCATGCGCTGTTCCAATCAGTTGCACGCCGCGTTCGGCAATGGTTCTTGCTGCCTGCGCTTCCAGTTCGGTACCGATTTCATCGATGATTATTACTTCGGGCATATGGTTTTCCACCGCTTCAATCATAACAGCGTGCTGCATATCGGGTGTAATTACCTGCATACGGCGTGAACGCCCGATAGCGGGGTGGGGAATATCGCCGTCACCGGCGATTTCGTTTGAAGTATCCACTATTACGACACGTTTTTTCATATCGCCGGAAAGCACACGCGCCGCTTCTCGCAGCATAGTGGTCTTTCCGATACCGGGCCTCCCCAAAAGTAGTACGCTTTTACCCGATTGCACCAGGTCTTCTATTATTTTTATTGTACCGAAAACAGCGCGTCCGGCACGGCAACTTAATCCTACAACTTTGCCCTTGCGGTTGCGTATGGCTGAAATGCGATGCAGTGTGCGCTCAATACCGGCGCGGTTATCATCGCCGAAACTGCCGATTCGAGATGTAACATAGTCGATATCTTCCTGGGTTACTTCCTGATTGCTGAGACAGATATCGACACCGGGGAAGCGGGCTTCGGGGAAACGTCCGAGGTCCAGTACTATTTCAAGCAGGTCATTTATATTTTCCTGATGATGCAACGGTTGACGTATATGCGGGGGCAGAATCTCCAGAAGTGCGTCAAGTTCTTCATTAATTACCTTCGGCAAATCTAACCTCCTGTATGTCTACCATCCTCTCGATGCCAGCAGCTGGTCTTCGGGTATTTGTTTGATTTCGATACCCGGCATTGCCTCTCCGAGGTTTTTGCTTACCTCGGCAATTATCTTGTAATCCTGATAATGAGTGGTGGCTTTTACGATTGCCTTAGCCCTTTTCTCGGGGTCGGCGGATTTGAAGATACCGGAACCGACGAAAACACCTTCGGCGCCCAGCTGCATCATAA